>CANRBG010000015.1 GCA_947628805.1 uncultured Oscillospiraceae bacterium | reverse complement strand
ATCATGGAGGCGGTGACGGCGTCCTTGTCCCGGACGTAGTCGCCCATCATGTAGCCGTAGCTCTCCTCAAAGGCCAGGATGTACTGCTCGCCAGTCCCGGCGGCGGCGTAGGAGGCCAGCCGCTCCGCCATGAATTTGAAGCCGGTGAAGGTCTCTCCGTAGGCCACGCCGTTGGCCTCGCAGATGGCGCGGGTCATGCTGGTGGACACAATGGTGGACAATATCACGGGCTTTTGGGGCATGGAGCCCTTCTTCTGCCGGGCGGTGATCACATAATCGGCCAGCAGCGCGCCCATCTGGTTGCCGGTGATGGTGTGGAATTCGCCGTCCTTGCCCCGGGCCATGACGCCCACCCGGTCGGAGTCCGGGTCGGTGCCGATGATCAGGTCGCTCTTGACCTTTTTCGCCAGGTCCACCGCCAGATAGAAGCCCTCCGGATTCTCCGGGTTGGGGCTCTCCACCGTGGGGAAGTGGCCGTCGATGACCATCTGCTCCGGTACGGGATGGATGTGCTTCAGACCCAGCCGCTTCAACGCCTCCGGGACCATGATGTGGCCGGCCCCGTGGAAAGGCGTATAGACCACCTGGAAGTCGTCCGCCACGGCCTTCACCGCCGCCGGATCGATGGCCTGGGCCAGGACGTTTTGCAAAAACAGCTCGTCCGTCTCCGGGCCGATGATCTCGATAAGACCTTTCTCCACAGCCTCGTCAAAGGGCATGGAGGAGATGTCATTGAAGATGTCGATCCCGGCCATGTTCCGGGCCACCGCCTCCGCGTGGTGGGGCGGCAGCTGGGCGCCGTCGGACCAGTAGACCTTGTAGCCGTTGTAGGCCATGGGGTTGTGGCTGGCGGTGATGTTGATGCCGGCGGTGGCGCCGTAGTGCAGCACGCCGAAGCTCAGTTCCGGGGTGGGGCGCAGATCGTCAAAAAGACGCACGTGGATGCCGCTGGCGGCGCACACGCAGGCGGCCTCTTTGGCGAATTCCGGGCTGTTCAGCCGGCAGTCGTGGGCGATCACCACGCCCTTGTGCCGGGCCTCGTCGCCCTCCGCCACGATCAGCGAGGCAAATGCCTGGGTGGCCCAGCGGACCACGTGGATGTTCATCCGGGCAAGACCCGCGCCCATCACGCCCCGCAGTCCGGCGGTGCCGAACTCCAGCGGGCCCCGGAAGCGGCTTTTGATCTCATCCTCGTTGTCCCGGATGGCGTCCAACTCCCGCCACTCTTCATCGGACAGGGCGGGGCTGTCCAGCCAGCGCTCATATTCCTTCCTGTAGTCCGTCATGATCAGGTTCTCCTTTCAAAAGTTCCTGGGCTTCCGCCAGGCGGCTTTTTGGTACGAAAATATCCACCCCGCTGCCGCTCATGCCCAGCACCACGTTCCCGAAAGAACCGTCGCCGGGGTAGCGGGGAAAACTGGGTATGCCGTAGGCCTGGAGCAGATTGCGGGTCATGTCCGCCTGCATGTCCAGCTGCATGCAGTTGAGAAGAAACGCCGGCTCCTCCGGTTCCCCGTCCGGCTCCTTGGGCCAGGCGTCATAGTCTTCTCCAAATCTGTGCAACCCCCAGGACATGACAACGCTCCTTTGCCAATACGCTTATTTGTGGTACTTTGTTCCGGCGTTGATGGAAAACGCCCGGTATAGCTGTTCCAGGACCATTACCCGCGCCAGGTGGTGGGGGAAGGTCATGTCCGACATGGAAAGACGAAAGTCCGCCGCCTTTTTCACGTCCTCCGGCAGGCCCTCGGACCCGCCGATAAGAAAGCACACCCGGCTCACGCCCCGGTTGGCAAGCTCCCGCAGCCGGGCCGCCAGTGCGGGACTGGAGAGCTTCTCCCCCTCGACGCACAGGGCGATCACATAGGCCCCCTTTGGGATGCGGGCGGCCACGTCCCCGTCCTCGGCAAGCTCCGTGACCTCCGCCTTGCAAAACGCGGAAAGCCGCTTTAAGTATTCCTGACAGGCGGCGATGTAGTATGACTCCTTCAGCCTGCCCTGGCAGATGACGCTCACGCGAAGCACGGCGATACCTCCACCGCCAGCCGGCCGTATTCCGGGGCTATGTCTATCGTGGCGCCGGTGCCCTCCAGGCCCCGGCAGACGGTGCGCCGGGCCAGACCGGGCAGGTTGTTGTTTTTGGAGATGTGGCCCAATATGATCCGGCGGGTGCCTCGCTGGGCCAGCACCGCCGCAAGCCAGGTGCACTCGGCGTTGGAAAGATGCCCCCGGTCCGAGAGGATCCGCCGCTTCAGGTAGGCGGGGTAGGGACCGTTTTGGAGCATGGTCACATCGTGATTGGCCTCGATGAGAGCCGCATCCGCCCCGGCGAAGTAACGGAGCATATCGTCCGTCACACAGCCGGTATCCGTGGCCGTGGCCAGAACGGCCCCGTCCGACTCGATCCGGTAGCCCACGCTCTGGGCCGTGTCGTGGGGGGTGGGGAAGGCCGTCACGGTCATGCAGCCCAGGGACAGGGGCCGTTCCGGTTCGATGTCCCGGATATAAGGGCATGCCCCGGGGACTGACCGGCGCAGCGCGTCCGCAACCGTCCCAGGGGCATAGACCGGCAAAGGAAACTGCTTGATGAATACAGCGAGCCCTGAGACATGGTCTGCGTGTTCGTGTGTGATAAAGACGCCGTCCAGACCGGCGGGCTCAACGCCCTCGGCCTGCAGCGACGTGCGGATCCGTTTAGCGGATATGCCCGCGTCCAGCAGGACGCTGCGGCCGCCGCCCTGCACCAGCGCACAGTTGCCGGCGGAGCCGCTGGCAAAGACCACCAATCGCATCAGCCGGCGGATATGTCAGCCCGGTCCATAGCATCGAACTCCGGCTCGTCGACACATTGGATGTCCGCGCCCAGGGACCGGAATTTACCAACGACGTCCTGATAGCCCCGCTCGATGTATACGATGTCCTCCACGGTGGTTTTGCCCTGGGCGGCCAGCCCGGCGATCACCATGGCCGCGCCGGCCCGCAGGTCACAGGAGCGCACCACCGCGCCGGTGAGATGGTCCACGCCCTGGAGGAAAGCGGACTGATCCTCCACCTCGATCTGGGCGCCCATCTTTTTCAGCTCGGCAACGTACTTGAACCGGCCGTTGTTCCACACGCCCTCCGTCACTACGCTGACGCCGGGAGCGCAGCACAGCACGGCGGTCATCTGCGGCTGCATATCGGTGGGGAAGCCGGGGTAGGGCATGGTCTTGAGGTTCACCGCGTGCAGAGGCCCGTCCCGCCGGACCAGCACATAGTCGTCGCCCTCCTCCACCTCCACGTTCATCTCCCGCAGCTTGGTGGAGATGCATTCCAGGTGCTTGGGGATCACGTTGGCGATCTTCACCGCGCCGCCGGCGGCGGCCACGGCGGTCATGTAGGTGCCCGCCTCGATCTGGTCGGGGATCAGGGTGTAGGTGCCGCCGTGAAGCTGCTTCACGCCCCGGATCTTGATCACGTCGGTGCCCGCGCCGCGTACATCCGCGCCCATGGAGTTGAGGAAGTTGGCCAGATCCACGATGTGGGGCTCCCGGGCTACGTTTTCAATGACTGTGCGGCCCTCCGCCGTGGCGGCGGCGATCATGATGTTGATGGTGGCGCCTACGGATACCTTGTCCAGGTATACCGTGCCGCCCTTCAGTCGGCCGTCCCGGGCCTCGGCGGTGATGAAGCCGCCGTTGAGGCGGATGTCCGCCCCCAGGGCGGTGAGGCCCTTGATGTGCTGGTCGATGGGCCGCACGCCGAAATTACAGCCGCCGGGCATGGTGGTGCGGGCGCGGCCAAAACGGCCCAGCATAGCCCCGATCAGGTAGTAGCTGGCCCGGATCCTCCGGGTCCGAGCCCACATGTCCTCCGGCAGCACGTCCATCTGTACATGGGTGCAGTCCAGCTCCACGGTGGAGCGGTTTATCATATTCACCTTCGCGCCCATGTAGGTGAGGGTGTGAAGGAGGGTATCGGTATCGCTGATCTCCGGCAGGTTCTCCAGTCTGCATACGCCCCGGACCATGATGGCCGCGGGGATGATAGCGACCGCCGCGTTCTTCGCGCCGGATATCTCAACGGAACCGTGCAAGGGCCTGCCGCCCTGAATAACGTACTTTTCCATACAGTCTCCCAACATATATAGGCTCAGGCAACCGAGGAAACGCCCTGTGTATTTCTCAGGCAAATACAGGAAGCATTGTACCACATATCCACCGGAAAATCAATTCCCGAGTACGATCGCGGCGGCTTTCAGCGCGCCCACCACCGTTTTCGCGTCCCGGATCTGTCCGGCCAGGGCCTTGTCCGCCAGCTCCCGCAGGGGCATTTTTTCCACATCCAGAAACTCGTTGGGATCCGGATGGGCCTTGCCCTGATGCAGGCCGGTGGCGAGGTATATGTATATCTTTTCCGTGGATATGCCGGGGGAGACATAGAGAAACCCCAGGTCGGTCCAGTTGTCCGCCTCCAGGCCAGTCTCCTCGCTGAGCTCCCGCTTCACGGCGTCAAAGGGCTCCTCGCCCGGCTCCAGCTTTCCCGCCGGCAGCTCCAAAAGCCGCTGGCCGAAAGGGTAGCGGTACTGGCGCACCAGCGTCACGCAGCCCGCCTCGTCCACCGCCGCCACGCAGACCCCGCCGGGGTGGTGCACTACCTCCCGGACGCTGACGGCGCCGTTCGGCAGCTCCACGATATCCTCCGTCAGCTCCACCACCGGCCCCCGGTGGGCACATACCCGGCGGAGCTTTTTTTCCGTGTAGTCCATCTTATGCTCCCCTCAAAATAAGGTCCAAAAAGGTTACATAACAACAATTTATGACCAGTATAACACATCTCTCCGCAAATTACCACATTTTTATGCATGCGCGGGAAAAAGGTTCGTGCTACAATCGGTACAGGTATATCGCTGCAGGGGAGGCGGTACATAATGAAAACGGTGCAGGCGGCAGAGACGGCTGTGTCCATCTGGATCACGAGAGAGGCGGTCCCGGAGGGGGACGCGCTGCTGGCGCTGGTACGCCGGTCGCTGGCGGAGCGGGGGCTGACGCCCTGGCCGGCGGTAGAGGCGGAGTGCTTCGCCGCGGGAGAGGATACGCTGGTGATCGCCCGTCCGGCCCGGGATCGGCGGCCGGCTTTTTATTTTGCGGACCTGGAGACGCTCTTATCCGGCGCGCTGGGCGTGGCCGGCGGGGAGAACACCCTGTACGCAATGGACGACGGATATCTGCTGGCGGTGGGAGAGGAGGCCGTGACGCCGGGGTTGTATGAGTATGGCCGGGCGGGGTCGGTCTCCGCGGATTGGGAGATCCACGCCAGGGAGCAGGGCATGTGCCTGGCGGACGGGGACGCGGCGGGCGTGCTGAGACGGCATTTTTCGCGGTGACGGCGTGGTATAATAGTGCCGTTGGCCCTATTATACCTGAAAGATACCAGTCGCGCTCCCGGCTGGCGCCGGAACCGCGCGACATGGTATACTGCCTATCTGTAAACTTTTTTCGGTCCCCGTTGGTTATGATTGCTAAAAACGGAAAAATGATGTATAATCAACTGCACCGCAGAAATGCGGCGCGGCCTGAATGACCCGCGGGGAAAGGAGTAGAGCGATGCCGGCAAGAGGAAAGGGGACGAAGCTGATCGCGGAAAACCGCAAGGCCCGTCACGATTACTTTGTCCTGGACCGCTTTGAGGCGGGCATCGAGCTGACCGGCACGGAGGTCAAATCCGTCCGAGCCGGGACTCTGAACCTGAAAGACTGCTACGCCCGGGTGAAGGACGGGGAGCTTTGGGTCAAAGGGATGCACATCAGCCCCTATAAGCAGGGCAGCTATTTCAACGCCGACCCGGACCGGGACCGCCGGCTTTTGATGCACCGGCGGGAGATCGTCCGGCTGGGGGCGAAGGTCCAGCAGGAGGGGCTGGCCCTGGTGCCGCTGAGCCTATATTTCAAGGACAGTCTCGTCAAGGTGGAGTTGGGCCTGTGCAAGGGCAAAAAACTCTACGATAAGCGCAGCGACGCGGCGGAAAAGTCCGCCCGCCGCGAGATGGATCGGAAATTCAAGGAGGCAAACGCATGAAAAATCCCATCGTGACCATTCGGATGAACGACGGCGGCGTCATCAAGGCGGAGCTGTACCCCGAGATCGCTCCCAACACGGTCAACAACTTTATCTCCCTGGTGAAAAAGGGCTTTTATAACGATCTGATCTTCCACCGGGTGATCCCCGGCTTCATGATCCAGGGGGGCTGCCCCCAGGGCAACGGCACTGGCGGCCCGGGGTATTCTATCCCCGGCGAGTTCACCGCCAACGGCTATGTGAACGATCTGCGCCACACCCGGGGCGTGCTGAGCATGGCCCGGGCCATGGACCCGGACTCCGCCGGCAGTCAGTTTTTCATCATGCATGAGGACGCGCCCCATCTGGACGGCCAGTACGCCGCCTTCGGCCAGGTGCTGGAGGGTATGGACGTGGTGGATAAGATCGCCGCGGTGAAGACCGGCTGGGGCGACAAGCCCCTGACGCCCCAGGTCATGCAAAAGGTCACGGTGGACACCTTCGGCCAGGATTATCCCGAGCCGAAGAAAGCATAAAAAGGCGTAAAAAGGCGTAATTCATATAGTTTATAGTTTGTACGTTCGTTCTCATACTGTGCTCCGAGGAATGGATCGACGCTTCCGCCCCGATAAGGGCCCCCGAGCGAACCAAGCGAAGCTGTTCGCGAGGGGAGAGGAGAAGTCGCGAAGTATCCGGGATATGGCGCTCGCGCCGTATCCCGGCCTACGGAGCGCACTCCGACGAGGGGCTGCAATGGTTTCGACGGGGGCGTGGGGACGGAATAAGCGGGCGGATGCCCCGGCCATCCATAAAACCGGGAACCTTAAAATTAACTGAGAACGACAACACCGTTCTGGCCGCCGCCTAAGGCAGGCCCGTCCAGCCCGGGAGCGCTGCGGCCCGGGGCCTGGGCGTCGACTAGCAGCGTCCGTGCGTGCGCAAAGCTTTGAGCGCACCATGCATCATGAAGCTACCTGACCCGTCATGCGTGACGGCCTGCACCGGGAAGGGGAAGAGCGCGTAAGCGCAAGATGACCGTCTGCGCCCGGAGAAGGTTCCGTTGAAGCGTTTTCGGACAGGGGTTCGATTCCCCTCAGCTCCACCAGACGTTAGGTATACGAACACCATGTCCAATATGAGCTTGGGCGTATACCGCAATGTGTTCGCCCTCATAGTCGAACTAGACGACTATGAGGGTGAAACACAATTACAGACCAAACGTGCCACATACAAAGAGATTCAGGCATGGGTCAAACAGCATTATGGCTTTCATGTCAGCAATCTCAGTATATCGCAGACCAAGAAGCTGTGCGGACTTGTTCAGTACGAGTACAAAGGCTTTGAGGGAGCAGAAGGGCATTACATCCCCAAGCTGAAACCCGAAAAAGAAGCAGCAATCCTCGCAGCGTTCCGCTGGTTTGGCCTAATATGAATTGAGCCTGTTGCAAAACTGCAACAGGCTCTTTCTTTATTGCACATCCATTTTTCTATTTCAACCCGGCTCCCCTTAACGGGGAGCATTATCGGCCATACGAATCTTCATCTTCACCGTGACCATCATTCACAAGATGACGATACTCACGCTCCAGAGCAGCCAGACGTTCAGCATTTCGCTGCCGCAATTCTTGTGCGCTCTGCTCTTGCCTCGGCTCCTTATCCTCGACTTTAACCGGCTCTGGAATAACAAAATCGGATGGTAGATAATCCATGAAGGTCCCGTATTGTTTCGGAATCTCGCTGGGACCAAACTCTGCACCCAGCTTGTACGATTTCGCAAGACACGCCCGCTTTGGCATCTTATCAGCCGGAAAATGAGAGTAATCCGTCAGCTCATAAACATAGTATTCCGGCTGGGTCTTAGTGGCATGACGCCGCGTTACTTTGACGCCATTTTCCTTCAAACCCTCCAGAAATTCCTCATCGTTCTTCGCAAATGCAGCCGCTCCACGGATACGCTCCTTCAGGTCCTCTTTCCAACTATACTTACCGCCAAGAGCTTCACGCTCATACTGCGATTCTTTATCGTCGGCATCCGCGCCAAAGTCCAAATTGAAAAACTGCTTGCATATCTCGTTAGCTTTCTCTTTGAATTTCCAGAACCAATATGCGGTAGCGGGCAGCCCTCGTGTATCTACTGTCCGAGCGTCATTGACCGCAATATGAACGTGAACCTTGCCGCCTTTTCCATCCGTCTGGACGGCAACAACAGCCTGATGTCCGGGAGCGATTTTCTCCGCAAATTCACGCCCTATCATGGCGGCCCGATTCAAATCATTCTTGCTTTTGGGATTCAATTCTTTCTGTGAGAAGGACATGATATATGCGTACTATAAGGCTCAGAACGACGACGGCGGCGCATATGAAGCATCCATCAAAGCACAACTAAAAGATGTCGAGGCCAAACTTGCCAACATCATGTCTGCAATCGAAGCGGGAATCTTCACCGCTACGACAGCTGAGCGGATGAACGTGCTTGAAAATCAGAAATCCATGTTGAGAGACGCGCTCTTGGCCGAGCAAAACAGGAAAAAGTACGACCTAAAGCCGGAGACAGTCTTGCGGTTCTTAGAGGCGTATGTCGGGGATATCAATAACCCGCAGACAACACAAAGGCTGCTGGACTTCCTCGTGAGCGGAATATACGTGTATCCTGACAAGCTGGCTATGACGTTCTACTTCACGGATGATTGCCGCGAATTTAGTTTTGCTGACATGAAGGAGCTTTTTGAAAATCAGCAGCGCATTGCCGATTTGATGAATGACCGGTCCAATCTTCAAAAGACGCCCCTGACAGAAAAAATGCTTGCCAGTTTGATTGACGATACAGACACGGCAGAAGGGACGGATGACCCCGATTTTTTTCCGTGAGGTGTTCGCATACTTCGTGCTGGAATCCACCAAATAAAAACGACTTGCTCTTGCAAGTCGTTTTTATTTGGGCCTCGGTCCGGCGGAGAGCTCAGCCAGCGGAGGCGGGGCGTCCTCCACCGGCAGTTCGATGACCTGCAGGCCCTGGCGGAGGGCGTAGCGGACGGTGGCCTGGGTGCCGCCAGGCGCGCCGTTGTAGGCCGCGATCAGGATGGCGGACCGGTCCACCATGTAGCGGTTGCGGTCCATCATACAGGTGGGCGTGTAGGTCTGATGCACCACCGTGACCGTATCGCAGGCCTCCGCCAGGCGGAAGTACCGACGCTGCCAAAAGACAGGCCAGCGCTTTTCCTGGCCGGAAAAGGGCACCGCCGCCTCCAGCGTCACGTCGGGATGCTCCTCCCGCAGGGCGGCCACGGCCTCGCCGAAATACATGTCCGCGCCCGTGGCCATGCCGCAGATAAAATGGCGGCAGCCGGCGGCGTAAAGACTGGAGAGCACGTCCTCGATGGCCGTCTTCAACCGCTGACAGCCGGGGGCGCGCTCGTCGTTTTTCCAGGGGAGCTTTTCGGCCCGGTGGCCGGTGAAGCAGCATGTCCGTTCTCGTTCCATGGGCACATTATGGCACAGCGGCCCGTCCATTGCAATCGCTTTTCCAGGTAAAAATTTTTTGTATGATGAAAGTTTTTGCGATAAGTTGGCATAATAGGACTGTACAATATGATTTTACGGAGGCGGAAAGATGAAGACCATCTTATCGACCCTGCTGGCAGCCCTGACGCTGATCTCAGTGCTGAGCGGCTGCGCGCGGGATATGAGCGGCGAGACCAGAAATACCCCCGCCGCCACGGCTACGACCGACGTCAAAGCGACCAATAAGCCCTCGGCCTCTCCCAAGGCCACTGACAGCGCCGCTGATGGCGTGATCGACGAGGGCAAGGACGCCGTGGACGGCGTGGTCGGCGCCGGTGAGGATGCGGTGAACGATGTGGTCGGCGCCGGCGAGGACGTGGTGAACGACGTTACCGGCAACAACAAGTCCGGCGACGCCACCGACGCCAAGAGCGACGGCGGTTCCAACAGCGGCAAAAACAACACGGTTTCTCCCAGCCCCAGCACGAATCCCTGACGCAAAAAGGCCCGGACCTTCTCAGGTCCGGGCCGCCGTATTTACTTATCCGTTTAACAGCCCGTGCCGCTCCATGACTTTCTTCAGATCCTCCCGACGAGCCGGGCTCATGGCTACCAGCGGCAGGCGCATACTGTCGCCGCACAGGCCCGCCAGGGCCATGGCCGTCTTGACGGGGATGGGGTTCACCTCCCAGAACAGGGCGGTGAACAGGTCCATGTACTGCTCGCTCAGGGCCGCCGCCGCGGCAAAGTCCCCCGCCAGGCACAGCGCGCACAGCCTGCTCACCGCGCCGGGGACCAGATTGGACGCCACGGAGATCACACCCTTCGCTCCCAGGGCCATCATGGCAACGGTGTCGGAGTCGTTACCGCTGTAAAACGTGAGCTTATCCCCGCACAGGGCCTTGGTCCGGGCGAAGGCGGCGATGTCGCCGTTAGCCTCTTTCACGCCGCTGATGTTGGGGTGGTCCGCCAAAACGGCGTACGTCTCCGGGGCCACGCCTACGCCTGTCCGGCTGGGGACGTTGTAGACGATCACGGGCAGCTTGGTCCGGTCCGCCACATAGGTGAAATGCTTTATGAGCCCCGCCTGGGTGGTCTTGTTGTAATAGGGCGTGACCATCAAAAGTCCGTCCGCGCCGGCCTGCTCCGCCACATGGGCCATGTCCAGGGCGGCGGCGGTATCGTTGGAGCCGATGCCGGCCACGATCTTCATCCGGCCGGCCGCCTTTTCCGCGGCGAAGCGGAACAGGTCTTCGTGCTCCTGTACGGACAGGGTGGCACCCTCGCCGGTGGTCCCGCAGACGATCAGCGCGGCGGTGCCGCCGGCGGCCTGAGCTTCCACGAGCCGGGCGAATGCGTCAAAGTCTATCTTATCGCCGGCCAGCGGCGTCACGATAGCGGTGCCGGAGCCGGTGAATATTGGCGATCTCAAAGATATTTCCTCCCAAAGCAAAGACGCCGCGGACGATCGGTCCACGGCGTCTTTCGTTACGATCTGTCAGGAGGTCAGCGGTCCAGCCAGCCCTCTGCCCGCAGCAGCTCCGCCAGCAGCACCGCGCCGCCGGCCGCGCCACGCAGGGTGTTGTGGCTCAGACACACGAATTTATAGTCGTACTGGGTATCCTCCCGCAGCCGGCCGACACTGACGGCCATGCCGCCTTCCAGGTCCCGGTCCAGCCTCGTCTGAGGCCGGTCGTCCTGCTCGAAATAGTGGAGGAACTGCCTGGGCGCGGAGGGGAGAGAAAGCTGCTGGGGCCGGCCGGAAAAGGCGGCCCAGCGGGCCAGTATCTCCTCCCGGGACGGCTTTTTGTCAAAGCTGGCGAACACGGCGGCCATGTGGCCGTTGGAGCAGGGGACCCGCAGGCACTGGGCGGTGACGGACGGGGCGACTGCGTTCTCGATATGGTCGCCCGCCACATGGCCCCAGAGCTTCATGGGCTCCCGCTCGCTCTTTTCCTCTTCGCCGCCGATGTATGGGATCACGTTGTCCAGCATCTCCGGCCAGGTCTCAAAGGTCTTGCCCGCGCCGGATATGGCCTGGTATGTGCATACCAGGACTTTCGACAGCCCAAACTCGTCCTTCAGCGGGTGCAGCGCGGGCACGTAGCTCTGCAAAGAGCAGTTGCTCTTTACGGCGATGAAGCCTCGCTTCGTCCCCAGCCGTTTGCGCTGGGCCGGGATCACGGCCAGGTGCTCCGGGTTGATCTCCGGCACCACCATGGGCACGTCCGGCGTCCAGCGGTGGGCGCTGTTGTTGGATACCACCGGGCACTCCAGCTTGGCGTAAGCCTCCTCCAGGGCCCGGATCTGGTCCGTTTTCATGTCCACGGCGGAGAAGACCAGGTCCACTTCCTCCGCGATAGCCGCTATGTCGTCCGCAGCGCTCTTCACCACGATGCCCTTTGCCTTTTCCGGCATGGGCGTCTCCAAAGCCCAGCGGCCGCCTACGGCCTCGTCATAGGTCTTGCCCGCGCTCCGGGGGCTGGCGGCGATGACCGTCAGCTCGAACCAGGGGTGCTCCGCCAACAGGGATACAAAGCGTTGGCCCACCATACCGGTGCCGCCAATGACGCCAACTTTCAGCTTTTCCATGTCCTTGACCTCCTGCATCAATCTATGCCAAAAGAAAAATTATGTGTTAGGTAACATAATTGGTGACATATTGTTGACATTTTGTAATTTTTTGTTTATAATACTGCCAAATAAGTATACCATAGCTTTTTTTTCACGTCAATGCGACGGTTTTTGGAAGGAGGGAAAACCATGACAGGCAGAAAGCGTTTTCTGCGCGCCGGTGTGGCAGCGATGCTGACGGCGGTCATGATCCTGACGCCCTTTACGGCGGCGCAGGCGGCCTCGTTCGGGGATGTGTCCGCCTCAAGCTGGTATTATAACGCGGTGGACTTTGTGGTGAACAAGGGCCTTTTCCAGGGCACGTCTTCCACATCCTTCAGTCCTAGCGCGTCCATGACCCGGGGTATGTTCATCACGGTCCTGGGCCGGTACGCCAATGTGGACGCGGGCTCCTGGCTGGCGGGGAAGGTGACCGGCTCCGATGTGAACCTGCGCAGCGGCGCGGGCATGAACGCCGGCGTGGTCACCGTCCTGGGCCAGGGGTCGGCCGTGACCATCAAGGGCCGGTCCGGGGACTGGTATCAGGTGGGCACCGGCTCCGGGGACGGATACATAAACGCCAGCTACGTCTCGCCCGGCTTCCACAGCTTCTCCGACGTGTCCTACGACAAGTACTATGCCGGCTATGCCGTGTGGGCCTTTGAGAAAGGCGTGGTCTCCGGCTACGGTTCCGCCGATACTTTCAATCCCAACGGGAACATCACCCGACAGGAGGTCTGCACCATGCTGAGCCGGTTCGCTTCCGTCATGGGCATCGGGCTTTCGCAGAACGTGGGCGCCTCCACCTTCACCGACGACGGCAGTATCAGCTCCTGGGCCAGGGACAGCGTCTATTCCATGCAGCGCAGCGGCGTTGTCCAGGGCACCAATACCGGCGCTTTCAATCCGAAAAACGCCGTCACCCGGGCGGAGACCGCCGCCATGATCCAGCGGTTCGACAGCGCCTGCGGCGGCTTCTCCTGCGGGGTGCAGAGCGCTCCGTCCCTGGGCGGCTCCGACCAGAGCGTCACGCCTCCGTCTACGGAAGGCGGCGGTGGGGATAATAACAGCAACAGCGTGCCCCCGTCCGGCGAAATGCCCCAGGACGTCCCGGCTACCCAGCTGGGCAGCGCGGTCAGCATCCCCGCCAGCGTGATCCGGGTGGGGCTGCCCGGCCTGGTGACCACGGGCACGTTCACGTCCAGTGCCACCAGCGTGACCCTGCAGGACGCGGGCGGCTCCGGCTTTGAGTACGGTTATATGGACGGCCGCACTTTCGTGGCCGGCGGCAGTACCGCCAGCGGCTCCGTCACCGTTACCACCGACGGCTACACCTTTACCGCCATCGACGGCGCGGGGGCGAGCCATACAGTCTCCGGCGACGCCTTTGCGGTGCGTCCCTACGGCGGGGCCACCACCCTGAATACAAGCGCGGGCTCCCGGACCTACCGGGGCTGTATCGAGCTGCGGCAGGCGGCCGGTATGCCGGGCTATATCAGCGTCATCAATTTCGTGGGCATTGAGGACTTCGTGAAAGGCGTGCTGCCCAATGAGTTTGGCTCCTATTGGCCCATAGAGACGCTGAAAGCGGCTGCGGTGGCCGCCCGGACCCACATCATGTCCATGGTCAACGGGGCGTATAACGCCTACGGCATGGACGTGGTGGCAAACGACGGCAGCCAGACCTACCGGGGCGTGACCACCAGCGGCGGGGAGAACTCCGACCTGGCGGCGGACGCCACCGCAGGACTGTATCTCACCTACGGCGGCCAGCTCTGCGTCACCAGCTACTCCGCCTGCAACGGCGGTACGATCAGAAGCTCTGCCGATGCCGGCTGGGGCTCGCATCCCTACCTGGTGGGCAAGGCCGACCCCTATGAGGCGGCGGTGGCCGGTGAGATCAGCAACTATTCCGGCATGGTCAGCGCCAGCCACCGGGTGGGCATGAGCCAGTGGGGCGCCTACGCCATGGCCAAGGTATACGGCAAGACCTACGACGTGATCCTGGGCTTCTACTTCCCGGGGACCAATCTGCAATACGGAGCATAAGCCACTTGAAGACATCTGATTTCATGTATGACCTGCCGGAGCGGCTGATCGCCCAGACGCCGCTCCCCCGCAGGGACGGGTCCCGGCTGCTGGTGCTGGACAAGCGCACCGGCCAGACCGGGCACCGTCATTTTTACGACCTGCCGGACTATCTGCGGCCCGGGGACTGCCTGGTGCTGAACGACTCTAGGGTGATCCCCGCCCGGCTCATCGGCGTGCGCGCCACCGGCGGCGCGGCGGAGGTGGTGCTGCTGCGGGATCTGGGGGAAGGGCGCTGGGAATGTCTGACCCGGCCGGGCCGGAAGATGCGCCCCGGCGCGACGGTGTCCTTTGGTGAGAACGGCGAGCTCACCGGCACGGTGGAGTCCGTGGCCGAGGGGGGCAACCGCGTCATCCGCTTTGCATACGAGGGCATATTCCTGGAGGTGCTGGAGCGGCTGGGCCGGATGCCGCTGCCGCCCTATATCAAGACCCAGCTGGAGGACCCGGAGCGGTATCAGACCGTGTACTCCGTCCACCCGGGCAGCGCGGCCGCGCCCACGGCGGGGCTGCATTTCACCCAGGAGCTTTTGCAGCGCATCCGGGGCATGGGCGTTAAGGTCTGCTTCGTCACCCTCCACGTGGGGCTGGGCACGTTCCGGCCCGTACAGGTGGAGGATGTGGAGGAGCACGAGATGCACAGCGAGTTTTGTACCGTGCCGCCGGAGACAGCGGAGGCGGTCAATGCCGCCAAGGCCGCCGGGGGCCGGATCGTGGCCGTGGGCACCACCTCCTGCCGGACATTGGAGAGCTTCACCGGAGACGACGGCGTGCTCCGGGCCGACAGCGGCTGGACAGATATCTTCATCTATCCGGGCTATAAGTTCAAATGCATCGACGCGCTGGTGACCAATTTCCATCTGCCCGGCTCCACGCTGGTGATGCTGGTCTCCGCTCTGGCGGGCCGGGAGAACATCCTGAACGCCTACGCCGAGGCCATAGAAAAGGAGTACCGGTTTTTCTCCTTTGGGGATGCGATGTTCATTGGAGATACGATGTAATATGTAAGGGGTAGCATTGAAAGGCTCCCCGGAACCGCGCGACATGGTATGATCGCAATATATCTCATTTGATCGGACGACGGGGGTGGGGATATGATAAAGACAAACCTGTTCAAGGCATCTGACGCGCACGAGATCGTTGCGAACGCGGGGCGGTTTTATCTGTTGGAATATGGAAAGGATATATCTGTTACGCCGGAAACGGCGGGAGCGGCGTTCTTCGCGGCAAAAATGAATGTACACAAAAAACAGGTGATCGCCCGACTGAATAATGACGGAGGCGTTATTGTACAGGCAGGCGCTATGCAGATGATGATCGGTAAGCTGCGCGCCGCGACGAATATCAATGGAGCCGGTGATCTCATGAGAAAATTCGTCGGCAGTAAGGTCACTGGCGAGACGGCCATAAAGCCGCGGTACGAGGGGACCGGCCTGCTGGTATTGGAGCCTACCTACCGGTACATATTGTTCGAGGACCTGGCGGATTGGGATGGGAGCATGGTGATCGAGGACGGGATGTTCCTGGCCTGCGACGATTCCGTGGGGATGAAGGTCACCGCCAGAAGTTCGCTGTCCTCGGCGATCTTGGGAAATGAGGGTCTGTTCAATACCGCGCTTGTTGGAGAAGGGATCGCCGTACTGGAGAGCCCTGTCCCATCCGAAGAACTGGTTGTTGTTGATCTGGTAAAAGACGAGCTCAGGATCGACGGAAATATGGCGATAGCATGGTCCAGCTCGCTGGAGTTCACCGTTGAGCGGACGACAAAAACGCTGGTGGGTTCTGCCGCCTCCGGAGAGGGGCTCGTAAATGTCTACCGAGGGACGGGGCGCGTGATGATCGCGCCTGTCGCGAGGAATAAAAACATTGCGGTACCAAAGGCGGGAAAGTGACGCGGCTATACCATACTTATGACGATCTGAGAGGGATTTATGTATAAACTGTTGAAACAGGCCGAGGGTCATGCCCGGCGGGGGGAGTTCACCACCCCCCACGGGACCGTACAGACGCCGGCCTTCATGAACGTGGGGACCGTGGCCGCCATCAAGGGGGGCCTGTCCGCAAAGGACCTGGAGGATATCGGCTGCCAGGTGGAGCTTTCCAACACCTACCACCTGCATGTCCGGCCCGGGGACGAGCTCATAAAGCAGATGGGCGGCCTGCACAAATTCATGGGCTGGAACGGCCCCATCCTAACCGACAGCGGCGGCTTTCAGGTGTTCTCCCTGGCGGGGCTGCGCAAGGTGACGGAAGAGGGCGTGACCTTCCAGAGCCATGTGGACGGCCGGCGGCTGTTCATCGGCCCGGAGCAGAGCATGCGCATCCAGGCCAATCTGGGCAGCGACGTGGCCATGGCCTTCGACGAGTGCGTGAAGATACCCTCCCCCCGGGAGTACTTCGAGGCCGCCAACCAGCGGACCTACCGGTGGCTGGTCCGGTGCAAAAAGGCCCTGGCGGAATATAACGCCGAGCCGGACGCGGTGAATCCCGGCCAGATGCTCTTTGGCATCAACCAGGGTGGTATCTACCCGGATCTGCGGGTGGAGCACATGAAGGCCATCGCGGAGCTGGACCTGCCCGGCTACGCCATCGGCGGCCTGGCGGTGGGGGAGACCCACCAGCAGATGTACGACACCATCGAGCTGGTCCAGGAGCACATGCCCAACCACCGGCCCCGGTACCTGATGGGCGTGGGGACCCCCGGCAACATCATCGAGGGCGTCTGGCGGGGGGTGGACCTGTTCGACTGCGTCATGCCCGCCCGGAACGGCCGGCACGGGCACCTGTTCACCAAACAGGGGATCATCAACATGAAAAACGAGAGATACGCCCGGGACGAGAGCCCCATCGACCCCGCATGCGGCTGCCCCGTATGCCGCCGGTACAGCCGGGCTTATATCCGCCACCTCTTTAAGGCGGAGGAGGCACTGGGCCTGCGGCTGGCGGTGATGCACAACCTGTGGTTTTATAATACCCTGCTGGCGGAGATACGCCAGGCCCTGGAGGAAGGGACTTTTGCCGCCTATCGGGCAAAATATGCCAAACTTCTTGACATGAGGATATGAGTAACTATATAATAGAGGCAACTATTTTGGAGGTAATCAAATGAAACTATCCCGCCTTTTCAGGGTCTGCGCCCTTTTGCTGTTGGCCGTTTCGGCCGTTTTTCTGCTGTCCGGGTGCCTGGCGGCCGATACCACCGGCGCCGCCGCTGATGGGACCGCTACCGCCGCCGGCGGCGGCATCAGCATGATCGTCATGCTGGTGGTCATGATCGGCGTGTTCTACTTTTTCATGATCCGGCCGGAAAACAAGCGGAAAAAGCAGGCCCAGCAGATGCGCGACAACCTGGCCGTGGGCGATACCATCACCACCATTGGCGGCATCATGGGCAAGATCGTCAGCGTCCGTGAGAACAACATCATTATCGAGACCAGCGAGGACCGGGTCCGGATGCAGCTGGCCAAGTGGGCCGTGTCCAGCGTGGGCAAGCAGACCGAGGAGCCCCAGAACTGATCGCGAAAAAAGGATAAATAATTTCATCCCTCCGGGAATAGGCTTGAACAGCTTCGATCCTGGAGGGATGTTATTATGTCATTTTTAAAAAAGAGTTCCTTCGCCGTCTGCGCGGCCATAGGGGTGGGCGCCGCGCTGGTCATGACCGCCCTGGCGCTGCTTCCGGCCGCCTGGGCCGTGTCGGCGGGGCTGCTGCCGGAGCCGGCGGGCCGGACGGCCGCGCTGGTCCTGGCGGGACTGGCCGTGCTGATCGCTACGGCGGTGATCGCCCGGGCCCGGGGCCGGGAGGCTTTGGTCACCGGCGGCGCTATCGCCCTGGGGATCCTGGCGCTGGCCGCGCTGTGCTGCGCCCTGGGCGGGGGAAAATGCGCCTTCGGCCCCTGGCTGCTGTACCTGACGGGCGCCCTGGCGATAGGGTGCCTGGCGGGCGCGCTGCTGGGGATTCGTCGAAATAGCCATAAAAAACGCCGCCGTTAGGCACTTTTGATAACAAGTAGTTATTGTATGGCCGGTGGACATAAGTAGTAACAAAAGCACAAAATATCGTTATAAATTGTAACCAATGATACTATAAATGGGGATAAGTCCCTGATTTTGGGATCTTACAAATTACAAAATGTAACTAATTTAAGAAATTTACGCAAAAATGGTCCGTTAAAAGTAACAAAAATGACATTTTTTGCGAAAAATACTTGATTACAAATTGAATTTGTACTATATTGGGGTCACGATAATTATGTCAAGCGACAGCAGAGGAGCGTGGCCACTGTGACAAATTCCGAATGCCTGAGCAAATATGAGCGTTATCTGACCGACGAGAAGCGGGCCAGCAAGAATACGCTCAATTCCTACCTGCGGGATATCCGCCAGTTCGGCGAGTATCTGGACGCCAACGACGAGGGGGATTATGTCGCGGCCAGCGAGGATGTGCTGTGCGAGTACATAGACCATCTCCGGGCGGAGGGAAAGTCCGTCGCCACCGTGTCCCGGTCCATCGCGTCGCTGCGCAACTTCTATGTGTGGCTGCAGATGCACGGTTACATTGAGCACACCCCCACCGGCAAGCTGGTGCCGGACAAGGCCAACCACAAGCTGCCGGAGATCCTGACGGCTCAGGAGGTGGAGCTGCTGCTGTCCCAGCCGGAGTGCACCGACCGCAAGGGCTATCGGGACCGGGCCATGCTGGAGCTTTTGTATGCCACCGGCATCCGGGTCAGCGAGCTCATTGGCCTGGACATTTCCGATGTGAATCTGTCCGCCGGCATCATCAACTGCCGGGGCCGGAACCGGGTCCGTTCGATCCCCCTGTATCCCAAGGCCATCAAGGCGTTAAAGGATTATGTGGACTTCATCCGCCCGGAGATGATCGCCACCCCGGGGGAGCGGGCACTGTTCGTGAACGTAAGCGGCGAGCGTATGAGCCGTCAGGGCTTTTGGAAGATCGTCAAAAGCTATCAGATGAAGGCGGGCATCGAAAAGGACATCACGCCCCACACCCTGCGCCACAGCTTTGCCACCCATCTGCTGGAAAACGGCGCGGACCTGCACTCCATCCAGGAGATGCTGGGCCACGCGGATATCAGCTCCACTCAGATCTATTCCCAGCTGGTGAAAAAACAGCTGAAGGACGTGTACAACAAGGCCCATCCCAGAGCGTAAAGACACAGACATACAAAAGCGGCAGCCCACGGGCTGCCGCTTTGACTTTTGTCCGATTCAAATAGGGAGGAACGCCGCCGCCACGGCGATGAGGATGGCAGGCAGCAGGTTGGCCACCCGGATCTTCTTGCCCCAGATCAGGTTCAGGCCCACGCAGAAGATGAGCACGGAGCCTACCAGCGAGAGATTGGCCAGCGCCGCGTCGGTCATCACCGGCTTGATGAGCCGGGCCAGCACCGTGATAAGGCCCTGCACAAGCCCTACCGGGATGGCGGAGAAAAGACAGCCCTTGCCCAGGGAGCAGGTCATGACCATCACGATGATCAGGTCCAGCACGGCCTTGGTGGCCAGGATGGACCAGTCGCCGAAAATGCCGTCCTCGATGGCGCCCACCACGGCCATGGCCCCGATGCACACGGTGAGGGAGGCGGTGACGAAGCCCTCCACGAAGCGCTGCTCCTTGGCGTTGCCGGTCCTGATCTTCAGCCACTGGCCGAAGCGCTCAAAGGCGCTGTCGATGTTCAAAAGCTCGCCCGCCAGGCCCCCCAGCACCAGGCTGAGGATGATCAGCATGGACCCGCCGCTGACCAGCGCCCCGTCCCGGAGGGTGAGCATGCCCTCCATGGCCCCGGCGATGCCCAGAAACAGCACGCACACGCCGCAGGCGCTGTTCAAAGTGTCCTGAAACCGCTGGGGCAGAAAGCGCCCGAAAACGGCGCCCAGCAGGCCGCCGGCCAGGATGCCGGCCACGTTGAGAATGGTACCCAGTCCGATCATGACTCCGCTTTACGCCTGCTTCTTTCCCCGGCGTCTGCGCCGACGGGGCCGGGCCTGGCGGTCATGGAAGCTGTTGACCATCTCCTCGTCCGCCTGGTAGAGCAGGCGATTGGCGAACCACCCGCCGATCTCCTCATGGCGCAGCCGGACCCGGCAGAGATAGGACCCGTGCTCGTCGCAGGTGGCCAGGGACATATACCGGTGGTCGCCCTGACTGACCCAGCGGCTCCGCTCCAGCGCCTTGCCGCAGACAGGGCACACGGCCTGGGACTGGTCCACGGCCTCCCAGAGCTGCTCCCGGGTATCGTAGACAGGTGAGACGGTGTGCTCGATGGGCTCGGGCCCGTCCTGGCCGCCGCCCCCGTGGGTGCGGCGGGACAGGTGATGGACCAGATCCCCGTATCCCGCCAGGCCCCGGGCCATATCCAGCCGGGAACAGACCAAAGCCGTGTTGTAGGCGTCGCCCAGGGCGTCATGGGCCACCCGGGTCTGCTCGATGCCGAAGTGCTCCATGGCCGTCTCCAGGGATTTCTGGTTGTGGTCCGTGTCCTCGGTGAGCATGTTGTAGATCAGCTGCAGGTTGATCCACTGACCCATCCAGTCGATGTCCAGGTCGTGGATGATGCAGTTTTGCTCCATGATGCCGCTGTCGTCATAGCCCCAGGTCATGAAGGTGCAGTCCGGGCCGCACCAGGCCAGAAACTTCTCCATGGCCGCCGGGAAGGAGTCGCCGTGGGCCAGACGGGCGTTGTCAAAGCCCGTCAGCTTCTTGACCTTGTAATGCATCTTCTTGAACCAGACCGGGCTCACGTCGCACTGGAATTCCTCCCCGGGTGTGAAGTCCTCGTTCAGCTTCACCGCGCCGATCTGGATGATCTCCCCCCGCAGGTGAATGGGAAGATGGTTGAATACGGACGATTTCGCGCTCATGGCCTGGTTCCATTCCAGGTCGATGACGATGTATGGCATATGTGGATGATCCCCCTCGATTGTTATCGATCATTTTAGCACGGTTTTGGAAAAATAACAACATAATTGCGCAAATCGGCCGTATATGTTAAAATACCGGAAAAGCAAAAGTTTTTCTTTCCTGGGGAGGAGTGATGGGATGAAGGTAGCGGTCATATGCGGAGGTCTGTCCAACGAGCGGGATGTGTCCCTGTCCAGCGGTGTGGGTATCGCCGGAGCCTTGCGGGGCAAGGGCCATCAGGTGGCGCTGGTGGACCTGTTTCTGGGCTGGACGGAGCCCTTCGCGGCGGTGGAGGACGTATTCACGGCAGAGGACCGTCCCAGCGATTTTGCCGTGGGGGAGGACGCTCCCGATCTGGCGGCGGTCCGGGCCATGCGCCCCGGCCAGGGCTTGGTGGGCCCCCATGTGCTGGAGATATGCCAAGCGGCGGATATCGCCTTTCTGGCCCTGCACGGCGAGGAGGGGGAGAACGGCAAGCTCCAGGCCTGGTTCGACATCAACGGCGTGCGCTACACCGGCAGCGGCTATCTGGGCAGCGCCATCGCCATGAACAAGAGCCTTTCCAAGACCCTGCTGCGGGAGGCGGGAGTGCCGGTGGCGGAGAGCGTCACCGTCCGCAAGGGACATACCCCGGCGAAAAAGCCCCCGTTCCCCTGCGTGGTGAAGCCCTGCTCCGGGGGCAGCAGCGTGGGCACCACCATCGTCCGGGACCCGGAGGAATATGACGCGGCCCTGGCGCTGGCGTTTCAATACGAGGACAGCGTGTTGGCGGAGAGCTTCATCGACGGCCGGGAGCTGACCGTGGGGGTGCTGGACGGCAAGGCCATGCCCGTGACGGAGATCATCCCCAAGAGCGGATTTTACGACTACAAAAACAAGTACCAGCCCGGTATGACGGACGAACCCTGCCCCGCGCCCATCACGGCGGAGCAGACCGCCGCCATCCAGGCCCTGGCGGAGCGGGCCTATGAGACCCTGCATCTGGAGGCCTACGGTCGGGTGGACTTCATCATGGGCCGGGACGGGGTATTTTACTGTCTGGAGGCCAATACCCTGCCTGGCATGACCCCCACCAGCCTGATCCCCCGGATGGGCCGGGCCATGGGCATGGACTACGGGACCCTGTGCCAGGCGCTTATCGACGCGTCCATGAAGAAGTACCAGTGATGGAGACGGGACGTATGAAAGATCTGACGCCCGCCGTTGTGGCGTCCGTCACAGGCGGAGAGGTCCGGGGCGCGCTGCCGGCTGGCGAACTCACCGGCCTGACCACCGACAGCCGGGCCATCTGGCCCGGGTGCCTGTTCGCGGCCATCCCCGGGGCCCGGGTGGACGGACACGACTTCATCGGTCAGGCCGCCGAAAAGGGCGCGGCCTGCGTGCTGTGCCAGCGGTTCGTGGACGCGACGGTGCCTCAGTTCCGGGTGGAGGACACCCAGGCTGCTCTGCGGACCCTGGCGGGCTGGTACCGCCGGCAGTTTTCCATCCCCTTCATCGGCGTGACCGGCTCCGTGGGCAAGACCACCGCCAAGGAGATGATCGCCTCGGTGCTGGGCCAGCGGCTTCACACCCTGAAGACGGAAAAGAACTTCAATAACGAGCTGGGCGTGCCCCTGACCCTGTTCCGCCTGCGGGAGGACCATGAGGCGGCGGTAGTGGAGATGGGCATCTCCGGCTTTGGGGAGATGCGCCGGCTCACGGACATGGTCCGGCCGGATATAGGCGTCTACACCGTCATCGGCGACGCCCACCTGGAATTTCTGGGGGACCGGCCCGGCGTGCTCCGGGCCAAGGGCGAGATGGTGGAGGGAATGGGCCCCGACGGCGTCATCATCGCCAACGGGGACGACGCGTTGCTGCGGGCCCACGATTTCGGCCGGCGCACGGTCCTGTTCGGCCTGGGGAAAGACTGTGATATCCGGGCGGAGGACGTGAAAGTGGACGGCGCGGCGGGCATGACCTGCACGATCCGCGCCGGTGAGCGGCGCATCCCAGTCCGGATCCCCGCCTTCGGGCCCCACATGGTCAGCGCGGCCCTCATGGGGGCCGCCGTGGGGCTGGAACTGGGCCTGACGGACGGTGAGATCGCCCGGGGCATAGAGAGCTATGAAGTGGTGGGCAGCCGTGGCCGGGTGCTGGATACGGGCACTATCACCATCCTGGACGACTGCTATAACGCAAATCCCACCAGCGTGAAGAGCGCCCTGGAGAGCCTGGCGGGCCTGCCCGGCAGGAAAGTGGCTATTTTGGGCGACATGCGGGAGCTGGGTCCCACCGGTCCGGCTCTGCACCGGCAGACCGGTGCCCTGGCGGCCAGGCTCTGCGATGCGGTGATCGCCTGCGGCGCAGAGGCGGAGCAGATCGCCCTGGGCGCGGGAGCGGACGCGGTGTGGTTCCGGGAGCGGCAGGAACTCATTGACGCTCTGCCCCGGCTCATAGACAGAGGCGACGCGGTGCTGGTGAAGGCCAGCCGCGCCATGGGTTTTGAGGCGGTCACGGAGGCGCTGCGGGCGCTGGACCGCTGAAAGGGGATCGAAGTATGGCGAACATGCGAATGGACAAAAATCCCATGCCCGAGCAGGACCCCGCCCTCCGGCGGGGCAACTTCGACGAGGTGGCCCTGGGCTATGACCGGGAAACGGCCATGGACGAGGCGGCAAGGTGTCTGCGGTGCAAGGTGCCAAAGTGCGTGCAGGGCTGTCCGGTGAGCGTGCCCATCCCGGCATTCATCGCCCAGGTGGCCGCCGGGGACATGGAGGCGGCCTACGCCGCCGTGGCCGCCGCCAACGACCTGCCCGCGGTCTGTGGGCGGCTGTGCCATCAGGAGGACCGGTGCGAGGGCCAGTGTATCCGGGGCATCAAGGGCGAGAGCGTGGCCATTGGCGCCCTGGAGCGGTTCGTGGCGGACTGGCATCTGGCGGGCCGGACGGCCCAGGACGCGCCCCCGGCTCCGGAGCCCAACGGCCACAGCGTGGCGGTGATCGGCTCCGGCCCGGCGGGCCTGGCCTGCGCGGGAGAGCTTCTGCGCCGGGGCTATGACGTGACTGTGTTTGACGCGTTCCGCCATCCCGGCGGCATGCTGACCCACGGCGTGCCGTCTTTCCGGCTGCCTAGGGCCGTGGTGGAAAAGGAGATCGCCCGGCTGGAGCGGGCGGGGGTGAAGATCGTCACCGGCGTGCAGATCGACGAGAACAGGAGCATCGACTCGCTCTTTGAGGAGGGCTTTGAGGCGGTGTTCATCGGCGCGGGCGCCGGGGTCAACGTGCCATTGAACATCCCCGGTGAGGATCTGAAAGGGGTCTACACGGCCTATCAGACGCTCCCCCTGGCCGAGGGCGTCAGCCTGGGCAAGCGGGTGGCGGTACTGGGCAGCGGCGACATGGCTCTGGACGCGGCCCGCAGCGCGGTGCGCTATGGGGCGGAACAGGTCTGGCTCATCTGCCGGGCGGCCGCGGCGGAGGCCCTGTACGCCCGGAAAGAGGACGTGGCCCGGGCACAGGCGGAGGGGATCGAGATCCTGCCGGACCATGAGGCGGCGGAGATCCTGGCCGGGCCGGACGGCCGGGTGGCCGGGGTCCGGGCCGTGAGCGTGGAGCCGGACGGCAGCCAGACGGACGAGCGGGTCATCGCGGTGGATACGGTGGTCAACGCCGCCAGCGCCAGCACCGGCCAGCGGCTTTTGGACTCCACCCCGGGACTGAATGCCACGGCGGCGGGGGGCGTGGCGGCGGATGCCGTCACCGGGGCCACCAGCCGTGTGGGCGTATTCGCCGGAGGCGACGCCGTCACCGGCGCGGCCACCGTGATCGGGGCCATGGCCGCCGGCCGGCGGGCCGCGGCGGGCATCGACGTATACATCAACAGCCGCTGAGCGAGCACAGGCGGCGGGGTGAACGGATGAGCGGAGGAAAGAGTAAACTGGCCCTTGGCCTGGCCGTCCTGGTGGCGCTGGGGGCGCTGTGCACCGGCTCCATGCTGACGCGGGGCGATGCGAAGACCGAAACGGGACCGTCTGGCCCGCCCCAGCCCGGTCCCGAAAGTTGGGAGGGCTGGGACGGCACGGCGCTGTTTCTGGGAGACAGCATCACGGACTTTTGCGATCTTGCCGTCTATTATCCCGGCCTGAACGCCGTCAACCAGGGGATCTCCGGGGAGACCACCGGGGATATCCTGGACCGGCTGGACCGGTCCGTCTCCCCCTATAAACCCGATATCCTGGTGCTGCTGGCGGGGGTGAACGATATCCTCTCGGACTATCCGGACGACCAGGTGGTGGACAATATGCGTGCTATCGTGGAGGGCGTCCGGCGGACGCTGCCGGAGACGGCGGTCATATTGCAGTCCATCTATCCCGTGATGGAGGGGGAGGACCTGTATTATACGGGCCACATCCGGGCCGTCAACGGCCGGCTGGAGGCTCTTGCAGAGGAGCTGAACTGCCGGTATGTGGACGTGTACAGTGCCCTGTGCACCGCCGACGGGCGGCTGGACGAGCGCTATACCGACGACGGGCTCCATCCAAACGACGCGGGGTATCGGATGGCTTGCCCGCTTGTGGCAGCAGCCATTGGAGAGATAACGGGCCGGGCGAGGTGAGCCGGATGGGGAACATTGTAGAGATATCGGATCTGGCCGACCCCGCGCTGGACGTATATGAACGGCTCACGGAGGCCCAGCTCAGAAATCGCCGGGAGCCGGAGATGGGCGTGTTCATCGCCGAGAGCGCGAAGGTCATCCGGGTGGCGTTGGATGGGGGATATGAGCCTCTGTCCTTTCTTATGGACCGGCGGCATATCCGGGGGCAGGGACGGGAATTCATGGACCGCTGCCCGGATACGCCGGTCTACACCGGAGATGGGGACGTGCTGGAAAAGCTCACCGGCTATCCGGTGAACCGGGGGATGCTGTGCGCCATGCGCCGGCCTCTGCCGACGGATCTGGAGCGGGTCTGCGCCGCCGGGACACGGCGGATCGCCGTGCTGGAGGGGATCGTGGACGCGGTCAACGTGGGCGCCATTTTCCGTTCCGCCGCGGCGCTGGGGGTGGACGGCGTGCTGCTGAGCCAGACCTGCTGCGACCCGCTGAACCGGCGGGCGGTGCGGGTCAGCATGGGCACGGTGCTGCAGGTGCCCTGGGCCTATGTGGAGGACTGGCCAGGCGGGGGCCTTGCCCGGCTCCGGGCCCTGGGTTTTCGGACCGCCGCGCTGGCCCTGCAGGAGGAGAGCCTGGATATTGACGACGCTGTCCTGTCGGGGGCGGAACGGCTGGCCCTGGTGCTGGGGGCCGAGGGCGACGGCCTGGCCAGGCGGACCATAGCGGGCTGCGACTGGACGGTGCGCATCCCGATGCGAAACGGCGTGGACTCGCTGAACGTTGCGGCCGCCGGCGCCGTGGCCTTCTGGCAGCTCCGGGCCCGGCCCTGACGGGCCGGGAAAGGGTATGCCGGTCCCAAGCGGCGGTGGGACGGACCGGTACGGCAGGGTCTTTCGTGATGTAATGAAATGAAACGATATGGATGTACATATTGTACTTGCAGAAATGTCGTATAGGAACTATAATTGTAAATAGGTAATAATGGCCATTGTCAGCCGGTATTTCTTATGGGCGTGGTTTTGATAGGCCATCTGGTAAAGGCTGGGGAGTTATGGACATAAAGATCATCGTTGCCACCCACAGGACCTTTTGGATGCCGCGGGACGATATGTATCTGCCGCTCCAGGTAGGGAAGGCGGGAAAAGAGAGCATTGGCTTTGCCGGCGATGACACGGGTGAGAACATCAGCGAGAAAAACAGTAACTTTAGCGAGCTGACGGGTCTGTATTGGGCCTGGAAAAATCTTCAGGCGGATTACATCGGTCTGGTGCATTACCGGCGTCATTTTTCCGTGAAGCGCGGGGATGATAAACAGTCAAGCGTTCTGACCCGCTCCCAGCTTGAGCCGATCCTGCGGCGGGTGGATGTGGTCGTGCCCAAAAAGCGGAAATATTATATAGAGACGATCTACAGCCATTACGCCCACACCAACGACGGGGCCCATCTGGATATGACGCGGCAGATCATCGCGGAGCGGTGCCCGGAGTATCTCGGCAGCTTTGACCGGGTGATGAACATGCGCAGCGCCCATATGTTCAACATGCTCATTATGAAGCGGGAGCTTCTCGACCGGTATTGCAGGTGGCTATTTGACATTTTGTTCGAGCTGGAAAAACGGGTGGATACCGTCGGCATGACCCCCTTTGAGGCGCGGCTGTTTGGCCGGGTGAGCGAGCGGCTGCTGGACGTTTGGCTGCTGCAAAACGATATCCCGTACAAAGAGATCCAGTACATCCATATGGAGCCGGAGAACTGGCTCAAGAAGATATGGGGCTTCCTGGAGGCGAAATTCACCGGGAGGAAATACCACAAGAGTATGTAAAAACGGATACAGAGGCTCTTTGAGCGGTGCGTATGAGTGAAATAAAGTATGTATGACTATCTGATCGTCGGCGCCGGACTGTACGGCGCGGTGTTTGCCCATGAGGCGGCGGAAAAGGGAAAGCGGGCGCTCGTGATCGACAAGCGCCCGCATATCGCTGGAAATACGTATACGGAGCAGATCGAGGGCATCCATGTCCACAGATACGGCGCGCATATTTTCCACACGAATGACAAGCGCGTGTGGGAGTATGTGAGCCGTTTTGCCACGTTCAACCGCTTTACCAACGCGCCGGTGGCAAATTATAAAGGGGAGCTGTACTCGCTGCCCTTCAACATGTATACCTTTAACCGCATGTGGGGCGTGACCACGCCGGAGCAGGCGGCGGCGGAGATCGAGCGGCAGCGGAAAGCGGCCGGCGTCACCGTGCCGAAGAATCTGGAGGAACAGGCCGTCTCCCTGGTGGGGACGGATATTTACGAGAAGCTGGTCAAGGGCTACACGGAAAAACAGTGGGGCAGGCCCTGTACAGACCTGCCCGCGTTTATCATCAAGCGGCTTCCGGTGCGCCTGACCTTTGACAACAACTACTTCAACGCCCTCTATCAGGGGATCCCCATAGGCGGTTACACCCGGATGGTGGCCAACATGCTGGACGGCGTTGAGGTGCGCCTGGGAACGGATTATCTGGCCCATAAGCCGGAGCTGGACGCGCTGGCGGACAGGGTCGTCTACACGGGCCCCATCGACGCGTACTTCGGATACAGGCTCGGCGCGCTGGAGTACCGCTCTGTGAGGTTCGAGACCGAGACGCTGAACATGCCCAACTTCCAGGGGAACGCGGCGGTGAACTATACGGACCGGGAGACGCCCTGGACCAGGATCATCGAGCACAAGTGGTTCCAGTTCGGTAAGGACGACGCCGGGAATGATCTGCCCAAGACGGTGATCAGCCGGGAGTACAGCTCCGAGTGGAAGCCGGGGGACGAGCCCTATTACCCAGTGAACGATGAACGAAACAACGCGCTCTACCGGCAATACAAGGCCCTGGCGGAGGCGGAGCGCAATGTTGTATTCGGCGGCCGCCTGGGCGAGTACCGGTACTACGACATGGACCAGGTCATCGCGGCCGCGCTGGCAATGAGCAGCAGCGTGCTGGGCTGAAGGCGGTCCGGAAAAGAGACAGGATGGAGGTCAGTTCGTGCTCGTCGCGGTGATATACTGGGTGCCGGGCACGGGCGGTTTGCCGGTCTTGGCCTGCACGAGCTGGCTGACCGTGACCATCTGATACCCTTTTTCCGCCAGGAACGGTACGATGCGCTCCACGGCGTCGGCCGTGGAGTCGTAGACGTTGTGCATCAGGATGATGTCGCCGTCCGAGGCGTTGTTCATGACGATATCGCAAACGGAGTCTGCGTTCCGGGATTTCCAGTCCTCCGTGTCGATGCTCCAATAGAAGATCGGCATCTTCTCGCTGACGCAGATATCCCGGATCAGATCCGTGGTCTCCCCGCCGGGGGAGCGAAAAGCACTGGGCCGCTTGCCCACAGCCTGTTCGATGGCGTCGTCGGCACGGATGATGTCGTCTGCCGTGACGGCGGAGCCGTAATGGGAGTGGTCGTAGGTGTGGCAGGCGATCTCATGGCCCGCGTCCGCGATGCGTTTCATCAGCTCGGGCAGATCCGACGCGCTGGCGCCCTCCTGGAAGAAGGAGGCGTGAGCGCCGTATTCTTTCAGTGTGGCCAGGATGCGGTCGGTGACGTCTCCGTAATCCGGTCCGTCGTCAAAGGTGAGCGCGACCATGGGCTTGTCCACGTCGACGCCGGTCATATCCGCCGTGTGCACCGCGGTGATGGGCTCGGCGGAGCTCCAGTCGGAATAGACGCGGGACTCGCCGTCCTGTATAAAGCTGCGGATCTGGAACGTATACTGTGCTCCCTCCTGTAGATCGGGGATGCTGAGTCCTTCAGCGTCGCCGGTTTTTGTTTCTATCGTTTTTGCCGGGCTGTATCCGTCGGTATACTGCACCTCATAGCCGGTGGCGCCGCTGTCCTCCCAGCGGAGGAGCGCGCCCGTACCGGAATTCATGACGGCCAGGTCGCTCACCGTCTCCGGCATGGTGTAGGCGGAGCATTCCGCCGCCTTGCCGGAATGCTTGCCGAGGAAGTTTTTCACGCCCACGATGGTATAGGTATAGCGCGTGCCGCCCCGCAGACCGTCCACGGTGTACTGAGCGTCCTTGTCCGCGCTCACTTCCGCGAGAAGCGTTCCGCTGCCGTCATAGATGTCGTAGCCGTCCGCGCCCCGGGACTTCTCCCAGGACAGCACCTGTTGGTCCGCGCTGGCGGAAGTGACCTGGAAGCCCTTTACACGAGCGACGACGATGTTGGCCGCCACATAGGCCGCGCCGGCCAGAACGAGCAATATGACGAGCGCGACCATCTTTCTGCGCCGCCGCCTTTTGCTGACCGGGTGGCGGTGATTTCCGTTTCGCGCAGGGGGCGCCTGCTCCGGCTCCAGCGCAGGTTCGCTGGCCTTGGCCCGGCGTTTTGCCGGCTCCGGCGCGGGCCTGCTCGCCGCGGCTCGGCGGCTCACCGGCTGCGGCTTAGGCTCTCTGACTACGGCCTGGCGCTTCACCGGCTCCTGGCGGGTGGATACCCGGCGGCCCGCCGCCTGATGGGCCCCGGCGCGGGTCCTGGCCGGGCGGAAAACGTCCTCCTCCGGCGGCAGACCGTCCGCATCCAGGTCATCGTCAAATCCCAGCAGATCCCAGGGATCTGTGAGATCGTCATACTCCAAAAAATCGCTGTCGGGATAGCCCTCGCTTCCCCTGTCCGTTGCCATGCTGTACATCCTCTTTCCGCTATCGATCCTTATTTATAATTATAACTGTTTGAAGGACGTTTTGTCAATTTTTTGTGCTTTCGCCGGAAGATATTATAAAATGACTGTAAATTATGCGAAAGGATGTGCGGGGTCCTGACGCGTTTGTTTTTTTGCCCGACTGTGAAAAGACGCCTTGCGTTTGGCTGGCCGGGATGGTACAATTCTATCGATGCCGGCAGAGCGTTGAACGGGAGATCGACGAGCCGGGACCGCTGTGCTTGGCGAAAAGGGAGGCGTGAACATGAACGTATCTGAGATCATGGTGAAAATGATCGAATACTCCAATGGAAACATCCATGACATCGGCCACCTGACCCATGTGTGGACCTATGCCAAGACGATCGGGGAACTGGAGGGCCTGGACCGGGAGACCCAGTTTATCCTGGAGGCGGCGGCCATCACCCACGACATCGCCTGTCCCCTCTGCCGTGAGAAGTACGGCAGCGCCGACGGTAAACGTCAGGAGGAGGAAGGCCCCGCGCTGGCGCGGGCGTTTTTGGCTGACACCGGCATGACGCCGGCGCAGATCGAGCGGGTGGCGTACCTGGTGGGGCACCACCATACCCTCCACGGCATCGACGGCATGGACTATCAGATCCTGATCGAGGCGGACTATATCGTGAACGCCTGCGAGGGCGGGTACGATAAAAAGACCGTGGAAGCGTTCATCGAAAAGCACATGCGGACCGAGAGCGGCAGGCGCCTCGCCCGGACTGTGTTCCAGGTCTGACGGGCAGGCCGCGCAGCCCGCATCTGGTCATGACCGGACAGGATAAGGAGGATATGAAATGGCCATCACCGTGAACATTTATTATACCGGCGCGCCGGGCCGCGCCCAGGCTTTCGCCCGGGAGATGACGGAAAGCGGCGTTACGGCGGATATCCGGGCGGAGGCCGGTAACCTCAGGTATGAATATTTCTTGCCCATGGACGACGAAAATACCGTCTTGCTGATCGACAGCTGGAAAGATCAGGCTTCTTTGGACGCGCACCACGCCTCGCCCATGATGGGCCGGATCGCGACCCTGCGGGAGAAGTACGACCTGCACATGCGGGTGGAGCGGTACATGTCCGACGATACTTCGCCGGCAGCGGATAGCCGGTTTATCCGGGCGTGAGGGGATCCGGTCCGGTTGACATGATATCAACGTCGGTTTATAAACGGATCATAAGGCTATAAGGAGGCGAAAGGAGAATACCATGGACGTTTTGGAGGCGATGCGCGCGCGGCACAGCGTGCGGCAGTATCTGGACAAGCCCATCCCGGCGGATGTGCTGGCCAAGCTCCGGAACGAGGTGGACGCCTGCAATCGGGGGGGAGATCTGCATATCCAGTTGGTGGCGGACGAGCCCGGGGCGTTCGACTGCGCCGTTGCCAAGTACGGCAGCTTTTCCGGCGTGAGCAACTACCTGGCGCTGGTAGGTCCGGATGACGACGGTCTGGAGGAGCGGGCCGGGTACTATGGCGAGCGGCTTGTGATCCTGGCCCAGACACTGGGTCTGAACACCTGCTGGGTAGGACTGACCTTCTCCAAAAAGAAGGCCCGTATCGAAGTGGGACCGGGAGAGAAGCTGGTGCTGATAATTGCGCTGGGCTATGGGGCCACCCAGGGCGCGGCCCACAAGGATAAGCCCATGGAAAAACTATGCCAGGTGAGCGGGGACATGCCCAACTGGTTCCGCCGGGGGATGGAGTACGCCATGCTGGCACCCACGGCCGTGAACCAGCAGAAGTTTCGCTTTACGCTGGAGACGGACGGCAGGGTCCGGGCCGAGGCCCTGCGGGGTCCGTTTTCCCGGGTGGACCTGGGCATCGTGAAATACCACTTTGAACAGGGCGCCGGTGCGGAGAACATCATCTGGGCGGAATAGGCGGCTGTTTTGCGGCCGGAACGCATAAACCACCGGTAAAATTCATAGGATGGACCAAAAACAGCCGGAGGTATGTCCTGTGAACAAAATAAGAACCGTACTTACGAGTCACCGCAAGCTGTTGGGGCCAGGCGCCCTGGTGCTTGCGGTGATAGCTATATTCTGGGTGGTGAACAGCCCTGCGATCGTTGGGGTGTCCGCCTCGGCAAAGGAGCTACCAATCTACTCCGTGCAGCGGGATAACAAGGCCGTGAGCCTGACCTTCGACGCGGCATGGGGTGATGTAAGAGTGCGGCAATGATGTGAAAGCTCTTTCTCGCTCTATAGAGGGGACAGCCTGGTCTATCTCGCTAATGCGGATGCACCGGCGGGCCGCTTTTCCGGAGAAGTTTGTCCCGCTCTGCACACGGCAGCTGATATCGATCCGGGAGTCAGGCCAGTACCGGTCATCTGCCGTTTTCGTTGCAGGTTGCAGAATAAATACTTCTATGCTATAATGCACTCCACAGTTTAAATGTATGATTTACACGGAGAAATGGACGGAATGATGGAGCAGCAGCCAAGATCATACGGCAATCGAAAAGTGGCCATCATCGGGTCAGGTTATGTGGGCTCGACGGTGGCCTATGCGCTGTCCCTGCGTGATATCGCCAGGGAGATCGTGCTGATCGACCGCAACAGGGAAAAGGCGGAGGGAGAGGCGTGGGATATCCGCCATGGTATCCCTATGCTGGGGACTGCCGACCTGTATGCCGGCGGCTATCCCGACTGCGCGGACTGCGACCTTATCATCCTTGCTGTCGGCCGCAACCGGGCGCCGGGCGAATCCAGAATGGACCTGGCGGATGAGAATGTACATCTGCTGCGCGAGGTCACAGCGTCTATTCAGAAATACTATACCCGCGGGGTGATCCTGGTGATCACCAACCCGGTGGATATCCTTACGTACAAGGTCAGCGAGTGGATGGACTTTCCCAACGGGCGCGTGTTCGGAACAGGCTGCATTTTGGATAGCTCCCGGTTCGTTCGCTGCATCGCCGACTATGTGAGCTTGGGCACCGGCGTGATCCAGGGATACCTGGTGGGAGAGCATGGCGATGGCCAGGTGCCGATATGGAGTCGTGTGTCAGTGGGCGGCATCCCTATTGAGGAATATTGTAAAGAGGCGAACATCCGGTGGGACGAGTCGGTTCGTGCCGAGCTTGCCGAAAAGACAAAAGGCATGGGCACCGAGATCATTCGTGCCAAGGGAAGGACCCACTATGGCGTTGCTACCTGTGTCTGCCAGCTCACGGATGCTATCCTCAATCAGCGCCCCATGATTGGGTGTGTCTGTTCTCCGCTGATGGGGGAGCATGGCGTGCGGGACGTGGCGCTGTCGGTCCCGTCTGTCGTAGGGCCCGGCGGTGTGCAGCAGCGCATCCGGGAGCGCTGGGCGCCGGAGGAGTACAGGGGCTTTTTTGACGCGGTAGAAAAGGTCCGCACGATATTGCAGCACTTGTAAAATGAGGCGGCTGCTATTGAAGCCCTCAACGGCTGGATGAAAGAAGGGCCGGCTCTCGACCTTCGTCTTGCTGACACAGATGATGTGCCAAAACTCCTTGGCGGCTACGTTTATCACTTCAACGGTATACGTTCTGCTGCTGCCTTAGGTTACAAAAGCCCGGTTCGGATTTGTACCGAACTGGGCTTTTGACTCGTTGGGTGTTTTTCCTGTCTACTTTCTCTTGTTGCTGCAGTATGCTCATACGTTTGGGCGGAAAAGTTTTACCGTGTTCTTTTGGGTAAAATGGGAGAAAGGAGGATTCAATATGCGGATAGACCAAGAGACGACAGAGGCATTCCGGCTGTACCTACAGGAGCGGGAGCGAAGCGTGGCGACGGTGACCAAGTACCTGCACGATGTGGAACTGTTGGCGTCGTTCTGCGGGGGCGCGGTAGAGGATAAGAGCACGCTCATCGCGTACAAGCAGCACCTGCAGGAAAGGGGTTATGCCCCGGCCAGCGTCAACTCCATGCTGGCGGCGGTGAATGCATATCTGGCCTTTGCCGGCCAGCCGGGATGGAGACTGCGATATTTGAAGGTGCAGAGGACAAACTTTTCCGGCAAGGAGAAAGAGCTGACACAGCAGGAGTACTGCCGGTTGGTGGAGACGGCCAGAGCGGCGGGAGACAGCCGGCTGGAGATGCTGGTGCAGACAGTCTGTTCCACCGGCATCCGGGTCAGCGAGGTGCGCGCCATTACGGTGGAGAGCCTACGGACTGGGCAGGCGGAGATACGGAACAAGGGCAGGGTCCGAGTGATCCTGCTGCCCAAAAGGCTGTGCGCGGTCTTGCTGAAGTATTGCAGGAGAAAGGGCATTTCCCAAGGGCAGGTATTTATGACAAGGAGCGGCCTGCCATTGGACCGGAGCAACATCTGGAAGATGATGAAGCGCTTGGCGGTGCGGGCAAAAGTGGTCCTGGGAAAGGTGTTCCCCCACAACCTGCGGCACCTGTTCGCCCGGACGTACTACAAGGCATATAAGGACATCGTGCGTCTGGCGGACATTCTAGGTCACGCCAGCATCGATACGACCCGTATCTACACCATGCGTTCAGGGACAGAACAGCGGAGGCAGATCGAACGCCTGCTTCTACTGATATGATATGACATAAAAAAATACCACATAATCCGCATTATGTGGTGCGAGGAAGTACATTAAAACAATATTACAGTAACGCACAGATTATAGCGGATTCGACTGTGATTGTCAACCGCATATGACGGACTATGGCGGGATCGTAAAAATACCCTAAAATGATTGGTGAAAATTTACATTTTGGGCGCACTAGTGTAGAGACGCCCATCTCTTGCCGTGCAAAGAAGTACAGACCTTCTGGATGCACGGGGGAGATATATCGGCTGCTCGCCTGCCTTTATGGAGATGGGTACCGATTTTTTGCGTCTCACACTGAACTTCGCACCACATAATGCGGATTATGTGGTGCAGAAAACGAAGTGGGGACATATACGGAGCCGTGCCATTTCCCGCCCGCTGGTATACTGGGTGGTATCCCGCTTCTCGGTAACCATCGCCTATGGCTTGTGTGCCTCCAGAAGCGGGCGCAGATCAGCGGAAAACAGGTAAGTGATCTCTAAATGCCCGTCTGCAAACACGCGGACAGACTTCACGGTCTGGACGAGCGTTGCCCGATCCAATTCCGTCAGCCTTCCCGCGCGCACCAGTTCGTCGACCCAGGGCTGCCGGAGGATAGGATTGGAGCTGTCGGCACAGGCCCTCTTCAGCTGCTGTGTGATGTCACGCTCCTGTCGGTCATAATCCGCCTTGTAGCGGATGAATTCCTCCCGGCTGAGCAGCTTGTCCCGGTAGTCCTCATAGGCGCTCTTTTTCAGGCGCTGTATCCTGGCCAGCGCCGCCTGGAGCCGCTGCTTTTCGCCTTCCTGACGGGCGGCGGGGGAGGCCTTGTTGCGTTCGGCCAGGGCCCGCAGGTCGGTGACGGCGGCGACGACCCGGTTCAGGTCCTCCAGAATGACGGATGAGAGCATGTCTTCACGGATGTAATGAGGGGAACATACGCTGGAACCATAGCGGTGGTAGGAGCCGCAGGAGTAGGTCACGCGGCTGTTCCAGGTGGTCTTGCACATGGCACGCCCACAGTCGCCGCAGGTCAAAAGCCCGGCGAAGCGGCTCACATTGCCCGCGAAATCAATGGGACGAGCGTTTTTGCTTATCTGCGCCTGGACCGTGTCCCAGAGCTGCCGGGAGATGATTGGCTCGTGGGTGCCGGGCACTACGATCCAGTTGCTCTTGTCTGCGGAGCGGGCTTTGCTGTGCATGTCGGGGCGGACGGAGCGGGCCGACACCATGCTGCCCAGATACATCTCGTTTTGCAGCATCCGGTGGATGGTGGCGTAGGTCCAGTAGCGGGTGGACTCCAGCCGCTGGCCGTTGGTATACCGCTCGCCCATCTGACGCTTGTACTCGCTAGGGCATGGGATGCCTTCGGCGTTGAGCTGCTTTGCGATGCGGATTTGCCCGATGCCTTTGGCGGCCATCTCAAAGATGCGCAGTACGGTCCCTGCTGCCACCGGGTCGATGATGAGGTGGTTGTGGTCCGCCGGGTCTTTCAGGTAGCCGTAGGAGGCGAAGGCGCCCACGAACTCGCCGCGCCGCTGCTTAGCCTTGAAGGCGCTGCGGACCTTGGCGGAGATGTCCCTGGCGTACTGGGCGTTGAAGACGTTCTTGAGGGGCAGGAGCATATCGTAGGGGCCGTTCAGGCTGTCCACGCCGTCGTTCACGGCGATGAAGCGCACGCCCCTGGCCGGGAACCACCGCTCCAAGTAGTAGCCCATGTCGATATAATCCCGGCCGAAGCGGGAGAGGTCTTTCACGATGACGCAGTCGATCTTTTCCGCTTCAATGTCCCTCAACATGCGCTGGAAGCCGGGACGGTCAAAATTCGTGCCTGTGAAGCCGTCGTCGGTATAGTCGTCCACGACCTCCAGCTCCGGATGGCGGGAGCAGTAGTCATCCATCAGGTAGAGCTGATTGACGATGCTGTCGCTCTCCGGCTTGTCGCCATCCTCCCGTGACAGCCGGCCATAGCGGGCGGTCTTGTATTTTTCTTTAGTAGCAGACATTTTGCGATCCCTCAGGCAGCGTTATGTACTTTCACCAGGTCTGCCACGACTTGGGCCGCCGTGCGCTTGCCGACAAATAGGCGAACGATGCGGTAGGGATGAGCTGGCAATTTGCGAGAGGAAATAGCGTTGGTTTCGTCTTTAGGCATTCTTAACCTCCATAAACGTAATTCTTGCATCTAATGTTATGAAGGTACGCTGACAAACATACCTAAAGGCGGCGTTTGACGACGCTGAAGCGGTATTGAAGTCCGTGGACAATTGTAAGTATTTGGACTGACTCTTTATGTTGACAATAACTTTAAAACAATGTATAATTCCCTGAGATGTACGGAGAGATAAGCTTGGGCATATAATAGCATAAGCGGACACTCTTGCGGTGGGGCGAGATAAGGCAATTTGGGGAACCTGCTTGGGACAAAGGGGCAAGGGCGTTGGACAAGGACAGACAGAAAAGAGGAATAGAGCACTGGCAGCTCGTTAATGTAGGGCTGGCGGTCTATGACGCCATTGCGGTCAGCTTGGCGTTTTTTCTGGCGCTGTGGCTGCGGTTCGACTGCCGGTT
>CANRBG010000014.1 GCA_947628805.1 uncultured Oscillospiraceae bacterium | reverse complement strand
CGAGGCCGTCTTCGCGCCCTGGCCCCCGCGCCCGTGCCAGCGGATCTCTACGATGTCTTTCATGGTATGTACTCCTTCCTCAAAGGTAGTTTATTTGCAGGCCGCGATGATCTCGATCTCGCACAGGACCTTTTTGGGCAGCTCCTTCACCGCCACGCAGGAGCGGGCGGGCTTGCCGGTAAAGTAGGTCCCGTAGACGCCGTTGAACGCCGCGAAATCGCCCATATCAGCCAAAAAGCAGGTGGTCTTCACCACGTCCTCAAAGGTGAGGCCGTTGGCCGCCAGGATGGCCTTGATGTTCTGGCAGGCACGCTCCGCCTGCTCCTCGATGGTGGTCCCCACCACCTCGCCGGTACCGGGCATCAGGGGCACCTGGCCGGAGGCGAACAAGAACCCGTTCGCGCTGATCGCCTGGGAATAGGGGCCGATGGCCTCCGGCGCGTCAGGGGTATAGGTCTTTTCTAACATCGCGCATGTTCCTTTCCGTAAATCGTTAAATTCTGGAGAGCTTATATTGTCTGTCCCACTCCCCGCAGGGGGAGCAGGACAGACAGGTCCAGGCCTTTACTGGGTGACGGTCTTCTTTTCCTGCCGCTTGGTGATGGAATCCATCAGCACGGCGATGGCGCCGTCGCCAGTCACGTTGCAGGCGGTGCCGAAGGAGTCCTGGGCGATGTACAGGGCGATCATGAGGGTCAGCATGGCGTCGTTGAAGCCGAGCATGCTCTCCAGGATGCCCAGAGCAGCCATGACAGCGCCGCCGGGGACGCCGGGGGCGGCCACCATGGTCACACCCAGCATCAGGATGAACGGGAACATCTGGCTCAGGGTCACATCCCAGCCGTTGAGCATCATGATGGCGATGGAGCAGCTGGTCAGGGTGATGGTGGAGCCGGACAGGTGGATGGTAGCGCACAGGGGGCAGACGAACTCCGCGATCTTGGCGCTGACGCCGTTCTTCTTGGTGCAGTCCACCGTCACGGGGATGGTGGCGGCGGAGGACTGGGTGCCGATGGCGGTCATGTAGGCGGGCACCATGTTCTTGATCATGCCGAAGGGGTTCTTCTTGGCGCTGACGCCGGCGATGGTGTACTGGAACAGGATGATGAGCACGTGCATGATGATGATGATCACGAACACCTTGGCAAACACGCTCATGATCTCCATGACGGTGCCGGCATAGGTCATGTTGCAGAAGATACCGTAAACGTGGATGGGCAGCAGGGGGATCAGGACGCTGGCGACCAGCTTCTCAACGATGCCCTGGAAGCCGAAGAAGAAGTCCTTCAGGGGCTGGTTGCGGGTCACGGCGATGCCCAGGCCCAGGATGAAAGCGATGAGCAGCGCGGACATGACGCCCATGATGGGGGGCATTTCCACGGTGAACAGGCCGGAGAGCATGGTGTCCTCGGCGTTCTGGGCGTTCTCCAGGACGATGGAGCCCACCTTCAGGAAGGAGGGGAAGATCGCCTTGTCAACACAGAAGGCAAACGTACCGGCGATCAGGGTGGACAGGTAGGCGATGCCGGCGGTCAGAGCCAGCGTCTTGCCCGCGCCCTGGCCCAGGTCGGCGATGCCGGGGGCCACGAAGCCGATGATGATCAGCGGGATGCAGAAGTTCAGGAAGTTGCCGAAGATGCCGTTGAAGGTGGCGCCGATCTGCACGATGATGGGCAGATTCGTCTTCTTGGCGATCATGCCGACGATGATACCGAGGGCAATAGCGATGATCAGCCGGGGCAGAAGACCGATCTTTTTCTTTTCTTTTTTCATGTTTCCTTTCTCCGGACCGTTTTTCCGGAGATGTCCTCCTTACATTTTATTTTGGAAAGATCTCGCGGGGGTCATTGTTTCGCGTTGTTTTCTTTCACACCAGGGTATAGCCCTTGCCGCGGAGGGCGTTCTTGATCTGCTTGACGTGCTCCTTGTCCCGGGTCTCCAGCACCATGGAGACGGTGCAGGTGCCCACCTCGGCGCGCTCGTCCTCCCGGGAGTGGTTGATGTTGACGATGTTGGCGCCGGTCTTGGAGACGATCTGCAAAAGGTTGATGAGGCTGCCCGGCTTATCCACCACGTTGGTGGCGATCTCGGCGATGCGGCCGGACTTCACCAGGCCCTTGGTGATGATGCGGGAGATCATGCTCACGTCCATGTTGCCGCCGGAGACCACGCAGACGGTCTTCTTCTTGGAGATGTCCACCTTGCCGAACATGCAGGCGGCTACGCTGGTGGCGCCGGCGCCCTCGGCCACGGTCTTCTGGGTCTCCATCAGGGCCAGGATGGCCGCAGCGATCTCGTCCTCGGTCACGGTGACCACTTCGTCCACATACTTCTGGCACATGGCAAAGGTCAGGTCGCCGGGGGTGAGCACGTGGATGCCGTCGGCAATGGTGTCGTGGTCGGGCACGGTCGTGATCTTGCCGGCCTTGACGGACTCATACATGGAGCCCACCGCCGCCGCCTGTACGCCGATCACCCGGCAGTTGGGCCGCAGAGACTTGATCGCGAAGGCGACGCCGCTGATCAGACCGCCGCCGCCGATGGGGCAGACCACCTGCTCCACGTCGGGCAGCTGCTCCAGGATCTCCAGGCCGATGGTGCCCTGGCCGGCGATCACGTACGGGTCGTTGAACGGATGGGCGAAGGTGTAGCCCTTCTCCTTGGCCAGCCGGGCCGCCTCCGCCGCCGCGTCGTCATACACGCCGGGCACCAGGACCACTTCCGCGCCGTAGCCCTTGGTGGCCTCCACCTTGCTGATGGGGGCGCCGGCGGGCATGCAGATCACGGAGTGGATGCCCTGCTTCGTGGCGGAAAGGGCGATGCCCTGGGCGTGGTTGCCGGCGGAGCAGGCGATGACGCCCTTAGAGGCTTCGTCCGGGGTGAGGGACTTGATCTTGTTGTACGCGCCGCGGAGCTTGAACGACCCTGTCAGCTGCAGGTTCTCCGCCTTGATGTAGAGATTCTCGCCCAGCTTGGGCGCGTTCTCCAGGGGGGTCTTTCTGGCAACGCCCTTTAAAGCTGCCTGGGCGTCCCAGACCATATCAATGGTTACCATAGCATCTCCTCCTTTTTCGGATGTTTTCTGTCTGTCTGCCGAAGACAATTTTGTCTGTTTTCCCAATCTTTCACCTCCCAACGATTACAATTTGTATATACCGATTGTATGCAGACAATTTATGCTTTATGCTTATATTTAACGTGATAAATCGCAAAAATTCCGTCTTTCTGTATACTTGTCTTTATTGTGCGTTCTTTTTTCGATTATTTGTCTACCGTATATGTACATTATAGGGCATAAGTTATTTTAATGCAAGCGCGCATTATTACCAAGAAATCCACACTTTTCCCAGCATCTTTCACAAACTGTCCATTTAATATGGACATGTGTTTGCGGCAAAAAGGCGAAAACGCCGAGCGTGAAACCTACCCGGCGTTTTCGTCCGACGGCGTAGACCGCCGTTCCTATGGCAAAACAGCACCGACCCGGACCCGCCGGCGGCCCATATAGGCGTCTTTACCGGGCCTCCTTTTAGCGCGCGGCGGCCCCGACCGGGCCTGTGAGCAGGCATAAAATAAGGCGGCGGAGAGATGAAACCATCTCTCCGCCGCCTCAGACCCCGCCGTCGGCAGTCATGTGCGATATGCACACATGTTCCCCACAGGCGGACAAACAGCCGCTCCCGCCGGCGGGATATCGAGCCCGGTCAGGCCATGAACCGGTCCAGATCGTCCAGCATCCGCTCCAGCAGGGCCAGCTCCTGGGGCGTGTAGTTTTCTTTCAGCCGCTCCACGCTCTCGCTCAGGAACGGGTAATCGGTGTTATAATAGGAGAAGAACCGATCCCCCACGGACACCCGGCACTCCCGCCGGTCCTCGCTGGAGACGGACCGGACGGCGTAGCCCTTGGAGACCAGGTTGTTGATCTTATAGGTGGCGTTAGGCTGGGAGATGCCCAGGGTGTCGGCAAAGGTGCTGACGGTGGGGTCGCCCAGCAGATAGATCACGTCGGCGGCGTAGGCCTCCGTGGCGCTGAGGGAGCCATCCCGTTCCTTGACGCGGCTGAACAGGTCCCGGTAGTGCTTCAGCCGGAGCTTTTCGTAGAGGGATTTTATCTTTTGGTACAACATGGCTCACGCCTCCTGGTGGTCGCATTTCACTCAGTTTAGCGCACCCGTTCGCCGTTGTCAATCCCGCCGGCGGCTTGCGCAGGGCCGCACGGCATGGTACAATAGGCATAGAATAGACTGGCCCAAAGACAAGGAGAAAAGCAAAATGGTAGAATTGAAATTTTCCGTCAGCGACGTGGACTTTGACGCAGTGATCCAGGCCCTGGCCGGGCAGCTGGCGCCCCCGGTGATCCTGGCGGCCCGGGCCATGCCGGACGAGGCCAAGGAGGAGCTGGTGGTCAGATATATCAACGCCAATGCCGCCCAGATGGAGAGGCGGTTTGAAAGCGCCCTGGCCTCCAAAGGCCTGCGCATGAAGATCTCCGGCGCGAAGGCGACGCTGATCCGCTGACGAAAAGCGGGCGTTTGATCGAGTAAGCCGCAGCCCTTGCCGTCACACACAAGACGGGTCGCCACTTACCGCATTACCCAAGTTCAAATGGTTTATGGTCTCTCTATTTGCCACAAGATAGGTTTTCGGGAGACTACACAAGCGCAAAGTGCCCCCATCCGATGGATGGGGGCAGTCCTTTTATCAAATACTGGCGCTTCAAAGCAGGTCCGGCAATTCGCGCAAGGAGGACAAAGTGTATTGATAGTTGCTGTTTTCCTGGAGAGAGTATATCCCGTCCGTATTAGCAAAGAATACGCTTTTTATGCCGATCTGTTGGGGTGCTTGAAAATCCTTTGTGGGATTGTCCGCGACATAGACGATATCGCCTGCGGGAAGCCGCCAACGGTACTGCAGGATCCGAAACGCGATATCGACAGGCTTTCTGAACTGGCTCCCGCCCAACTCGTCTGTGATAATAATGTCATCCACTAGTGGTTGCAGACCAAGCGCGTCGATTTTGTTCCGCTGCCCTTGGGGTCTTCCATCGGTGAGGAGCCCGATCTTTATTCCCCGCTGCCGCAGCGTTCGCAGGAGTTCGGCGGCACCGTCATAGAGGTGGATCTTCGGGCGGTGATTTCGATAGACATCCAATACGGCCGCTTTCTCTGTCTCTCTGCCAAGGTCCTTCAGCAACTCGCTTATAGCCGGTTTTCCGGCCATAAAGTATTGCCATAGCCGGTCTTCGTATTCGCCGCAAAGATACTCTGAAACCGCCTTGTACCCGGACCGAACGTATTCCTTTTCGCTGTAAAGGGTATCGTCCAGGTCAAAAATTACACCGCGGATCTTGTTCTGGCCCTCCTCGATACAGACGGACTGATCAAAACGGCTATACACAGCACCGTCGGCAATATCTGTGTAGTATGAGACATTTTCACCGGATAGAAGCTTTAATATAGCTTCAGCACTTCTTGCACCGGCCTTCATGGACAAGGGAGCACCGCCCCCAAAACGGGGGTTTATCTCTATGTACCAGTCTGTTCCCTGCGCGTCTCTTATCAACTGGACCGTCAATGGCCCGCAGGGCTTAAATGCCTTACAAAGACACCGGCTCTCCTGGATCATGGTCTGATCCAAAAAAATCCTCGTTTTAAGGACCTCTCCTGCCCGCACCTGCACTCGTTCACGGGGCACGATCGAGATCGGCTCGCCATCCCAGTCACAAAAGATATCGATCGTATATTCTGTTCCGTCTACAAATGGTTGGATCACATAGTCTTTTATCCTCTGGGCATATAATCTCAATTCTTCAGGACTGTCGATCCGGAAAGCGTTGATGGAGCTGCTGCCGTCTCTTGGTTTGATAAAGGCGGGGAAACCCCCGGAATACTCTCTCCAGTCAGTTGCCGGCATGGGAGCGTGAAGCCCACATTTCACAAAAAACGCCGAAGTAAGGCTCTTGTCTCTGCACAGTCGTATCATCTCCGGGGAGCTGATCAGGACCCGCGTGCCAAGCTTTTCAAAGGCATCCCTGTTTTGGCTCAATATGAGCAGGTCTGTGTCGATCGTTGGGATCAGAAGATCAATATGGTCCGCCTTGCAGATCTCCAGCAGATCAGGGATATACGATGGTTCCCGCATGCCGGCGACCTGCCGCGTATGATCGCAATAGGCCAATGCCGGCGCCGTTCCGGACAAGTCGGCACCGTATAGCTTTAAGTCTTTATCAAGGGCCAGCGCGGCACTTCGGAATGCCTGTAAAAGCTCGATCCTTCTGCCCACGCCTGTAAAGAGTATGTTCATTTGCGCCACCTCAACAACCAATCTGACCTCACAGAGACCGACCCGCTGTTCAGTATAGCGCACCAAGAAAGAAATGTCAATTATAAACATCAAAAAGATAATGTAATATCTACCGGACTGTTTTACCATGCTAATGAAGGAGTGGTGAGATGGTAGCAGACCGGATAAAAGCGTTAAGAGAGCAGGCAAATATCACGCAGGCGTCTCTTGCCCGGCAGCTTGGTATTACTCGCTCCAGCGTGAATGCCTGGGAAATGGGAATATCCGTACCGTCCACGCAATATGTTGTGGAACTTGCGGCCATCTTTAAGGTGTCGACCGATTACCTTCTGGGTGTGAACGGCACCTCGACTATCAGTACAGCGGGGCTTACAGAGGCGGATATTCAAGTGGTCCATAGTTTGATCAGCCACTTACGAGAGAAAAACAGAGAGTCAGGACCACCCGCATAGCGCAGTAGTAAGATAAAGGTAGACACATGGAAAACAACCATGTGCCTACCTTTTTCATTATGTTAAAATGAAGGATAGGGAGTGGAAATTATGAAGAAAGGCCAAAAAAGACGGACGTGGACACCGAAAGAAAAGGCCGAGATCGTAAACAAGCATCTAGCTGAACACGTCTCTGTACGAACACTGGAGAAGGAGTATCATGCAGACCGGAGCATGATTTGCCGCTGGGTACTACTGCACTATGCGGGTGGTCCTGACTGTCTCTCGCCGGGTAAAGAGCGGGGCGAAAAAGAGCCGTTTTTCGCTTTTCTGCCGCTGCGTTCACCAGCCCAGCCAAAAAGTTCTCAAAGAGTCGGGGTCGTGACAAAATTTTCGCCAGACGCTTCAAAAACGCGCTCGTGTGTACTATAATAGCTCCCGGAGGAGAAATGATATGAATCTTTTTTTGACATTGGCGTTTTTGTTTTTTATCGGCTCCGTGTTTGGCTGGGTGCTGGAGCTCTTCTTCCGGCGGTTCATCTCTGCCGCCAACCCGGAGCGGAAATGGATCAATCCGGGCTTCTGCACGGGGCCCTATCTGCCCCTGTACGGCTTCGGACTGTGCATCCTGTTCCTGATCGCCAGCCTGGAGGACACCACCGCCATTCAGAACCCCTTTTTGGAAAAGGCTGTGCTGTTCGTGTGGATGGCGGTGTGCATGACAGTCATTGAGTACATCGCGGGCATCATGAGCATCAAGATCGCCAAGGTGCGGCTGTGGGACTACTCCAACGAGTGGGGAAACATCCAGGGCATCATATGCCCAAAATTCTCGTTTTTTTGGGCTGTCCTTGGCGCGGCCTATTACTTCCTGATCCATCCCCACATCCTGGGCGCTCTCCACTGGCTGGCCCAGAACCTGGCCTTCTCTTTCGTGATCGGCATGTTCTACGGGGTATTTTTCGTGGATCTGGCCCATGCGGTGAATCTGGCCGCCAAGCTGCGGAAGTTCGCGACGGAGAATGACGTGGTCATCCGGTATGAGAACTTGAAGGCCCATCTGCGCAGCGTCCAGGAGCACGGCGAAAAGTATCATTTCTTCCGGCCGTTCCACACCTCCCGGGCTCTGGCGGAGCACCTGCGGGAGCGGCTGGATCAGGTCCGGGACCGGGGCGAGGATCTGGTCTTTGCGCCCACACACAAGAAGTGATATAGCGCAAAGGCACCCGTCCGTTTGGACTGTGCCGACCGGGAAGAATATCCGTCTTATCAACATAAAAAGCACCGCGCTTATGGCGCGGTGCTTCAGTTTTCATGTGTTCTGCTTCTCCCGGACAGGGCTTGCCCGCCAGGCAGCGGCCCAGCCTACAACAGATAGGGGCAGCGCCGCCAGCACGTCCAGAACGGAGTGCTGCTTAATGAACACGGTGGAGATGCAAATGAGCGCGGTCATGGCGGAAAAAGCCGTCCGCCAGGGCCCGGTCCGGAAGCGGGGACTGTCCCAGGCCGCCGCCGATACCGCCACAGCCCCCAGCACGTGGATGGAGGGGCAGACGTTGGTGTTGGTGTCGAAGGTATAGAACCACCCCAGAAACCGGGTCAGCAGGTTGTCCCGGGGAAAGGTATCCGGCCGGAGCTGCTGGCAGGTGGGCCAGAGCAGGTAGACGGCGATGGTGACGGAATAGGTGACCATGATGAACACCATCATCCGCCGGAAAGAGGGCACGTCGAAGAAAAACGTGTAGACCAACGCCCCCGCCATGTACACGAACCAGAACAGGTACGGCAGCAAAAACCACTCGTTAAAGGGGATCATATCGTCCAGCGCGCAGTGCACCGGCGTGTAGCTGTCCATAGCCAGCAGCCGCTCCACCGCCAGAAACAGCAGCCCGTACGCCGGCCAGTACAGCAGCAGCAGCACATGCCGGTAGGCGGGGCTGGTCACATTGGCGGGGCGCAGGGCCCGGTAATCGTACAGTTCAGGCATGCTCAAGGGTCCTCTCCTCCGCCCGCTGCAGGGTCTGGGCCAGGTGCTGGAGCCGGGGCCGGTTGTACCGCTGGATCATGATGAAGGGCACGTTCCCCAGCGCGTAGACCGCCCACAGGATCGCGCCCTTCCAGCCGGGCCATATAAACAGCACCGGCGCCGACAGGGCCATCAGGCAAAGATGCACCGTCTCCGCCAGGCAGGTCTCCTGCACCAGCCGGCGGGCCTGCTCCGCAGACCGGGAGCCCACGGCCTTCCGGGGCAGGAACCGCAGCAGCTTGCTCATGTCCGGCAGGCGGTCTTTCCACCTGCGGATGCCAAGCTTTTCATAAAACCGGCCCTGCCGCTCAAAGGCATAGGGCCGGAAAGGGAAAGCGTCCGGGCGGAAACGGCGGCGGGAAAAGACCGCCGCCAAGTTGGACAGCGCGCTCACCACCGCCAGATACGCGATGGCGTACCAAAACCGCTTCATGCCACGGTCTCCTTCCGGCTCAGACAGGAGCATATCTCCGCCGCCGCGTCGCCCCGCTGGCGGATTGCCGCCCCCATCCGGCGCAGCGCGGCCGGGTCGTCCAGCAGCGACAGACACAGCCGGGCCAGGTCCTCCTGCCGGTCCGCCGTCACCGCGCCGCCCCGCTGGCAGAAGTAGCGCAGGTTGTATTCCTCGCACCCGGCCACCGCGTCCACCAGCACCATGGGCAGGCCCTTCACCGCCGCCTCGGCGGTGCTGATGCCGCCTGGCTTGGTCAAATACAGGTCCGCGCAGTCCATCAAAAGGGCCACGTCGTCGCAGTAGCCCAGGATATGTACGTCTTTTCGGTCGGCAAAGATGCGCTCCAGCTTCCGGCGCAGCCGGACGTTGGTGCCGCAGACCACGGTCATCAGCTGGCCGGGGGAGAGTCTGTCCGCCACCAGCTCCGCCAGGGCGTCCAGATGGCCGCAGCCCATGCTGCCGCACATGGCCAGCAGCATCTGCCCCGTCTGGGGCAGGCCCAGCCGGCGCCGGGCCTCCGAGCGGTCCACATGCCGGAAAAACTCCCGCCGTACCGGGATGCCCGCCGTGGTCACCACCCGCTCCGCCGGGATGCCCGCCGCCAAAAATTCCTCCGCCGCCCCCGCCGAGGGCGCGAAAAACCAGTCCATGTCGCAGTCCATCACCGTGGGGCTGCAGGTGTGATCTGTGGCGATGAAACTGACCGGGACAGAGCACACGTCCGGATACATCCGGCGCATCTGGGTCACGATCAGCGCGGCAAAGGCGTGGGGACAGATCAGGCAGTCGTAGCCCTCCGCCAGGATGTATTCCCGCATCCGCTCCGCGCCGGTGGTGAGCATCTTCGCGACGAACCCGTCCTCCTCCAACACGGAGGGGTGCTGCTCCATGAACTGATAGCTCCACCGGAAGGCCCCGGGCATATAGCGGTATATGCTGGTATGGACGCCCGCGATGGCCTCCGACGCCCGCTCCGACATGAACGAGAGCGCGTCCGTCACATCGCAGGCCGTTCCGGCCGCAGAAAAGACCTGCCGTACCGCCTCGGCCACCGAGTTGTGGCCCTCGCCGGTGTTGCAGGTCAGGATCAACACTTTCATATTGGACATGACCTCTGAAATAGCTGAAAAATGAGTGAAAAATGAGCTTCCTCGCCTATAATGCCTTAGATCTTGCGGCCCTGTCAATATGCAGAACGCCCAAATGGACTGGCCAAAAATTAGGCAAAAGGCCGCCCCGTTATTTTTCTGACTTACACGCCCTGCCCTCTGGCGATCCGGGGCCGGCCCGCCCTGTCCCGGTGCAAAAAGCCAATGACAGAGGGCGGAAAATATGGTATGATACGGGCATGGTACGAACGATATTGGGCCGGGCCGGCGCGGGCAAGACCGCGCTGGTGTTCCGGGAGATAGCGGAATATGTGGCCGAGGGCCGGGGAAACCTGGTCCTGCTGGTGCCGGAGCAGTACAGCCACGAGGCGGAGCGGGAGCTCTGCGCCGCGGCGGGAGATACGCTGAGCCGGTACGGGGAGGTGCTGTCCTTCACGGGTCTGGCCCGGAAGGTCTTCTCCCAGGTGGGCGGCGCCCGTCCCGCCCTGGACGGAGGCGGCCGGGTGCTGTGCATGGCGGTGGCGGTCCGGACCGTGGGGGACCGGCTGCGTGTCTATCGGCAGGGCCGGAAAGAGGCGGGGCTGCTGGACAGCCTGACCCGGGCGGTGGAGGAGCTGAAAAACGCCGGCGCGGGCGCGGCGGAGCTTTTGGCCGCCGCCGGACAGGCCGACGGTCTTCTGGCGGACAAGCTCCGGGACCTGGCGCTGCTGATGGAGGCCTACACCGCCGTGCAGCAGCGCAGCGGCGCGGACAGCGCGGATCGGCTGGCGGCGTTGGCGGATCTGATCGGGGACAGCCCCGCCGTGAACGGGACATTTTATGTGGACGGCTTTTCCGACTTCACCGCCCTGGAGAAAGAGGTCCTGCGCCAGATGATCCGGGCCGGCGCGGATATGACCGTGTGCCTGACCTGCGACAGGACCGGCGACGGGGCCTTCGCCCTGCCCATGGCCACGGCCCGGTGGCTGCGGGCCACGGCCGGGGAGTACGGCGCGGCGTATCAGGAACAGTGGCTGGAGCGGCCCCCGTCTCAGGACAGCCCGGTGGCCTATCTGTGCGAGCATCTTTTTGACTTCGCCGGAGACGGTGCTGCCCCGGAAAACGGCGGCGCGGTGACGGCGGTATACGCCGCGGACATCGCCCAGGAGTGCGAGCTGGCGGCGGCCCGGATGGCGGAGCTGGCCCGGTCGGGCTGCCGGTGGCGGGACATGGCCGTGGCGGCCCGGGGCTTTGGGGACTACCGGACCGCGCTGGAGAGCGCATGCGCCCGGTACGGGGTGCCGCTTTTCCTGTCCGGCCGGGGGGACATGTTGCAAAAGAGCGTGCCTTTGGCCATCGCTTCCGCCCTGGAGGCGGCGGGCCGGGGATATGAGTACGAAGCCGTGTTTGGCTATCTAAAAACGGGCCTGTCGCCCCTGACGCTGGAGCAGGTGGACCGGCTGGAAAACTATGTGCTGCTGTGGGGCATACGGGGCAGCGGCTGGGACCGGGAGTGGACCATGCACCCGGAGGGGTACAACCGGACCGTTGACGAGCGGGCAAAAGAGCGCCTGGCGGAGCTGAACGCCATGCGCCGGGCCGTGATCGGGCCCCTGAAAGCCCTGGAGCGGCGCGGCGGGGCCGCCTCTACGGCGGCGGAGCAGGCGTCGGCTCTGGCGGATTTTCTGGGCGACATCCGCCTGGCGGAGCGGCTCCGGGACCGGGCGGCGGAGCTGACCGACCAGGGCCGCCATGAGACGGCGGCGGAGTGCGCCCGGCTGTGGGAGACGGTGTGCCAGGCCCTGGAACAGTTCGCGGCCGCTCTGGGGGACATGACCATGGACGGCGGGGAATTTCAGGATCTGTTCACGCTGATGCTGTCCAAGTACGACGTGAGCGTGATCCCCGTGTCCCTGGACCGGGTCGGCGCGGGTGATATCGACGGCATGCGCCGGCGGCATATCCGGCATCTGCTGCTGCTGGGGGCGGCGGACGGCCGCCTGCCGGCCCCGGAGGAAGCCGGCGGCGTGTTCACCGCCGATGAACGGGAGACCCTCTCCGCCCTGGGGCTGGCCCTGGGGGGCGCGGAGGAAGATGTGGGCCGGGAGCTGGGCCGCATCTACAACTGCCTGAGCCTGCCGTCGGAGACGCTGTATATGAGCTGGCCCGTCACGGACAGCGAGGGCGGCGAGGGCCGCCCCTCCCTGATCGTGGACCGGGCCCGGGTCCTGCTGGGGGTGGAGCCGGTCCGGGGGGACATCCTCCGGGCCCGGACCTTTGCCCCGGCCCCGGCCTTTGCCCTGGCCCTGCAGGGCCAGACGGGGGACGACGAGCCCGTCTGCCTGGCGGCCCGGGAGCACTTTGTCCGGGCCGGCCGGGAACCGGAGCTGATCCGCCTGGCGGGAGTGGTCCAGACCGCCCGGGGGAGCCTGTCTCCCGGCTCGGTCCGAGCCCTGTACGGCCCCACGCCGACCCTGACCGCCACCCGGGCGGAAAAATTCGCCGACTGCCGGTTCGGGTACTTTCTCCAATACGGCCTGAAGGCTCGGCCCCGGCAGCGGGCGGTGTTCGATCCTCGGGACTACGGCACCTTTGTGCACTACATCCTGGAGAATGTGGCCCGGGAGATCCTGGACCTGGGCGGCTTCGCCGCGGTGGACGAAAAACAGGTGGCCGCCCTGGCGGACAAGTACGTGGACAAGTACATCGACGAGGAAATGCACGGCTTCGCGGACAAGACCGCCCGGTTCGCCTATCTCTTCCGGCGGCTGCGCTCCACGGTCCGGCAGGTGACCGTGGACATGTGGCAGGAGCTGAAAGACTCCAAATTCCAGCCTATCGACCTGGAGCTGGACCTGGGGGCCCAGGGGGTGCTGGCCCCGGGCGGGCCCGGGGATACGCCTCTGGCGGGCCGGGCGGACCGGGTGGACGGCTGGGTCCACGACGGCACGCTCTACCTGCGGGTCACGGACTATAAGACCGGGGTGAAGAAATTCGACCTGTCGGACGTGTGCCAGGGACTCAACATGCAGATGCTGCTGTACCTGTTCGCGCTGGAAAAGCGGGGCGGGGCCTACCTGAAAGCGGAGCGGATCCGCCCGGCGGGGGTGCTGTACTCCCCTGCCCGGTTCGACGTGGTCAGCGCGGACAGCGACGTGACCGAGGAGGAGCTGGCGGCCCTGCGAAAAAATACCGCCAGGCGCAGCGGGCTCGTGCTGGACGACGCGGCGGTCATCGAGGCCATGGAGCCGGGAGAGGACAAGCGGTTTCTGCCGGTGAAGGTCTCCAAAAAGGGCGGCTGGACCAAATCCAGCGCGGCCAGCCTTGCAACATTGGAGCAGTTCGGGGCCCTGAGCCGGTACATTGACGAGACCCTGGCGGAGCTGGCGGAGCAGCTCCGGTCCGGCAGCGTCCGGACGGACCCCTGGTATAAGTCGGACCGGGACAACGCCTGCGCTTTCTGCGATTACCGGCAGGCGTGCCTGTTCGACGACGCCGGTGACGGCTGGCGGATGCGGACGAAGCTGTCTCCGGAGGAAGCCTGGAGGAGGATCGAGGGCCATGGGTGATCTGAAACTGACGCCCTCTCAGGCCCGGGCGATCCAGGCCCGGGGCGGTCCCGTGCTGGTCAGCGCGGGGGCCGGCAGCGGCAAGACCCGGGTGCTGACCGAGCGGCTCATCGCCCGGGTGCTGGAGGGGGAGGATATCACCCGCTTTCTGGTGATCACCTTCACCCGGGCGGCGGCGGCGGAGCTGCGGGGCCGCATTTTGACGGAGCTGAACGCCCGGGCGGCGGCGGACACGGCGGACAAGCGGCTGCGGCGCCAGAGCGCGCTTCTGTACCGGGCCCAGATCGGCACCATCGACAGCTTCTGCGCCGCCCTGGTCCGGGAAAACGCCCATCTGCTGGGGGTGGCCCCCGGCTTCGCCGTGCTGGACGAGGACCGGGCCCAGACCATGCGGGCCAGAGCCCTGGAGGACGTGCTGGACCGGGCCTATGAAACCATAGAGGAAAACGAGGGCCTGCGGATTTTGGTGGACAGCGTGGGCGCTGGCCGGGACGACGGCCGCCTGGCGGAGCTGGTGCTGGCCCTGGACAGCCAGATGCAGAGCCACGCCTTTCCGGAGAAGTGGGCGGCGGAGAAGCTCTCCGGGCTGGATACCGCCGGGCTCACCGACGCGGCCCAGACCCCCTGGGGCCGGTATCTGCTGAAGGACGCGGCGGCGGAGGCCGCCTACCGGGCGGCGGCGCTGGAAAACGCCATCGCCTTTATGAACGGCCCCGGCAACGAGCCCCTTGCCAAGAGCTACGGCCCGGCCTTTTCCGAGCTGGCCTTGCAGTTTCGGGACATCGCCCGCTCTGCGGCGGACGGCTGGGACAAGACCCGGACGGTGATATCCCGGCCTGTGCCACGGCTGAACGCGGTGCGGAATTTCCCCGACGAGGCCGCCAAGGAAAAGGTCAAAAAGGTCTGGGACGAGGCCAAAAAGAGCCTGGAAAAGCTGGGGAAAGACCTGGCGGGGGACAGCGCGAGCCTGCTGGCGGGCACGGCTGCGTCCCGGGCGCCCCTCACGGCGCTGATGGACTTGGTGTGGGCCCTGCAACGGGAGTACGCCACCCGGAAACGCCGGGCGGACGCCTGCGACTTCGCCGATGTGGAGCACTTTTGCGTAAAGCTCCTGTGCGATGAAAACGGCGGTCCCACGGACCTGGCCAAAACCGTCTCCGGCCGGTTCGCGGAGGTGATGGTGGACGAGTACCAGGACGTGAACGCCGTCCAGGAGCTCATTTTCCAGCGGGTCTCCGGCGAGGGGCAAAACCTGTTTATGGTGGGGGACGTGAAGCAGTCCATCTATCGGTTCCGGCTGGCGGAGCCCGCCATATTCAACGCCAAGTACGAGGCCTTCGGCGTCCCGGGTCAGGGGGAACGGGTGTTGCTGCGGGAGAATTTTCGCAGCCGGGCGAGCGTTTTGAACGCCTGTAACAGTGTGTTCGCCCGGATCATGTCCCGGGACCTGGGGGACGTGGAATACAACGAAGAAGCCATGCTGATCCCCGGCGCGGCCTATCCCCCGGAGGGGGAGGTAAAGCCGGAGCTGTGCATCCTGGACAGCGACGCCGCCGCCGGCGACGAAGGCGGCGAGGCGCCGGACAAGGTCCGGCTGGAGGCCCGGTATGTGGCCGGGCGCATCCGGGCCATGGTGGAGGGCCGGGAGCGCATATCCGATGGCGCGGGGGGCACGCGGCCCGTCCGGTACGGGGATATCGCGCTGCTGCTGCGCACGCCGGGGACCACCGGCGCAGCTTTCCGCCGGGCCCTGACCGAGGCGGGGGTGCCCGTCAACGCCCGGCAGGGCGGGGCGTTTTTCGCCCAGCCGGAGGTGAGTTTTACCTTGTCGATGCTGTCGGTGGTGGACAACCCCCGGCAGGATGTGCCGCTGGTCGCGGCCCTGCGGGGCCTGCCTTTCGGCTTCACCCCGGACGAGCTGACCGGGGTCCGGGCGGCGGCCAAGGGTGACCTTTGGGACGCGCTGTGCGCCCGGGCGGAAATAGACGAGCGGTGCGGCCGGTTCGTAGAGCTTGTGAACGAGCTTCGCAGCTTCGCCCGGGAGGAAGCCACGGACAGTCTTCTCCGGCGGCTCTATGACCGGACGGAGCTGATGACCGTCTGCGGCGTGATGCCCGACGCGGGCCGGCGCGTGGCCGATCTGATGCAGCTTTACGAGTACGCCCGGCGGTTCGAGCAGGGCGGAGGCCGGGGCCTTTTCCGGTTCGTAGGCTGGCTGCGGGAGCTGGAACAGCGGGGTCTGGAGCCCCCGGCCCCGGCGGGAGGCGACGCGGTGCAGCTCATGAGCGTACACAAGTCCAAGGGCCTGGAATTTCCCGTGGTGTTCCTGGCGGACCAGAGCCACGGGTGGAACGCCCGGGGCGGCGGCCATGTGCTGTGCCACAGCCGGCTGGGCCTGGGCATGCGCATGACGGACACGGTCCGGGGCGTCCGATGGCCCACCCTGCCTTGGCGGGCCATCGACCGGCGCGGCCGCCGGGAGGAACTGTCTGAACAGGAGCGAGTGCTGTACGTGGCTATGACCCGGGCCAAGGAGCGGCTCATCATCACCTGCGTGCAGCCAAAGGCGGCGGAAAAGCTGGCGGCGTACGGCGGGCCCGCCCAGGGGCCCATCGACCCCCGGTCCCTGTTGTCGGCACGCAGTCCGGCGGCCTGGCTGCTGGCGGCGGCTGCCGCCGACGGGGGCGAGAGCATCCAGACCCGCGTCGTCGCGCCGGATCAGGCCCGGGCGGCGGAGCAGCTCCCGGAGCGGGAGCGGCCCGCCCCGGACGAGGCTTTGACGGACGAGATCGGCCGGCGGCTTGCCTGGCGGTATCCCTACGAGGCGGCGGTGGCGCTACCCTCCAAGCTGACGGCCACGGGAGCCAACGAGATGGCCCCGGGGGCGGCCGACGGGGAGGCGGCGGAGCTGCCCCGGCCCGCACCGGTCACGGACCGGCTGCGGCGGCCGGACTTCGGCCGGGACGGACGGCCTCTCACCGGGCCGGAGCAGGGCGTGGCGGCCCATCTGGTCATGCAGCACATCGACCTGAAACGGACCGGCTCGAGGGCGGATATCCAAGACGAGATCGCCCGGATGGAGCGCATGGGCTTTCTGGAGCCCCGGCAGGCCGCGGCGGTGGACCCGGCGGATATTTTGGCCTTTTTCCGCTCGGAGCTGGGGGTCCGGCTGCTGAGGGCGGAAAAGGTGATCCGGGAATTTCGGTTTTCGCTGCTGTGCCCGGCGGAACAGTGGTACCCCCAGGCCCCGGCGGGGGAACAGGTCCTGCTGCAGGGGGTGGTGGACTGCTGCATCCAGGAGGCGGGCGCGCTCACGGTCATCGATTTCAAGACCGACGGACGGGTGGAGCCGGGCCGGTATGACGGGCAGCTTCTGGCCTACGCCGCCGCTCTGGAACGTATTTATAAACTGCCCGTAAAGGGAGCGACGCTGTGGTATCTGCGGCTGCGGCAGGCGGTGCCGGTACCCCTGCCGGCAAAAAAATAGCCGGTTTTTCCGGAAAAAACCGTTGCACTTTCCCAAAAGCTATGGTAATATAACTGTTGCGTCTTGTAACGGCGAGCTGTTTTCCCATCCCGGCCCGCACTCAAGACAGCCTGATATGAGGTGAACGACAATGAAAGAGGGCATCCATCCCAAGTACTACAAGACCACCATCCGGTGCGCCTGCGGCAACGTGATCGAGACCGGCTCCACCCGGGAGAACATCACCGTGGAGATCTGCTCCAAGTGCCACCCGTTCTTCACCGGCAAGCAGAAGCTGGTGGACACCAGCGGCCGCGTGGATAAGTTCAACAAGAAGTACGGCCTGGCGAAGTAAAAGATGTCAGCCTCGCAGAGTTCGGCTCCGCAGAGCCGAATAAAGTGAGATCATGATCTCCGGGGACATGTGCCTCGGAGATCATTCTTTGCGGCCCGCAAACGTGAACGCCCCCATCCGATGGATGGGGGCGCTTTGCGCTGCAGCGGGCCGAAGCCCTCTCGTTTGCATGCGTTGCATGCAAACGATCATGATAAGAGCATGCGGTCATTATCCAATGCCTTGCCCACGTTTTCTTTGAACATCCTGAGCAGGTCCTCCACGGTCAGGCCCTCCCGCTGATCCCCTTTCAGGTCCAGCAGGATATGCCCCGCGTCCATCATCAGCGTCCGGTTGCCCAGCTCCAGAGCCGAGGACATGTTGTGGGTGATCATCAGGCAGGTGAGACCCCCCTCCCGGACGATGGACTGGGTGAGGGCCAGGACCTTTTCCGCCGTGCCCGGGTCCAGGGCGGCGGTGTGTTCGTCCAGCAGCAGCAGCTTGGGGGGGACCATGGTAGCCATCAGCAGCGTCAGAGCCTGCCGCTGGCCGCCGGACAGCAGCCCCACCGGCTGGCGCATCCGGTCCTCCAGACCCATGTCCAGCAGGGCCAGCCGGTCCCGGAAAGCGGCCTTCTCCGCCTTGGAGGTGTGGCTGAGCCAGCCGCCGCCTCCCGCCGCCAAAGCCAGGTTTTCCTCGATGGTCATGCCGGGAGCGCTGCCCCGCATGGGGTCCTGGAACAGCCGCCCTATGGTCTTGGCCCGCTTGAATTCCGGCTGGAACGTCACGTCCTTGCCGTCCAGGGTGATGGAGCCGGTGTCGGGCAGAAAGCTGCCGGCGATGGCGTTGAAGAGGGTGCTCTTGCCCGCCCCGTTGGCGCCGATGATGGTGACGAAGTCCCCCTTGTCCAGGTGCAGATTTAAGCCGGACAGGGCGGTCTTTTCGTTCACCGTGCCGGGGTTGAAGGTCTTGGAGATGTTTTTCAGGGTGAGCATGTCAGCTGTCCTCCTTCCCGGACCCGGCCAGCCGGCGCTTGAGCAGAGGCAGCTGGGTCTTGAAGTAGGGTCCCGCGATGGCGATGATCACGATCACGGAGCTGACCAGCTTCAGCATGAACGCGGGCATTTTCAGCCGCAGAGCGATGGTATACACCAGCCGGAAGACGATGGAGCCGATCACCACGCCGGAGGCCCGCTTGGCGATGGAGCCCCGGCCCATAAAGGTCTGGCCGATGAGAAGGCTCGCCAGGGCGATGGTCACCATGCCGGAGCCGATGTTGATGTCCACGGACTTCTGCCCCTGGGCCAGCAGGCACCCGGAAAGGCCCGTGAAGGCGTTTGCCACGCACAGGCCCACGGTGGTGGTGAAAATGGGGTTGATGGAGGAGGAACGGACCATGTCCGGGTTGTTGCCGGTGGCCCGGATAGCCAGGCCCAGCCGGGTCCGCAGAAACAGCGCCAGAAACACGATGACCAATACCACCGCCAGCAGGGGGATGATCAGGTCCTGGAACCCCGCCAGGGGCGTATCCGCCAGCAGGGATTTCAAGCCCGTGAACACGGTGTCGGTCTTGTTCATGTTCAAAAGCGACGATCCGCCCATAACGGCGATGTTCACGGAGTAAAGGCCCGTGTTGACGATGATGCCCGCCAGCAGGCTGTCGATGCCCATGCGGGTCTGCAGCACGGCGGTGACGAGGCCGCTGAGCATGCCCGCGCCCATGGCGGCGGGGATGGACAGGTAGGGGTGGCCGGCGACGGCCACCACCGCCCCCACCGTGGCCCCCAGGGTGAAGCAGCCGTCGGTGGACAGGTCGCACACGTTCAGCATGGAATAGCTCAAAAACAGGGCAAGCACGGTCAGCGAGCAGGTCAGACCCAGCTCCAGCGCCGTCTGCGCCAGCCCCCATATGGCGGATAGTGACATGGATAGTTCTCCTCCAGAACAAGGTCATAGGGGCAGGGGCCTCGCGGCCCCTGTCCCAATAGGTTTTTCAGGTCTTACTCAGCGGCTTCGCCAAAGCTTTCGGCCGTCTCGATGGGCTTCACGGCGGTGCACATGGGGGCGAACAGCTCTTCCAGTTCCTCGAAGGTCTTGCCGGTGATCTGCTCGCACACGTCGGTGTTGATGGTGGCGGTGCCGTTATCGAAGGTCATGACAGGCAGCTCCGCAGGGTCGGCGCCGTCCAGCAGGATCTGAGCGATCATGTTGGCGGTCTCCACGCCCAGGTTGGCGTAGTCCACGCCGTAGCCCAGGAAAGCGCCGTTCAGGGCGAAGGAGTCGGCCCCGGCGTAGTGGGGGATGCCGGCCTCGGCCAGGTCCTCGTAGATGCTGAGCTCAGCGGTCATGATGGAGTTGTCGGAGGGGGTGAACACCGCGTCCACATCGTCGGCGATCAGAGACTGGACTGCCATCTGGATCTCGGCGGCGGTGGTGCCGGTGTATTCCTCATAGGCGACCTCCTTCTCGTCCAGCAGCGCCTTGGCGGCGGCGATGAAGGTGGCGGAGGACTCCTGGCCCGGGTCGTACAGCAGGCCGATCAGGTCAGCCTCGGGATCCTGGGCGAAGACCAGGTCGAAGATGGCGGCGGTGTCCAAAAAGTCGCTGGTGCCGGTGATGTTGGCGCCGGGGGCGTCGTTGCTCTCCACCAGGCCGGCGGCCTCCGGGTCGGAGACGGCGGAGAACACCACGGGGATCTGGTTATCCTCGGTGTCGGCCTGCATAGCCATGGCCACAGGGGTGGCCACGCCCACCATCAGATCCACCTCGTCGGCGATGAAGTTCTGGATGATCTGCTCCATGACGGCGGGGTCGCCGTTGGGGTTGTCATAGCTGACGTCGAAGGTGACGCCCTTTTCCTCGCCGATGGCTTCCAGCTGGGACTGGATGTTCTCCACGATCTGGTTCAGGGACGCGTCGTCCACGTAGTTGCAGATGCCCACCTTGTAGGTCTCGCCGTCGGCGAAGGCCGCCGCGGACAGACTCAGGACCATGACAAGGGCCAGTACGGTGCAAACGATCTTTTTCATTTTGAGAGCCTCCTTATATGCTTTCTCATTTTAGTTTTTTGGGTCGGTAGATGTTCCTGTTTTCTGGGTGTCCTTCACGCCCGCCATCGTTTGGACAGTATAAACATTTTCATGTACCTCCTGCAAAATAAAAGCATCCTGTCCCTGCATTTCTGCTGGGACAGGATGTTGTAAACTTCCTGCGGTGCCACCCGGCTTGACGCTTTGAAAAGCGTCCGCTTTGCTCCGCGCCATCACGCGGCGGCGTTTTTCACGGAGCGCCTTCTCCGTCTCACATAGGGCAGGCGAGCCTGCCTTCCGATCGCCCTCCGAAGTCCATTCGCACATTCCGGCCTGTACCGCGCTCCCAGCCCCCGCGGCTCTCTGTGACACACCTGGAAAGGTTACTTACTCTTCATCAACGGTTTATCGTATTAAATTGTCTGCATTATAAACCGGGCTTTTCGGTTTGTCAACCCTTTTTTTGCTGTCAGTTTTTGTAAGTCACAGCCTGCACAGCTCCGCCGCGGTGTCGGCGGCCAGGGCGGCGTTATTGAGGACCAGCTGGATGTTGGATTCCAGGCTGTCCCCGCCGGTGAGGTCCTTGACCCGGGCCAGCAGGAAGGGAGTCACCTTCTTGCCCTTGATCCCCTGGGCCACGCTCTCGGCCACGGCCTGGTCGATGGCGGCGTTGATGACCGCCGGGTCCATGGAATACGCTTCCGGGATGGGGTTGGTGCACAGCATGCCCCCGGGATAGCCCAGGGCCCGCTGGGCATGGAAGGCCGCCGCCAGCTCGGCGGGGCTGTCGGCCCGGAAATCCACCCCGAAGCCGCTGGTGCGGGTATAGAAGGCGGGCAGCTCGTCGGTCTGATAGCCGCACACGGCCACGCCCTTTGTCTCCAGATATTCCAGCGTCAGGCCCAGGTCCAAAATGGACTTGGCCCCGGCGCAGACCACCAGCACCGGCGTGCGGGCCAGCTCTTCCAGGTCGGCGGAGATGTCCATGGTGACCTCCGCGCCCCGGTGGACGCCGCCGATGCCGCCGGTGGCGAACACCTGTATCCCCGCCAGGGCGGCCACGATCATGGTGGCGGCCACGGTGGTGGCACCGTCCTCATGCCGGGCGCACAGCACCGGCAGATCCCGGCGGCTGGCCTTGGTGACGGCCTGGCCCTTTTTGGCCAGGTATTCGATCTCGTCTTTCTCCAGACCCGCCTTCAGCCGGCCGCCGATGACGGCCACCGTGGCGGGCACGGCCCCGTGGGCGCGGATGGTATCCTCCACCGCGAAAGCGGTCTCGGCGTTCTGGGGCCAGGGCATGCCATGGGAGATGATGGTGCTCTCCAGCGCCACCACGGGCTTGCCGGCCGCCAGGGCTTCGGCCACCTCGGGTTTTATGTCCAGATACTGATCCATGCTTGACGCACCTCCGTAAAAACTTTACAATAAACAGGGCCGTTCAGTGGGATACGGCCCAAAAAAGACAGAGAAAAAAACCTATCTGGCAGACCAGGATCACCGGCACGCCCACGGAAAACAGCTTCTTGCGGGTCTTGTGATGGAAAAGAAGCATCCCCGCCAGGGCCCCGACGCCGCCTCCCACGGCCACCATGGCCATCAGCACGGCCTCCGGGATCCGCTCCCGGTGGACCCGAGCACGGCGTTTGTCCAGGCCGAAAGCCCCCAGCGTCAGCAGGTTCACCGTCTCCAGATAGATGAACAAAACGGTATAGATATCCATAAACGCAGTATACACTTTTTTTCCGGGGAGGTCAACCGATGGACACCAGAAAGCTCTATTACGAGGACGCCTATATCCGGTCCTTCGAGGCCCGGGTCCTGGACTGTCAGCAGGCGGGGAAAAAGGGGTGGGCCGTTATCCTGGACGCCACCGCCTTTTTCCCGGAGGGCGGCGGCCAGGCCGCGGATACGGGGACCCTGGGGGACGCGCGGGTGCTGGACGCCCATGAAAAGGACGGCGCCGTCGTCCACTATACGGACGGGCCCCTGCCGGTGGGGGAGACGGTCCGGGGCCAGATCGACTGGCCGGTCCGGTTCGGCCGGATGCAGAACCACACCGGCGAGCACATCGTCTCCGGCCTGGTCCGGGCCGAATACGGCTATGAGAACGTGGGCTTTCACCTGACCGACGAGGGGTGTACGGTGGATTTCAGCGGGGAGCTGACCCGGGAACAGCTGGACCAACTGGAGCGGGCGGCCAACCGGGCGGTGTGGGACGACCGGCCGGTGACGGCCCGGTTCCCGGCCCCGGCGGAGCTGGCGGGGATGGAATACCGCAGCAAGCTGGCTCTTACCCACGATGTGCGCATCGTCACCGTGGAGGGCATAGACCGGTGCGCCTGCTGCGCGCCCCATGTATCCTCCACGGGGCAGATCGGCCTTATCAAGATCCTGGACTTCATGCGCCACCGGGGCGGGGTCCGGCTGTGGATGAAGTCCGGCGGGGCGGCTCTGGAGGACTACCGGGCCCGGTACGGGGCCACGGCGGCGATCTCGGCGCTTTTGAACGCGCCTCAGACCGACGTGGCCGCCGGGGTGGAAAAGCTGCTGGGCCAGCGGGACGAGCTGAAGCGGGAGCTGGCCGGCCTGCGCCGGACCCTGGCGGAGGACCGGGCCGCCTCCCTGACGGAGACGGCGGGGAACATTTTGATTTTCTTCCAGGGTGAGGAGGAGTCTTTGCGGCTGCTGGCCAACGCCGGCATGGAGAAGTGCGGGGGCGTGTGCGGCGTATTTTCCGGCGCCGACGGGGACTGGCGGTTCGTCATGGCAAGCCGGACGGCGGACATGCGGGCTTTCATCAAGGCCAACGGCCCGGCCCTGCAAGCCAAAGGCGGCGGCAAGGAGCGGATGATCTCCGGCCGCTGCACAGCCGCCCGATCGGACCTGGAAGCCTTTTTCGGGAAATAGTCTCGCCCAGCCTCGCAGAGTTCGCGCTCGCTGCCGATAACCTGACCAAGCCTCGCAGAGTTCGCGCTCGGAAGCGCGAATAAATTCAGATCGTTTTTTCCGGCGACATGCGCGTCGGAAAAAACACTTATCGGCTCACGAAGTGTGGAAACGCTCCTGCCAATGGCAGGAGCGTTTATGCGCGTATGTGAGCCGCGATCCCCTCGCGGAAATGCTTGCATTTTCGCGAAATAACTTAGCCCGATGTACTTCCGAAAGAGGGTCCGACGTTATCCGGGTCCTGAGCCAGGGCCAGGATAGTGGCGCGCAGGTCGCTCATGGCGGCGGCGTCGCACTGGTGGTCGTAGCCCACCATCTGCTGGACCGTGTCGCCGGTGAAGACGATGATGGGGCCGGACTGGTCGGACAGCGTCACGTACACGGTGATCTTCTCGCCCACCGGCTCCGTGATCTCAGCGGCGGCGTTGATATAGGCCACCCGCTGGACGAAAGCGGCCCCGTCGGCGGCGTCCAGGGTCAGATAGCCGTGCTGGCCGTCGATGGTGTAGTCCACGTACACGCCCACGATCGACACGTCCGGCAGCTCGCCGTTGGCGGCGGACAGGCCCCGGGCGATCTCCTCCCGCATGCCGTACAGAGGCCCGCCGGCAAAGGTGGGCACCGTGCTCTCCGGCAATATCTCCATGGCGGCCAGCTCGTCGGCGCCGCTCAGCCAGTAATAGACCGGGCCGTAGTCGTCGGAGGCCGTCACCTGCAGGCAGGGTCCGGCAAAGGTAAAGGTGTAGTAGCTCCCGTCGGTCATTGTGAACACGTAATCCGTCAGCTGGGTCAGGTCGATGTTCTGGTCGGGGCTCTCCTCCACCCGGTCGATGAGCGCCCCCTGCAAAAGCTGGAACGCGTGGCTGACCACCGCCGGGTCCTGGCTGGTCATGGTGGCGCCGCCGTTATACCGGCGGCCGACGGATACGGGGGTGTTGACGTTGAAATTGTCCGCGAAAGCGCGGATGTCCTCGTCGTAATACAGGTCGAACACGTCAAAGGCATTGGAATAGCCGGGGAATTCCAGGGCGGACAGCTTGCTCAGTCCGGTAACGGTGTACTGGCCGGCGTACAGGCACAGCTCGCCCCCGGAGAAAGCCACGGCGTATTCCTCGCCGTTTTTCATGGTGAAGGTGTAGACCGTCTGCTGGTCCTCCGCCGGCACGGCGTCGGACCGGCCCGTCACCGTCATGGCCCGCAGGGCGTCGCAGGCGGCGATGATGCTGGTCCGGTCAAAGACGGGGGAGGCGTATCCGCCCTGGGCGGTACGGATGCTCAGGGCGATGGGCGTGTCGGAATAGTACCGGGCGGCGAACTCCTGCCAGCCCATGAATTCCAGGAGCCCTTTTTCCTCAAAGTTGTCCAGGGTCTGGGGCAGGTCCGGATTGTTCTCATCCACGGCGGCGGAGCCGGGCATGATGCTGACAAAATGCCCACACGCGCTCAGGCCCAGGCACAGCGCCAGCACGGCCAGCACCGTCAACAGTTTTTTCATATGGCTGCGTCTCCCTTCCCGGCGGAACGGTAAAAACATTTGAAACAGTATACCACGTTGGGGGCGGCCTGTCAAAACAAGTCACGGCCCACAAAAAAGTCGTCGGAGCAAAGTTTCCCTTGCTCCGACGAAGCCCGCCCTGCCGTGGGGGCCAGATTTGTAACCTGCACAGCTCGGCAGGTGGGTCGCCTCATGGCGGTTTCCGTGCTTCCAACATCCGGCCGAAAGGCCGGGAGGCCTGCGCTCCGCCGCCGTATATGGCGTCCCTTATAATAGATGTGGGTCCAACCGGGCCCTTGAAACCACGCACAGGGCAGGTTTGGTTCTCGTTTCGGTCAATCCTCTGAAGAGGGGCCGCCCTCCTCGTCCTCGGCAAAGACCATTTCCATATAGCGCTCGTACACCCGCTGCAGCTTATCCTCATCGTCTTCGGAGACGAACTGTTCCTCGCCGTCCACCTCTTCCACCCGGAGGATGATGAAGCCGTAATCGGGATCGTTCTCATCCATGTCGGCGGGGAGGAAGACCATGTATTCCTCGCCCTCGAATTCCAGGGTGCTCAGGTGCTCCAGCTCAAACTCGTTGCCGTCGTCGTCCTCGATGGTGATGTAGTTGGCGCCAAACTCGCTATCCATGCTCAGGCCCCCTTTCATGCTCAGGCCACCCTTGTCTGTCTATATTGTAAAGCCTGCCGGGTCATATTGCAAGAGGGAAAAATGGGATTTCAGGCCCCATAATCCTCCAGCAGCCGTATGACCTGGTCGTAATCGGCCGCGCGCACCCCGCCGGCCAGCGCCAGCCGGTCCGCCATGGGCAGATCCCGGACGTGAATGTCCGTCACGGTGCCCGGCGTGTCGGCCCCCGGCGGGCTGAACACCGCCACGCAGCCGCCCCAGGAGCGCAGCTCATATTCCGGCGCCGCGGCCGCCTGGACCGCGGGCAGCACCCCCAGGTCCGCCAGCACCGTGATCAGGCTGGCGGCCGCCAGCGCTATTAGGATCACGCACAGTATGATCTTTATGTTCGTCCGCATCTTTCCACGCTCCTTCCAGAACAGTATGCCCGTCTGGACCGTTCCTCATGCGGCGGATCCTGGGATAAAACCGCAAATCTTAATAAATTGGATATACATTCCGGGAAAAGTGTGTTATAATAACTATGTTTGCTATGTTTGTACATGAACATCTCAGAATCGTTACAGTGTTCGCAGAAAATACGGAGGGACATTGTGGGAGTATTTTCCAAGATAGCAGATAGATTCCGGCGTGTGAAGGCCTGGTACACCAGCCGAAAGGTCCGCCGGGCCCGGCGGGTGACCGGCGCGGTGGTGGACACCGCCGCGGCGGGGGCGGGGCTTGTCCTGCGCACGGCCCTGAAGGCGGTGGTCACCGTGCTGCTGGTGTTCGTCACCACCGGCATGATCCTGGCCTGCATCTTCGCCGTATATGTGAAGACCTGCCTGAACGAGGAACTGGACCTGACGCCGGAGGAGCTGGACAGCGCCCTGTCCAGCCACATCTGGGCCGAGAGCAGCCTGGGCAGCGGCGACTGGCAGGAGATCGCCACCCTTTACGCCACCGAGAACCGTATTTGGGTGGACTATGACCAGATCCCCATCAACATGGTCCACGCCGCCGTGGCCATCGAGGACCAGCGGTTCTACACCCACAAGGGTGTGGACTGGTGGCGTACCATCGGCGCCTTCGGCAGCATGTTCCTGAGCATGGACGACACCTTTGGCGGCTCTACCCTGACCCAGCAGCTCATCAAAAACCTGACCGGCAAAAACGAGGTCACGGTCCAGCGTAAGCTGCTGGAGATGTTCCGGGCCCTGGAATTTGAGAAGAAATACACCAAAGAGGAGATCGTCACCTGGTATCTGAACGAGATGTACCTGGGAGAGGGCTGCTACGGCGTTGGCGCGGCGGCCCGGGAGTATTTCGGCAAGGAGGTCTGGAACCTGGACCTGGCCGAATGCGCCGCCCTGATCGGCATCACCAACAACCCCTCTCTGTACGACCCCTATATCGGCCCCAAGAGCACCGCGCGCAACAAGACCCGTCAGGAGCTCATCCTCAAGGAGATGTACGATCAGCAGTACATCACCTATGACGAATACCTGGCGGCCAAGAGCGAGCAGCTGCAATTCAAGCGGGCCGAGGGCGAGCAGCGGCAGATCCCCATCAACTCCTATTATGTGGACTCCCTGGTCTGGGAAGTGGTAGACGACCTGGCGGAGGAAAAGGGCATCACCTACCGCCAGGCGGAGAATCTGCTGTATAACGGCGGTTATAACATCTATTCCTGCATGATCCCCAGCATCCAGGAGGTCGTGGACAGCTATTACCAGCACCCGGAAAATCTGCCGTCGGCCTACTATAACCCCACCGGCCAGAAGCTGAGTTCCGCCATCGTGATCATCAACCCCTATGACGGCGCCATCGTGGCTCTGGCGGGCGACACCGGCATCAAGCCGGGCAGCTTCACCGATAACTATGCCACAGAGCTGGTCCGCCGACCCGGGTCCTCTTTCAAACCCGTGGCGGTGTATGCCCCTGCCCTTGACCTGGGTGTGATCAACCAGAACACTTTCGTAAACGACTCTCCCAACATTACTCTGCAGGGCACCAGCTGGTTCCCCCGCAACGACGGCGGCGGCTACAGCGGCGGCATCAACATCCGCACCGGACTGATCCTGTCCCGGAACACCGTGGCAGCCCAGGTGCTGGACTGGATCGGCCTGCAGGCCAGCTGGAACTATCTGACCCAGCGCTTTGGTTTCACCTCCCTGGTCTATGACCACCTGGACGAGAGCACCGGCAACACCGTTACCGACTACGCTTACGCCGCTCTGGGTCTGGGACAGCTCTCCTACGGCGTCACCTGTAAGGAGATGGCCCAGGCGTATACCGCCTTCGTCAACGACGGCGTCATGAGCAAGGGCCGGACCTATACCATGGTCACCGACGACGAGGACAAGGTGGTGCTCAATAACCCCGCCGACCAGCGGGTGGCCATCAAGCCCGATACCGCCTGGAACATCACCGATATGCTCCAGGCCGCCGTCACCAGCGGTACCGGTACCATGGCCTACTTCGGCAGCACCGCCGTGGCCGGCAAGACCGGCACCACCAGCAACAACCAGGACCGTTACTTCACCGGATACACCAAATACTATGTGGCGGCCGTCTGGACCGGTTACAAATACCCGGCGCAGATGTACTTCTACTCCAACCCGGCCGCCCAGATCTGGCGCAGCGTCATGAGCACCGTCCACTCCGGCCTTGGCTGGTGGGGCTTCTGACGAGTCCTGAGACGAGACTGTTATAGAATATAATAGGTAAATATAATAGATAAGACAGAACGCGTGGATCCGCTTGTCCTCCCGGCTTTTTGGGGAGGACAGGCGGATCGTTTTTTGCGGCACGGACCGTCACGAAAACGGCAGAGGAAAAATTTGAAAAAATTGTGTAATTATGTTGACATCATTGAAACAATGTGTTACAATTCAGTTACACACCCTGAGGGAGGCATAGGAAATGGCCGAGAAGAAGACTGCGACACTACAGTATAAGGGGCATCCCCTGCGCCGGAAGGATAATCTGATCTACTTCGGCAGCATGGCGGAGAAGTATATCATCATGCTCCAGATCCTGGATACGAAGAAGATCAAGGATCTGGACGTGGCCACCAAGGTATCCGTGCAGCTGCAGCTGACGGACCCGGATCTGAAGAGCCGGGACCGGGTGGTGAAAAAAAGCGAGAAGGACAGCCTGTACGCGGCCATGGACGTGGCCTCCGTGTGGCTGGACCGTGCTCTGGCGACGCGGTGAACGGCCATGGCTAGAGAGAGAACGATCACGACGCTGCTTCGGACAGCGGTCATTATCGGCATCCTCGTCTGCCTGACGGCGGCGGTGGGCGCAGGCGTGGCTGACGCGGCGGGCGAGACCGGCACGGTCTCGGCATCGTCGGGCTTGAATCTGCGCAGCGAGCCCAACACCTCCAGCTCCGTCCTGGCCGTGGCGCCCCGGGGCGCCACCGTGCAGATCGTGGAGACTTTGGACGGCTGGTATAAGGTCACCTATCAGGGCCGGACCGGCTACATGAACAAGGAATACTTGTCCGTGGCCGGCGGCAGTTCTTCCTCCGGCAGCAGCGCTTCCGGTACGGGCTATGTAAAAGGCACCTATGTGAACGTGCGTTCCGGTCCGGGCCTTAACTACAGCGTCGTCGGAAGCACCAACACCGGCGAAAGCTATACCGTCTCCGCCAAATCCGGTGACTGGTACAAGATCACCTATAAGGGCGTCACCGCCTATATCAACAGCAGCTATCTGTCCCTGGGGAGCGGCAGCAGCTCCTCCGGCGGGTCTACCTCCGCGCCGGAGACTCAGAGCGGGACCCAGACCACCGGCGTCATCACCGGCAGCTATGTGAATCTGCGCTCCGGCCCCTCCACCAGCTATGCCAGTCTTGGTACATATAATAATGGCACCAAAATGACCATCACCGGTCAGTCCGGCGACTGGTACGCGGTGACCTACAACGGCGTCAAGGGCTATGTGTACAAGCAGTACCTGTCCACATCTGGCACATCTGTCAGCGTGGAGAGCATGACCAACACCCCCGCCGTCACCACCACCGCGGTGAACATGCGGGAGGGCCCCTCCACCGCCTACACCAGCAAGCAGGTCCTGGCTGCGGGCGCCGCCGTCACCCTGACCGGCAAGTCCGGCCAGTGGTACCGGGTCACCTACGGCAACGACAGCGGCTTCATCCTGGGGACCTATATCTCCACCAACACCGCCTCCGGCAACAACAGCGCTGGCACGCCCTCCGCCCAGTCCACCGACGCGGGAGAGAAGATCGTTGTGGAGGCCAAGAAGTACCTGGGCGTGCCCTATGTCTACGGCGGGACGAGCCCCTCCGGCTTTGACTGCTCGGGCTTTGTCTACTACGTGTACAAGCAGTGCGGCTATTCCATCTCCCGCACCGCCACCGCCCAGAACAGCAACGGCACCCAGGTCTCCCGAGGCGACATGCAGCCCGGCGACATCATCATCTTCTACAACGGCTACAAGAGCGCCATCGGCCACGCCGGTCTTTACATCGGCAACAACCAGTTCATCCACGCCTCCTCCGGCGGCGGGAAGGTGATGATCTCCAACCTGTCGGAGACCTATTACAACACCCGCTTCTACAGCGCCCGCAGGGTCGTGCAGTGACCATTTGACCGCGAGCCGGCCTGTCCCATTGGGGCAGGCCGGTTTTTGCCGTTGATTTTTTAACCTTATAATGGTAATATTACAAAACGTGTGAAACCATTGGTAACGAGGTCAGTTTTATGTCCGATTTTATGTCCGATATGAAAAGCGAGATCGACCGCCGCAGGACCTTTGCCATCATCTCTCACCCGGACGCCGGCAAGACCACTTTGACGGAAAAGCTGCTGCTGTACGGAGGCGCGATCCAGCTGGCCGGGGCGGTGAAGGGCAAAGCCTCCGCCCGCCACGCGGTCAGCGACTGGATGGAGCTGGAAAAACAGCGGGGCATCTCCATCACCTCCTCGGTCATGCAGTTCGAGTATGAGGGCATGTGCGTCAACATCCTGGACACCCCCGGCCACCAGGACTTCTCCGAGGACACCTACCGCACTCTCATGGCCGCGGACAGCGCGGTGATGGTCATCGACGCGGCCAAGGGCATTGAGCCCCAGACGAGGAAGCTCTTCAAGGTCTGCGCCATGCGCCATATCCCCATCTTCACCTTCATCAACAAGCTGGACCGGGAGGCCCGCAGTCCCTACGACCTGATCGAGCAGCTGGAAAACGAGTTCGGCATCGGCACCTATCCCATGAACTGGCCCATCGGCTGCGGCCGGGATTTCAAGGGGGTCTATGACCGCCAGAGCGGGAAGATCCTGTCCTTTGGCGACGCCCATCGGGGCTCGGCCCGCATCCAGGCGGAGGAACACGGTCTGGACGACACCGCCGCCCTGGACGCGCTCTTGGGCCAGAGCCTCCGCCAGACCCTGGAGGCGGACGTGGAGCTGCTGGACGGAGCTGGGTATGAGTTCGATCTGGAGCAGGTCCACAGGGGCCAGCTGAGCCCGGTGTTTTTCGGCTCGGCCCTGACCAACTTCGGGGTGGAGCCCTTTTTGAAGAGCTTTCTGGCCCTGACGCCCCCGCCCTTGCCCCGGCAGGCGGCGGAGGGCGAGATTGACCCCTTTGACGAGCATTTTTCCGCCTTCGTGTTCAAGATCCAGGCCAATATGAACAAGGCCCACCGGGACCGGATCGCTTTCATGCGGGTGGTTTCCGGAAAATTCGAGCGGGATAAGGAATACCTGCATGTCCAGGGGGGCAAGACCCTCCGTCTGGCCCAGCCCCAGCAGATGATGGCGGAAAACCGCCAGATCATCGACGAGGCCTACGCCGGGGACATCATCGGCATCTTCGACCCGGGCCTATTCGCCATCGGCGACACGGTCTGCGACAAGGCGAAAAAGGTAACCTTTGAGGGCATCCCCACCTTTGCCCCGGAGATATTCGCCGCCGTGGAGCGCATCGACACCATGAAGCGCAAGCAGTTTGAAAAGGGCATGATGGAGATCGCTCAGGAGGGCGCCATCCAGATCTTCCACGCCCCCGGCTCCGGCCTGGAGGAAGTCATCGTGGGGGTGGTGGGCGTGCTGCAGCTGGAGGTGCTGGAATACCGGCTGAAGACCGAATACGGCGTGGACGTGCGCCGGCGGGGCCTGCCCTATCAGTATGTGCGCTGGGTGGAGAACACCGATATGGACCTGAGCCGGCTCAACCTTGGCACCGACAGCCGCTGGGTCCAGGACTTTCGGGGCAACGACCTGCTGGTCTTCGGGGGCCAGTGGTCCATCCGCTGGGCGGAAGAAAAGAACCCGGGATTGATATTAAGAGAATTCAAGCAGAATTGAATCAACCGGGCGCGGCCTTTGCCGCGCCCGGTGGTTAATTATTGCCCGTCCACGGCGGCGGTCAGGTCCGCAGTGCAGTGGGCGCACTTGGTGGCGCCGGCGGGGATCTCACTCAGGCAGTAGGGGCAGATCTTGGTGGCGGGGGCTTCCTCCACCGGCTCCGCCTTCTTGTGGGTGAGTTCGCTGGCCTTGTTCAGAGCCTTCACCATCAGGAAGATCACAAAGGCCATGATCAGAAAGTCGATGACCGCGGAGATGAACGCGCCGTAATTGAACGTGGTCACCCCCAGCTCTGTGGCGGTGGCAAGGCTGGTGACCTGGGAGGCCTCCACGCCCTCCGGCAGACGCAGGATGAAAAACGCGTCGTTGAAGTTGGAGTTGCCGGTGATCAGGCCGATCAGGGGCATCACCAGATCGTTGACCGCGGAGGTCACGATCTTCTGGAAGGCCGCGCCGATGATCACGCCGACGGCCAGATCGATCACGTTGCCCCGGGTGGCGAACGCCTTGAATTCCTGGAAGAACTTTTTCATTTTTCTACCTCTCTATATATTTAGTTTTTTCACCATTGTAGCCGCGGTCGGGCCGTTCGTCAACCGGGTTTTCGCGCTTTGCCGTTTCCGGGAGGCTGAACTGACGCATGTGGGTCAGATACAGCTGCTCGGCGGGGGACAGGGCGTCCATCTCCCGGTAGCCCAGACCGTAGGCAAAAGTGAGCGCCGGCTCCACCGGGATGGCCGCCACGCTCCGGTCCCCGCCCAGGGCGGCGGCGAGCTCCCGGGCGTGCAGACCCACGCCCATGCCGCCCCGGACCAGGTCGATGCTGCCGGTGGAGCTGCCCTCGTATATGACCTCCGGCTCCAGCCCCTCCCGGCGGAACGCGCCCCGGATCAGCCGGGACAGGGCCCCGTTCCGGGCCGGCAGCAGCAGCCGCTCTCCGGCCAGGTCCCGAAGACGGACGCTCTCCGCCCCGGCCAGGGGGTGGTCCCGGCTCACCATCGCCACCACGGCGCTCTCCGCCAAGGGCATGAATTGGAAATTCTCCATGCCCCGAAAGGTGGAAAAGGTGGGAAAAATATTCACCATCTTCTTTCGAAACAGATCGTAAAGCTGGAATTCATCCCCCTCCACCATGGTGAAAGCCAGGTCCGGGTGGGCCCGCCGGAAGCTTATGATGTACCGGGCCATGTCGTAATACTGGGGATTTTGCATGATGGCGATGGTGAGGGAGGTGCTGGCCCGGCGCTTGTAATCGTCCATGGCCGTCTCCGCCGCCTCGCTGAAATTCAGGCAGTCCGCCAGCATCACGAATTCCCGAATGTATTCCGTGTCCACCGTTTCCGCCCCCCCGATTCGACGATTTATTCCACGTTGGAATAAATTATACCGCAAATCGAATTGTTTTGCAACGCAGGGGACGATATATTTAAATTGTGAATAAATCATGAACGGCCGTGGGTCGCTCATACTTTTTATGGGAGGGTGAAAAAGATGCTTTTCCAAGTGTACGGCGAGAATTCCATCTATCAGGTGGTGGGGTGGATCCTGGTGTTCCTGGGACTCATCATCACCAACGAGATCCAGCGGCGGACCAAGCTGGGCGGTTACGGCTTCTTCGTAGGCGTGCTGGGCGGCCTGACGGTGTATTTCATCGCCATTTACGTGGGCGCGGCCCGGGGCGCGGAGTGGGCCCTGAAAAACCCCACCTATGTGTACATGAACAGCTGGTTCCACTATGCCAAGCTCTACGCGGCCAGCATCGGCTGCATCGGCTTCATGATGCTCAAATACAAGACCGGGCTGGGCAAGAAAGACTGGTTCAAGCCCTTCCCGTTCATCATCGTGGCGATCAACATCCTGATCGCCGTTGCCAGCGACTTCGAGAGCGCGGTCAAGGGCTCCCTGGCTCTGGCCCAGAACGGCGACCGCTGGTGGCTGTCCAGCGAGGGCGTGTGGGTCTACGGCGGCTGGTGGAACTGGGCCAACGGCCTGGCCGGCATCATCAACATCCTGTGCATGACCGGCTGGTGGGGCATCTATTCCTCCAAGAAGAAGGACGACATGCTCTGGCCCGACATGACCTGGGTCTACATCCTGGCCTACGACGTGTGGAACTTTGAGTACACCTATCTGAATCTGCCCACCCACGCCTGGTACTGCGGCTTCGCGCTGCTGCTGGCCCCCACCGTGGCGGCCATCTTCTGGAACAAGGGCGGCTGGATCCAGAACCGGGCCAACACCCTGGCTACCTGGTGCATGTTTGCCCAGGTGTTCCCCATGTTCCAGGATTACAGCCGTTTCTCCGTGATCCCCAGCCTGTACGCGGATGGGTTCATGGACGCGGCCATCCACCCCACGGCGGCCGATCCCCGCGCCCAGGGCGTGGTAGCGGTGCTCAGCATCCTGATCAACTGCGCGGCGCTGGCCCTGATCGTCAAGCGGGCCAAGGCCCAGCATATCAACCCCTACAAGCACGAGGTCTTCAAGGGCACCAAGGACTTCGAGGAGGCCATGGCCCGGGCCGAGTGAGTCCGACGGAGGCGTAAGGCCGGCGGAGAGAAAGCAAACACATACCATATGCTCCACGCTTTTCGGCGGGGGGCATATGGCCATCAATGGAAGGAGAGAGACAATGGCATCGATCCATGATCCCAATCCCGACAAGATCGTACGGGAGGAGCCCATGCGGGAGCCCATCGCCAAGCTGGGCAAGCTGATCACCGACCGCATCCCCCAGAAGCTGGGGCTGAAGAAGATCACCAAGGACGACCCGGAGTACTGGGCCCTGTCTGCCATCCTGACGGACGAGGAAGCGGAATTCGCCGCCAAGCTGGGGGTCCGCAAGCCCAAGACCTTCAAGCAGCTCCAGGAGCTGTCCGGCATGGAGACCGAAAAGCTGGAGAAGATGCTGGAGCATCTGAGCTGGCTGGGCATCCTGGAGTACAACTGGGAAAACCTGGACGGCAAGAATCCCCAGCATGAAAAACGCTGGGTCCTGCCCATGTACGTGCCCGGCAGCGCCGAGTTCACCAACATGAACATGGACGTGATCGGCCAGCACCCGGAGATGGGCCGCTTCTTCGAGCGGATGAGCTTCCTGCCCCTGACCAAGGTGACCCCCATGGTGCCTCCCGGCGGCGCGGGCATCGGCATGCACGTGATCCCCGTGGAAAAGGCCATCGAGATGGAGGACAAGTCCGTCTCCCTGGAGCACATCTCCCACTGGCTGGACAAGTACGAGGGCAAGTACGCCGCCAGCCCCTGCTCCTGCCGCCGGTCCCGCCAGACCTATGAAGAGGGCTGCGCCGACGACTTCATGGACTGGTGCGTGGCCGTGGGCGATATGGCCGACTACGTGGTGGAGACCGGCAAGGGCGGCCGGTACATCACCAAGGAGGAGGCCCTTGCCATCTTCAAAAAGGCCGAGGACAACGGCTTCGTCCATCAGATCACCAACATCGACGGCGAGAATAAAATTTTCGCCATCTGCAACTGCAACGTGAACGTGTGCTACGCCCTGCGGACCAGCCAGCTTTTCAACACCCCCAACATGTCCCGCTCCGCCTATGTGGCCCACGTGGACAAGGACGAGTGCGTGGCCTGCGGCCGGTGCGTGGAATACTGCCCCGCCGGGGCGGTGAAGCTGGGCCAGAAGCTGTGCAAGGCCGACGGCAGCCAGGTCACCTATCCCCGCCAGCCTCTGCCCAGCGAGCAGAGCTGGGGCGAGCACATGTGGACCGTGGACTACCGGGACAAAAACCGCGTCAACTCCCACGAGTCCGGCACCTCCCCCTGCAAGACCGCCTGCCCGGCCCACATCGCCGTCCAGGGCTACCTGAAGCTGGCGGCCCAGGGCAAGTATACCGAGGCGTTGCAGCTCATCAAGCGGGAAAACCCCTTCCCCGCCGTCTGCGGCCGCATCTGCAACCGCCGCTGCGAGGACGCCTGCACCCGGGGCACCGTGGACCAGGCCGTGGCCATCGACGAGGTGAAGCGGTTCATCGCCCAGCAGGACCTGGACGCGGCTACCCGGTTCATCCCGGAGAAGGTGGTGCCCAAGGTACAGGGCGAGTTTGAGGAAAAGATCGCCATCATCGGCGGCGGCCCCGCCGGCCTGAGCTGCGCCTATTACCTGGCGGAGAAGGGCTACGTCCCCACCGTGTTCGAGAAGGAGCAGCGGGTGGGCGGCATGCTGATGAACGGCATCCCCGGCTTCCGGCTGGAAAAGGACGTGGTGGAAGCGGAGATCGACGTGCTGCGGGCCCTGGGCGTCCAGTTCAGGACCGGCGTGGAGGTCGGCAAGGACGTGACCATCGCCCAGCTCCGGGAGCAGGGATTCAAGGGCTTTTACGTGGCCGTGGGCCTGCAGTCCGGCGGCAGGCTGGGCGTGCCCGGCGACGACGCGAAAGGCGTCCAGGCCGGCATCGACTTCATGCGGGCCGTGAACCTGACCGGCGATGTGAAGCTCACCGGCAAGGTGGTGGTCATCGGCGGCGGCAACATCGCCGCGGACGTGGCCCGGACGGCGGTCCGCTGCGGGGCCGAGAGCGTGAGCATGTACTGCCTGGAGGGCTACGACGATATGCCCATGGGCGAGGAAGACCGGTCCGAGTGCGAGCGGGACGGCGTTCAGATCCACGCCGGCTGGGGCCAGACCGAGGTCCTGGCGGCGGACGGCAAGTGCGCCGGCGTCAAATTCCGCAAGTGCCTGTCCGTGAAAAACGCCGAGGGTCGCTTCGCCCCCACCTTTGACGACAATGAGACCGAGACCGCCGAGTGCACAACGGTCCTGTACTGCATCGGCCAGAAGGTGGACTGGAAGGAGCTTCTCAAGGGCACAAAGGTGGAGTTCAACCCCAACGGCACCGCCAAGGCGGACCCGGTCACCTACCAGACCGCCGAGCCGGATATCTTCGTGGGCGGCGACGCCTATACCGGCCAGAAATTCGCCATCGACGCCATCGCCGCCGGCCACCAAGGGGCCGTGAGTCTGCACCGGTTCGTGCAGCCCCACTCCAGCCTGACCATCGGCCGTAACCCCAACCACTTCGTGGAGCTGGACAAGACCGACATCAAGATCGACGAGGCCTCCTTTGACAACACCCCCCGCCAGCGCATCGGCTACAACGAGGCCCTGCGTAAGACCTTTAAGGACGAGCGGGTGCCCTTCACCGAGGAACAGGTCAAGAAGGAGACGGCCCGGTGCTTGGGCTGCGGCGCGTCCATCGTGGACCCCAACCGCTGCATCGGCTGCGGCGTGTGCACCACCAAGTGCGCCTTTGGGGCCATCACCCTGCATCGGGACCGGCCCGAGTGCACCCACATGATCCCCGCCGAGGACAAACTCAAGGAGATCCTCCCCTACGCCGCCAAGCAGGCCATCCACATCAAATTCGGCAAGAAGAGTCAAAATGCATGAGCTGGGCGTGGTGTTCCACGTGATCGACAGTCTGAAGAAGGTGGCGGCGGAAAACGCCGTGACGCGGATCTCCGCCGTCACCCTCCAGCTGGGGGAGGTGTCCTCTGTGATCCCCAGCTATCTGACCGACTGCTGGAAGTGGGCGTCGGCCCGGGAACCGCTGGTGGCCGGGGCGGAGCTTAGGGTAGAGCCTATCAAGGCCGTCACCTGGTGTGAGGACTGCCAAAAACAGTATGGCACCGTGGAGCACGGCCGGACCTGCCCCTACTGCGGCGGCGGCAACACATACCTTTTGCAGGGAAATGAGTTCATGATCAAAGAGATCGAGGTACCGGAGGAGGGACCCAGCGATGGATAAGGTACGCGTCATTGAGGTGAAGCAGAGCGTCTTTGCCGACAACAACGCCGAGGCGGATAGGATACGGCGGGAACTGAAAGAGCAGAAGACCTTTCTCGTCAATCTCATGTCCTCCCCCGGGGCGGGCAAGACCACCACGCTGAAAAGGACCATCGCGGACCTGAAAGACGAGCTGCGCATCGGCGTCATGGAGGCGGATATCGACGCCACCGTGGACGCGGAGGCCATCGCCGCCGCCGGGGCCGCCGCCATCCAGATCCACACCGGGGGCATGTGTCACCTGGACGCGGGCATGACCGAGCAAGGCCTGAAGGAGCTGGGCGCGGAGGGCTTCGACCTGGTGGTGCTTGAAAACGTGGGCAACCTGGTGTGCCCGGCGGAGTTCGACACGGGGGCCGGCAAAAACGTGGCCATCCTGTCGGTGCCGGAGGGCCACGACAAGCCTCTGAAATACCCGCTGATGTTCGAGGTGTGCCACGCGCTGCTCATCAACAAGATCGACGTGCTGCCCTACTTCGACTTTGACATGGACAAGGTGACGGAGTACGCCAAAATGCGCAATCCCGCCATCGAGATCTTCCCGGTCTGCGCCAGGACTGGCGAGGGCTTCCCTGCCTGGGAGGACTGGCTCCGCCGGCAGACTGCCGCCTGGAATAAATGAATATCACCCCATAGCAAAAGTGAACAGCACCCCATTTGTTAGACAGTATGGTATACTGATAACGAATGGGGTGTTGCTTATGCCAAAAGGGAAACC
>CANRBG010000013.1 GCA_947628805.1 uncultured Oscillospiraceae bacterium | reverse complement strand
CAGGCTTTTGACTTCCTGCCGGCGGGATTCACTTCCGCCGAGCAGTTTATATCAGAGCGGTCAAAAAACTTGTTTTTGGACAAGCTCAGCAAGGGCCGGCGGACAGGCCGCCGGCCTTGTGCCTTTTATGCTTCCTTGCCCGGCGGACCGGATATGCTCCGGACCGCCTTTTTGAACTGGCCGGTGAACAAGATCGCCGTAAACGTCACGGCGATGGCGTCCGCCACCGGCTCGGCGGTGTACACCGCCATGGTCTTGTCGGCCATTAGCCGGGGCATCAGGTAGATGAACGGCAGCAGCAGCACAAACTTGCGCACCACCGCCACGGTAACAGACGCCTTGGCGTTGCCCAGGGCCACAAAGGTCATCTGGCAGGCGATCTGGATACCGAACAGCAGCGTGGCCCCGCAGTACACCCGCAGGGACCGGCCCGTAAAGTCCAGCAGCACCGGGTCCGGGGTGAAGATCCCCGCGAACAGCCGGGGAAACAGCATGATCAGCCCCCAGAGGGTCACGGAATAGCTCAGGCTCACGGTCAGCAGCAGCCGGAATATCTGCTTCACCCGGTCGGCGTTGCCCGCGCCATAGTTATAGCTGGTGATGGGCTGGGCCCCCTGGCCCAGGCCCTGCAAAGGCATCATGGCGAATTGCATGACGCTGGTGAGGATGGTCATGCTCCCCACGGCCAAGTCCCCGCCGTATCGCAAAAGCGACGAGTTGAAGCACACGGAGATCACGCTCTCGCTGGCCTGCATGATGAACGTGGCCGTGCCCAGGGCGATGCAGGGGGCCGCCAGCTTCATCCGGATGGGCAAAGTCTCCTTTTTCAGGCGCAAAATGGTCTTTTTCCCGCTGAGGAACCACACCACCCACGCGCAGGAGATCCCCTGGCTCAGCACCGTTGCCAGGGCCGCGCCCCGGACCCCCATCCCCAAAAGGAAGATGAACACCGGGTCCAGCGCGATGTTGCACAGCGCCCCGATCAGCACAGTCAGCATCCCGGTCCTGGCGAAGCCCTGGGCGGTGATATAGGCGTTCATGCCCAGGGTGAGCTGCACGAACACCGTGCCCACAGTGTAGACGCGCATATAGGCTGCGGCGTAGCCGATGGTGTTTTCACTGGCCCCGAAGGCCAGCAGCATGGGCCGGGCCCACAGCAGCAGCGCCGCCGTCAGCACGGCGGAGATAACAAGCTGCAAACTGAAGCAGCTGCCCATGGTCTTTTCCGCCGTGTCGTTGTCCCCCCGGCCCATGTAGATGGACGCCCTCGGCGCGCCGCCGGCGCTGATCAGGGCCGCGAAAGCGGAGATGAACATGATGATGGGCATGCACACCCCCACCCCCGTCAGGGCCAGGTCCCCGTCTTGCGGCATGTGGCCGATGTAGATGCGGTCCACCACGTTGTAGAGCATGTTGATGATCTGGGCCGCGATGGTGGGTACGGCCAGCTTGAAAAGGAGCCTTCCCACCGGCTCCGTGGCGAGAAATCCGTTGTCTTTTTTCATAGACCCTCCGGGAAAACAGCTTCGCGGCCCCCTTTTGCAAGGGGGCCGCCGTTTGCTGTGTGCGCCGCGCTCAGCCCTGGCCGTAATAGGCGCCGGGGCCGTGCTTGCGCAGATAGTGTTTGTCCAGCAGCTCCTGCTGCATGGGGGGCAGACCCGGGGTCAGGGCCATGGCGTGGAACGCCATAAAGGCCACCTCCTCCAGGACCACGGCATTGTGGACCGCGTTGGCCGGGTCCGTGCCCCAGGCAAAGGGACCGTGGCTGTGCACCAGCACGGCGGGCACCTGGGCCGGGTCGATGTGCCGGGACCGGAAGGTCTCGATGATCACGTTGCCCGTCTCCAGCTCATACTCGCCGCTGATCTCCGCCGGTGTCATCTTCCGGGTGCAGGGGATCTCCCCGTAAAAATAGTCACCCTGGGTGGTGCCGAAGGCGGGGATGCCCTTGCCCGCCTGAGCGAAGCTGGTGGCCCAGCGGCTGTGGGTGTGGACCACGCCTCCCAGGGCGGGGAACGCCTTGTACAGCGCGATGTGGGTGGGGGTATCGCTGGAGGGCTTGTACTTGCCCTCCACCCGGTTGCCGTCCAGGTCCACCACCACCATGTCCTCAGCCTGCATGCCGTCATACTCCACCCCGGAGGGCTTGATGACCACCAGGCCCTTTTCCCGGTCGATGCCGGATACGTTGCCCCAGGTGAACGTGACCAGTCCGTGCTTCGGCAGGAGCAGGTTGGCCTCCAGGACCGCCTTTTTCAATTTTTCAAGCATGTCGATGTCTCCTTTTGATAAACCGCCGGGCCGTCGGCCCGGCGGTCCAGTCCTGTTTTATATCGCCTTGAGCTTCCAGGCGATGTCGTTCCAGAAGAGCTCTTTTTCCAGACCCTCCACGGTGGTGTCCTTGCCGATGTGGACGAACTCAATGCCCATCATGTTGGCCCAGTCCTTCATCTGCTCGGCGGTCACGTCGTAGCTGAGCACCGTGTGGTGGGCGCCGCCCGCCGTGATCCAGCACTCCACGCCGGTGGTCAGATCCGGCATGGCCCGCCACATGACCCGGGCCACGGGCAGGTTGGGCATGGGCATGATGGGCTTGACCGCCTCAATGTCCTGGCAGATCAGCCGCAGCCGGCCGCCCATGTCGATCAGGCTCACCACGATAGCGGGACCGGCCTTGCCCTCGAACACCAGCCGGGCCGGGTCCTTCTCGTTCATACCGATGCCCAGGTGGTGTGTCTCGATGCGGGGTTTTCCTGCCGCCAGGGAGGGGCACACCTCCAGCATGTGGGCGCCCAGGGAGTACTCCTGGCCCTCCACCAGATGGTAGGTATAATCCTCCATGAAAGCGGAGGCGCCGTTGCCGCCCTCGCCCATGGCCTTCAAAATGGCGGTCATGGCGGACACTTTCCAATCCCCCTCGCCGCCGTAGCCGTAGCCCTGGGCCATCAGATGCTGGCTTGCCAGGCCCGGCAGCTGCTCCATGCCGTACAGGTCCTGGAAGGTGTTGGAGAAGGCCTTGCAGCCCTCGGCGTCCATCATCTTCTCGATGGCGATCTCCTCCCGGGCCTGGTAGCGGATGGCGGCGGTGTTGTCGGTGGCGATGTCATAATTGGCCTCGTAGACCTTGACCAGCTCGTCGATCTCGGCCTCGGTGACCGCGTTCATCTCCTTGACCAGGTCGCCCACGGCCCAAGTGTTCACCTGCCAGCCCAGCTTGGTCTGGACCTCCACCTTGTCGCCCTCGGTGACGGCCACTTCCCGCATGTTGTCGCCGAAACGCATGACCTTCATGCCCTTGGACACGGCCACGCCTACGGCGGCTTTCATCCAGGAGCCGATGCGGCCCAGGACCTTTTCGTCCTTCCAGTAGCCGGCGATGACTTTCCGGGGCATACGGAGCCTGGCGGCGATGAATCCGTGCTCCCGGTCGCCGTGGGCGGCCTGGTTCAGATTCATGAAGTCCATGTCGATCTCCTCATTGGGGATCTCCTTGTTGTACTGGGTGGCGAAGTGGCAATAGGGCTTTTGCAGGCTGGCCAGGCCGTTGATCCACATCTTGCTGGGGGAGAAGGTGTGGCACCAGGTGACGATGCCGGCGCAGGCGTCGTCATGGTTGGCCTCTTTCGCCACGTCGGCGATCTCCTTGTTGGTCTTGGCGGTGACCTTGTAGACCAGCGGATAGGGCAGGCTCTTGCTCATCTCCGCCGCCATCTCCTTAGCCCGGGCCTCTACCGTCTCCAGGACCTCGGGGCCGTACAGGAACTGGCTGCCCACCACGAACCAAAATTCATACTTGCTCAAAGCGTCGTCCTCCTCAAAGATCTTCCACCGCGGTCCGCTCCACGTTCAGCAGAGCCTTGTACCGCTGGATGTAGGCGGTGAAGCCCGCCGCGTCCGCCGGGTCCGGGGTCACCGTGGAGCCGGTCACGCCCGCGAACACGTGGGCGTTCAGGTAGTCCTCCAGGCTCTCGCCCTCGGCCTTATCCACCAGATAGGCCGCCAGCAGGGCCATGCCGTAGGGGCCGCCCTCCCCAGCGGTCTCCATGCAGGTGACCGGGGCATTGCAGGCGGCGGCCATGTACTTCTGCCCCACCAGCGGGGTCTTGAAAAGACCGCCGTGGCCGGTCAGCGAGTCGATGGCTACGTGCTCCTGGGCCAGGATGTCCATGCCGATCTTCAGGGTGGACATAGTGGCGTAAAGCTGGGCCCGGAAGAAGTTGGCCAGGGTGAACTTGGCGTCCGGGGTCCGGACCACCAGGGGCCGGCCCGCGTCCATGTGGGTGACGCCCTCTCCGGCCAGATAGTTGCACACCAGCACGCCGCCGCAGTCCGGGTCCCCCTCCAGGCTCTTCTCGTAGAGCTTGGTGTACAGGGCGCCGGTGTCGGGCTCCGCGCCGAACAGCTCCGCCGTCTCTTTGAGCACGCCCACCCAGGCGTTGGTGTCGTTGGTGCAGTTGTTGCAGTGGACCATAGCCACGGGCTTGCCCGTGGGGGTGGTCACCACGTCGATCTCCTCATGTACGTGCTCCAGGGGCTTTTCCAGCACCACCATGGAGAAGATGCTGGTGCCCGCGGACACGTTGCCGGTCCGGGGGGCCACCGCGTTGGTGGCGGTCATGCCGGTGCCCGCGTCGCCCTCCGGCGGCGCCAGGGGGATGCCCGCCGGCAGCAGCCCGTCCAGCAGCGCCGCTCCCGCCTCGGTGAGGACGCCGGCGCTCTCGCCGGCCTGCAGCACCTTGGGCAGCAGGTCCGCCGCCTTCCAGGGCATGCCCTTTTCCTTCGCCAGCTTTTCAAACTTAGCCAGCATATCCGCATCGTAGCCCTTGCCGTCGGCGGCGATGGGGAACATGCCGGAGGCCTCGCCCACGCCCACGGCGTTCACGCCGGTGAGGGCGTGGTGGATATAGCCCGCCAGGGTGGTGATGTGGGCCACCCGGGAGACATGCTCCTCCCCGTTCAGGACGGCCTGATACAGGTGGGAGATGCTCCACCGCTGGGGCACGTTGAAGCCGAACAGGGCGGTCAGCTCCGCCGCTGCCGGGCCGGTGATGGTGTTCTGCCAGGTCCGGAACGGGACCAGCAGATTCCAGTCCGCGTCAAAGGCCAGGTAGCCGTGCATCATGGCGGAAACGCCCATGGCGCGGATATCCTCCCGGCCCTCCACGCCGGACAGGGCCTTTTTCAGGCCCGCCCAAGCCTCGTCCAGGGAATAGGTCCACACGCCATTTTCATAGGTGCTGGCCCAGGTGTAGTCGCCGGTGGAGACGGGGCTGTACGCCCCGTCTATGGCGACAGCTTTGATGCGGGTGGAGCCGAACTCCACGCCCAGATAAAGTTTCTTATCGTCCATAGCTCACACCTTTTTCTTGTGCTTGCGCATCAGCACCACGCTCTGGATGACCAGGAACAGGCAGATCATGGCCGCCACGGTGATGTTGGTCCACCAGGCCTCGTCCAGGCCGATGGAGGAGACGATGTTCTTGATGGTGCCCAGACTCAGTACGCCGAAGAAAGTGCCGGCAATGTTGCCCACGCCGCCGGTCAGCAGGGTGCCGCCGATGATGGAGGAGGCGATGGCGTTCATCTCATAGCCGCTGGCGTGGGAGGGGGAGCCGGAGCCCACATGCAGGAAGTACACGAACCCGCCGATGCTGGCCAGGATGCTGCACAGCAGATGGGCGTAGAACTTGTTGCGCTTGACGTTGATGCCCAGCATATTGGCGCTCTGGTTGTTGCCGCCCACGGCGTAGAGGCTGCGGCCCAGCCTGGTCCAGCGCAGCACGATGAACAGCGCCACGACCACCACCAGCGCCACGATGACGCCGATCTCCACATAGGCCGGAACATATACGCCCAGCCGGTTCACGGAGCCTACCGGCAGATAGATACGGGTGGCCTTCAGGGCCTGGAAGCCCTCGTGGGCCACGTTGAACTGGGTGTTATTGACGATGGTGGTCATGCCCTTGGCGAAGAACATGCCCGCCAGGGTGATGATGAAGGGCTGGATCTCCAGGTAGGCCACCAGGAAACCCTGGACCACGCCAAAGGCCACGCCGATGCCCAGGGCCAGGAGCATGGCCGTGCCCACGCTGCCGCCGCCGTAGTCCAGATGCACCGCGCAGCTCATGCACACCAGCGCGGTCAGATAGCCTACGCTGATATCGATGCCGCCGGTGATCATGACCAGGCTCATGCCGCAGGCCAGGATGATCAGCGCGGCATTTTCATTGAGCAGGTTGCAGAAGCTCTGGGGCTTCAAGAACGCGCCCTTCAGGAACACCATGGCAAACAGGTACATCAGCACGAACACGACGATGGTGATGGTCAGAAGGGTGTTCGTGTCGGACATGCTGTGTTTTTTCTGGAGAGTTTTATCCTCTTTCATGTCACGCCGCCTCCTTTGCAGGTTTTGCCGTGCCGCTCTTCTTGCGCATACTGCCGATCTTGGCCTTCACGGCGGGCGCGCTCATGACCACCAGGATGATCACGACCACAGCCTTATAGGCGGGCAGCGCGCTGGAGTCCACGTTGAACTTGAACAGCGTCGTGGTCAAAAACTGGATCACATAGGCGCCCAGTACAGAGGCGGCCATGTTGAATTTGCCGCCGCCCAAGGCGTTACCGCCCAGAGCCACCGCCAGGATGGCGTCCATCTCGATATCCTTGGCCACCACGGAGTAGTTGATGGTGGAGAAGCGGCTGACCTTGATGTAGCCCGCCACCGCCACGCACAGGCCCAGGATCACATAGGCCAGAAACTTGATCTTCTCCGGGTTGATGCCGTTGAGCCGGGAGGACTGGGCGTTGATGCCCACCGCCTGGGTGTACAGGCCCAGGTTGGTGAATTTCAGCACCAGGAAGATGACCGCCACGCACGCGATGGCAATGAAGATGGGGGTAGGCACCGGGCAGCCGGGGATGAAGGTGCCCGCGTAAGAGAAGGTGGGATCGCTGACGATGGGAAGCTGGTTGTTATTGATCCAGGCGGCGATGGAGCGGCCCGCCGTGAACAGGATCAGGGTCGCCACCATGGGCTGGATCTTCAAATATGCCACCAGGATGCCGTTGAAGGCTCCGAACAGCATGCTCACCACACAGCAGACCAGGAAGGCCACCCAGATAGGCGCCTGCAAGGTAGACGAGGCGTTGGCGCCGCACAGGATGCGCAGCATCACGCTGCCGGCGATGGCGATGGTGGCGCCCACGGAGATGTCCTGTCCGCCGGAGGCGGCGGTCACCAGCGTCATGCCGATGGCCAGGATGACCAGCTCCGAGGCGTTGTCCAAAATGGTGATCAGGTAACCGGTCAGCACCGGGTCGCCGGCGCTGTTGGTACCCAGCTTGATGGCGAAGAACGAGGGGTCGGCGATCAGGTTGAACAGCACCAGGGCCAGCAGCGCGGCAACGGGGATGAACAGCTGCTGCCGGACCAGTCCCTTCATGATCTCGCCAAAGCTGCGGCTTTGCTTTTTGACGGGGGTTTTCTTCGTCGTCGTCTCAGTACTCATTGCGCTTCACCTCCTGCGATGGTGGCCATGATCATATCCTGGTTCAGATCCGCGCCCTTCAGCTCGCCCACGACCTTCCGGTCCCGCATGACGATCAGCCGGGAGCAGGTGTTGAGCATCTCGTCGGTCTCGGAGGAGATGAACGTGACGCTCTTGCCCTCGCCGGCCAGCTCCAGGACCAGCTTCTGGATCTCGGTCTTGGTGCCCACGTCGATGCCCCGGGTGGGTTCGTCCAGGATCAGGTACACCGGATCGGTGAGCAGCCACCGGGCCACGATGCACTTTTGCTGGTTGCCGCCGGAGAGAGAGTTGATGGGGGTATCGGACGAGGCGGTCTTGATCTCCAGCTTCTTGATGTATTCGTCCGCGAAGGCCTCCGCCTGGGCCCGGGAGAAGGGTTTGAAAAAGCCCTTCATCACCTGCAAGGCCAGGATGATGTTGTCCCGGACCGACAGGTCGCCGATGATGCCGTCCAGCTTCCGGTCCTCGGGCAGATAGCCGATACCGTTTTTCATGGCGTCCAGGGGCTTTTTGATCTTCACAGGCTTGCCGTTCATCTTGATGGTGCCGCCGCTGGTCCGGTCCGCGCCGAAGATGGCCCGGACGCACTCGCTGCGGCCGGAGCCCAGCAGGCCGGTGAAGCCGTTGACCTCGCCCTTGTGAATGACGAAGTCGAAGGGCTTGATGCCCGCCGTGCTGGCAAGCTGCTCCGCCTCCAGCACCGGCACGGCGTCCATGTCCACCGACGCGTCGCTGTGCTCCTTGATGGAGGAGATATCGCCCAGCTCCTTGCCCAGCATCTTGCTGACCAGCTCCACACGGGGCATATCCTCGATCACATACTCGCCCACCAGCTGGCCGTCCCGCAGCACCGTGATCCGGTCGCTGATCTCATAGACCTGATCCAGGAAGTGGGTCACAAAGATGATGCCCACGCCCCGGGCTTTCAGGTCCCGCATGAGCTTGAACAGCTTCGCCACCTCCGACTCGTCCAAGGAAGAGGTGGGCTCGTCAAGGATCAGCACCTTGCAGTCCATATCCACCGCCCGGGCGATGGCCACCATCTGCTGCACCGCGATGGAGCAGCTGGAAAGCTGCTGACCGGGGGCCGCCGGGATGCCCAGCTCCGCCAGGATCTTGCCGGCGCCCTCGTTCATCTGTTTCCAGTGGGTGATATTGCCCTTGGTGCGGCCTATGTACATATTCTCCGCCACCGTCAGGTTGGGGCAGAGGGTGATCTCCTGATACACCGTGCTGATGCCGATATTCTGGGCGTCCTGGGGGGAGCGGATGGTCACGGCCTTGTCGTGGCCGGCCATATAGATCTCGCCCTCGTCCTTGGGATAGACGCCGGTCAGGCATTTGATCAGGGTGGATTTGCCCGCGCCGTTCTCACCCATCAGCGCGTGGACCTCTCCGGCGCGCAGGGTGAAGTCCACATTTTGCAGGGCTTTGACGCCGGGGAAGAATTTACTGATCCCGCGCAATTCCAGCACTGCGCCTTCCTGCATTGCATTCGCCTCCTATCAATGAAATACACGCGGTGCGGTATGAAAATACCGTACCGCGTGTTTATGATCTGTTCCGGGGAAATACCGGGAAAGTTATTCCGCGGCTTCCTCTTCGGCAGGCTCTTCCTCGGCGTCCTCAGCGGGCTCCTCGGCCTCAGCCTCTTCGGCCATCTCCTCAGAGCCAACGCCGATGCCGGAAGCATCGATGTCCTCCTGGGTGATGGTGGCGGCGTCAAAGCCGACCTCTTCCATGATGATGGTCTTTTCAGCGGGCTCATTGCCGGCCATCAGGTCCTTGATGATGCCGTCGATGGTGTCAGCCTGGAAGGGGTTGCACTGGCCGTCGTAGTTCCAGCGGCCGGCGAGCACTTCCTCCAGAGCCCACTTGTTGCAGTCAAAGCCCATCACGATCACGTCGCCGTCAACGCCGTGGGAGATGTTGGCCTTGTCCAGAGCGGCCACAGCGCCGCGGGCCATATCGTCGTTCTCAGCGTAGATGACGTTGAAGTCCTCGCCGGAGTCGATAACGGACTGCACGATCTGCTGCGCGGTCTCGGCGTTCCAGTCGGCGGTCTGCTGGGTCACGATGTTCCAGCTGTCCTCAGCGGCGACCTTCTCGTCCAGCGCGCCGGTACGGCCCACCTGAGCGGCGGAGCCCATGGTGCCCTGGATGTGGATGATGTTGTACTCATCCAGGCCCTGCTCAGCCAGCCAGTTGACAGCGGTCTCGCCTTCCTTGGCCATGTCGGACACGACGGAGGCCACGTACAGGCTCTCGTCAGCGTCGATGGTACGGTCGAACAGGATCACGGGGATGCCGTTGGTCTGGGCGTCCTGCAACACGGAGTCCCAGCCGGTGGTAGCGGCGGCGGACAGCAGCAGGAAGTCGATGTCGCCCTGGATCATCTGCTGAGCGGCGGCGATCTGCTCGTCGTTCTTCAGGCTGTAGAAGGTCTGGGCCTCGTAGCCGTTCTCCTCGGAGAACACGCGCTCGAAGTCAGCCACGTTGGCGGTGCGGTAGCCGGACTCGTTGGGGTCGTTGTTGATGATGCCGACCTTAATGGGCTCATCGTCGGCAAAGGCAATGGCGCCAAGGCTCAGCACCATGACCAGCGCCAGGGCGATCGCAAGGATCTTCTTCATAGTAAATGCTCCTTCCATTTTTCCCGGGTCAGGCCCGGGTGATTGATATACGTATTAAATCAAAAAATCGTTGAAAAGTCAATCCGGATTTGTGTGATTCGCCAAATTCGTGTCATTCGATAATACAAGTTATTGCAAAGCACTTTCATTTCAGGACAATTTTTCTCGGACAGCGGGCGATTTTTTCTTTTTAGTTGAATTATTTTTGATTTTATGGGATAATCAGTTTGATATTTTATGATCCCGTTCGGACATTTTCTAAAAAAACCTTTCGGCAAATTGCTCATACCGCCCAAAACGGCGGCCGGACGGCCAAGATCCGTGCGTAAAATATCAATATTTGTATTGTCCCACTCAGAAAAAACGAACAAATTTACGTGATTCGTCCGCTTTTTCGCCGGTATTTTCTTTTTTTCGGCCGGACGGAGCGGCGGACGGTGTAAATTGCAGAGTTTAAGTATAAACGGGAGGACGGGGATCATGCCGCTGAAATACCAGCTTTTGGCCGACCAGCTGCGGGAGGAGATGCGTCTGCACGACTGGAAAGCGGGCCGCCGCCTGCCCACGGAGGCGGAGCTTTGCCGCCGGTTCCATGTCAGCCGCCAGACCGTCCGCCGGGCGTTGCAGCAGCTGGCGCAGGAGGGCGCGGTCCAGTCCCGGCAGGGCAGCGGCACCTACGCCACCGGCAGGACTGGCGGCCCCGACGGCCGGCAGGTGGCGGTGATATCCTCATTTCTGGACGATTACATCTTCCCCACCATCCTGCACGACGCCCAGAACGTCTTTGCCGGACGGGGCTACTCCACCGTGGTCTTCGCCACGGAAAACCAGGTCAGCCGGGAGCGGGAGATCTTGCTGAAGCTGCTGGAACGGCCGGTTGCCGCCATTTTGGTGGAGGGCTCCAAGACCGCTCTGCCCAGCCCCAACGGGGACCTGTACCAGCGGCTGCGCCGGTCCGGGACCCCCATGCTGTTTCTCCACGGGGCCTATGGGGAGCTGGCGGGGGTGCCCTGCATCGCCGACGACAACTACGGCGGCGGCTACAAGCTGGCCCGGTACCTTATCGATCGGGGCCACCGGAGCATCGGCGGCATCTTCAAGTCCGACGACGTCCAGGGCCCCCAGCGGTACTATGGGGCCCTCTCCGCCATCCGGGACCGGGATCTGCCCATCTCCGACCGGCGGTTCTGCTGGTATGACACCCAGGACCGGCTGGACATGCTGGCCCAGCAGGACAGCAAGATGCTGCGCCGGTTTCTGACCGAGCGGCTCGACGACGTGACGGCGGTGATCTGCTATAACGACGAGGTGGCGTTCCACCTGATTCGGGCCCTGCTGGCCATGGGCCGGCGGGTGCCGGAGGACGTGGCGGTGGTCAGCTTCGACAACAGCTACTACAGCCAGATCGGCCCCGTGCACATCACCTCTCTCTGGCACCGCCACGACCGGATGGGCCGGGTGGCGGCGGAGGAGCTGATCCGCATCCTCCAGGGCCATCCCGGCGTGTCCCGCTCCCTGGACTGGGAGCTGATGGAGCGGGGCAGCAGCCGCTCATAAGGAAAGGAGGCTGTCATTTCCATGCCCCTGGAAGACATCCTGCAGGACCCGGAGCTGGCCCCTTATGTGCGCCGGTGGTTCTTCGACCGGCTGACGGCGGGGCTTCTCACACCCTCACAGGCCCGCCAGACCGCCCGGCGGCTGGATATAGAGCTGGACGGGCCCGATTACGCCCTGGCGCTGCTGGAACTGCCCCTGTCCCCCGGCAGCCCGGCGGACTTCTTCTCCGACCCGGCCAGTCAGGTCCGCAGCCAGCTGCTGGCATACTTCATGAAATATTCCGAGTACGAGCTGTTCCCCTGCAGCGCCACGCTGTTCGCGGTGCTGATCCAGGGCGGCCCGTCTCTGCCGGAGCTGATCGGCCGATGTGTGGAGACGGTGCGGGACCGGTTCGGGCGCGGCGGTATCCGGAGCTGGCACATCGCCGTGGGCCGCCCCGTCTCCCGGCTGGAGGATCTGCCGGACCGCTGGCGGGAGCTGTCCCGGCTGTGGGCCTGGCGATTCATGCGGCCGGACCTGCATGTGCTGGGCCCGGGCATGGCAGACATGCCCGCCGGACCCGGCGACGAGAACGCCCTGCTGGCCGCAGACCCTGCCGGGACCGATCCGGCCCCCCTGCGGGAGCTCCTGGAGTCGGGTGCGCCGGAGGATGTCCCCGCTTTCACGGAGCGGTGGCTTGCGGGCCTGGCAGGGGGCATGGATTTCCGGCCTTTCCGGCATTACGCGGTCCTCAGCGTCCGCTTCGCCGCCGTCAGGGCCCTGGCCGCTCTGGGGGTGTCCCCGGAGCGAATCGACGAGAATCTGCCCCCCTGGGCGGAGCCGGAAGACGGAGCGGACGTGCTCCGGAGTGCGGAGGCGATCCTGACCGGGGCCATGGCCCTGCGGGATGCGGAGATCGGACCGGACCGGACCGGACCGTTGGGCCGGGCGCTGGACTATATCCGCCGCCGCGAGGCGGACCCGGGACTCACGCTGGCGGACGCCGCCGGCTGCGCCGGCCTCACGCCCAGCTATCTGTCCGCCCTGTTCCGCCGGGAACTGGGCCGCACTTTCACCGATCTTCTGACGGAAAGACGCCTGGATCTGGCCAAGCGGCTGCTGCGCGAAACGGACCTGCCCATCGGGCAGACAGCCCGAGCCGCCGGCTTTCGGGACGCCCACTATTTCAGCGCGCTGTTTAAAAAGCACATCGGCTGCTCTCCTACCGCATACCGGGCCGCAAACCGATAAAAAAGACCGAAGAGCGCGGCGCTCTTCGGTCTTTACCTATTCTATTTGATCAGCGGCGGGGCGGCTCGTCGTCGTAATAGCCATCCTGACCGTCAGGGTACTGGTCCTCGTCGGCGTACTGACCCTCGTCGGCGTACTGGCCCTCGTCAGCGTACTGGCCTTCGTCGGCGTACTGGCCCTCGTCAGCGTACTGGCCTTCGTCGGCGTACTGACCCTCGTCGGCGTACTGGCCCTCGTCAGCGTACTGGCCTTCGGCCGCCCGCTCTTCCGGATCGGCATACGGGCCTTGGTCGGCGTACTGGCCCTGGTCAACATACGGGTTTTCATCGACGTACTGACCTTCGTCGGAGGGCTCGCTCTCCCCGGGGTACTGGCCGCCGTCGGCGGGCGGCTCCTCCGCCGGGGCCATGGCCGGCTGGGGGATATACCCCGCGGCGGGTCCCTGGCCGTCCTCCGCCGGGATATCCAGCCACTCCACCTCCTGCTGGGCCCGGGTCCGGGACCGTTCCCGCCGGGCCTTGCGCAGGCTGTGCATATGCCGGACCCGCTGGAACAGGTAGATGCACACCAGCAGCAGATATATGCAAAAGACGATGATCAAGACCTTTATGATCTGGCGGACGGACTCCGTCTGGCTCAGTACGGACATCTGGCTCTGCAGGTACTCCATCCGGGAGATATCCACCGCCGCGCCGGCCACCAGACGGGAGGTACCGTAGGGGACGCCGTTCATATACACCGTCACCTCGCCCAGGTACGTCCCCACCTCGATGGGGGCCACCAGGGCCTTGCCCTCTTTCTCATGCTGGTAGCTCACCTCGTAGGTGATCTCGCCGATCTGCTGATCGGCGGGGCGGATGATGCGGACCGGCGTCTCCGCCCGGACGCTCACCTCCCCGGGATTGCCCATCTGTACGGGGATGGTGGTCAGGATATCGGTGGAGCTGAGAAGCACACGGTAGCTGAAATTGTCAAAGATCCATTTGAACATGGTGACGGCGTCGGAATACCGGCTGTCAACATCGGGGCAGTCCAGCGCCACCACGATGACTCTCATCTCGTTATACAGACCCTCCTCCGCGATATCAAGACCCAGTATATTGCCGTCCTGCACGCTGCTGCCCAGCACGCCCACCGTTGCGTATTCATATCTCGCGCTGTTGCCGTCGATCTGCTGGCCATTTATATTGGCAACGGTCCTGGGCTCGTTGAATTCGGTGGGATCCGTGGTATAGGAGGCGTCCGACAAAATGCCGCGCAGCGTCTCGTCCGCAAAGACAGCCTGGGCCATGAGGGCCACGTCGCCGGCGGAGGTGTAGTTGTCCGCCGCCAGCACGCCGTTGGCGTTGGAGAAGTGGGTATTGACGCAGCCCAGCTCCGCCGCCCGTGTATTCATGCTCTCCACGAAAGCCTCCACGGTGCCGCCCACATACTCCGCCAGGATGTTGGAGGCGTCCTCCGCCACCTGGAACAACGACAGATAGAGCAGATCTTTCACGGTGAGCGTCTCCCCGGGCACGATGGCCGGACTGGCAAAAAAGCTGTCCGCCGTAAAGTTGTATCCGAACGTATCCGACGCGGTGACGGCGTCGTCCAAAGAGATGTCCTGCCGCTGGATGGCGTCGCTCACCAGCAGCACGGTCATCAGTCTTGTCAGGTTGCCGGCATCCACGGACCGGGTCCCGTTTATCTGGAACAGCACCTCTCCCGAGACGGCGTCCATGATCACCGCCGACTGGGCCCACAGCTCCGGCGTGTCCAGCGCCAGGGCCGGAACGGGCAAAACGGCGGCAAACAGCGATATGATCAGAAGAAGGGACAGCAGCTTGAATTTTTTCATGTCATTCTCCGGAAAAGTATGATATGATGTACACAAAGGCAGATGCTTTTCATCCCATTATAAAAAAAATCCAATGGAAAAGCAACCACTGTTTTATGAAAACTTTCCGAAATGTCCGATAAAGGTCAGAAGGCCCGTCTGTGGGCCGCGTGGGTCGGGACAGGGCTGCTGGCGGCCGGGGCGCTGGGGTGGTATGCCCTGGACCGGCGGGACATGCAGCCGGCGACATTCTCCCCGGCGGAGAGCGCCGTCCGGCAGCGGCAGGCTCCGCTGAACGTGAATACGGCCACCGCCGCGGAGCTGGAGGAACTGCCGGGCATCGGCCCCGCCCTGGCGGGGCGCATCCTGGCCTGGCGGGAAGAGCACGGTCCCTTTTCCGGGCCGGAGGACCTGCTGCGGGTGTCCGGCGTGGGTCCCGCCCTGTGCCAGGCCGTCGGACCGTTCATCCGTTATGAGTGAGGTGCGTCAACATGAAGATCCTGGTGGTGGACGACGAGGAGCTGCTCGTCAAGGGGATCAAATTCAATCTGGAAAACGAGGGCTACGAGGTAGACGTCTGCTATGACGGACAGACGGCGGTGGACATGGCCCGGTCCGGCGGCTACGGCCTGATCCTGCTGGATCTGATGATGCCAAAGCTGGATGGGCTGAGCGCCTGTATGAAGATACGGGAGTTCTCCACCGTGCCCATCATCATGCTGACGGCCAAGGGCGAGGATACGGACAAGCTCATCGGCTTTGAGTACGGGGCCGACGACTACGTCACCAAGCCCTTCAACATCCTGGAGCTGAAAGCCCGGGTACGGGCGCTGCTGCGCCGGGCCGGGCTCCAGCCCGGGGCCGGTGAGCCGGAGGGCAGGCTGACCCGGGGGCATATCACCATCGACCGGGAGCGCCGCTCCGCCCTGGCGGACGGAAAGCCCGTGGAGCTGACGGTGAAGGAGTTCGACCTGGTGGAGCTTCTCATGCGCAATCCCGGCAAGGTCTATTCCCGGGAGAATCTGCTGGACCTGGTCTGGGGCTACGACTACCAGGGGGATATCCGCACGGTGGACGTGCACATCCGAAGACTGCGGGAGAAGCTGGAACGGGACCCGGCCGCGCCGGAATGTATCATCACCAAGTGGGGTGTGGGTTACTATTTCAAGGACTGAGGGGAAAAAAGTCCGGCGGATCGTTTCCGTCCGGTTCAAGATCGCGGCGGTCTTCTCCCTGTTCACGGCGGCGCTGCTGCTTTTTATGAACATCTACCCCATCTACGTCAGCCGGGACATGGTGTTCGCCACCAAGCGGAGCGCCCTGCAGAGCCAGGGCTCGGTGATCTCCAGCTCCCTTTCCGCGCTGGAGAAGCTCTCCGCCGAGAATGTGGAGCAGGTCATGGAGCTTCTGGACATGGCTCCCATGACTCGTCTGGTGGTCACGGATCCGGACGGGCGCGTGCTCTACGATACCGGCGGCGCCGACAACGGCGGCCCCCTGTGGGGCGTGGAGGAGGCCCTGGGCGGATACACCCGGTTCTCCTGCGCTTACTCTTATACCGCCGGGTCCTTTACCAGCCGGTGCACCGTGCCGGTGGCAGGGGCGGCGGGCGTGACGGGGGCGGTGTATCTTTATGAGTACGACACCGAGCAGGGGGATATCATCGCCGGCCTGCAGCAGAACCTGGGCAACATGTCCGCCCTGTTCGGCGGGGCGGGCCTGGTGATCATCATCGTCATCTCCACCACCCTCACCCGGCGGATCAAGCGGCTGAGCAAGGCCATGGACGTGGTCCGCGGCGGGGACTACAGCCACCGGATCACGGTCCGGGGCAAGGACGAGCTGGCCGCGCTGGCGGAGGAATTCAACGTGCTGACCGGCCGGCTGGAGGCCACGGAGGAGGCCCGCCGCCGGTTCGTCTCCGACGCCTCTCACGAGCTGCGCACGCCCCTGGCAGCCATACGGCTGCTGTCCGACAGCATCACCCAGTCCGACAGTATGGACCCGGACACCATGCGGGAATTCGCCCGGGATATCGGCGCGGAGGCATACCGGCTCCAGCGCATCACAGAAAAGCTCATGACCCTGACCAAGCTGGACTCCGGCGTGACGGACCGGCAGCCGGAGCCGGTGGACATGAAGGCCGTGGCGGAGCGGACCCTGCATCTGCTGGAGCCGCTGGCGGCGGAGCAGGACGTGCGTCTGCGGACGGATCTGGCCGAGGGCTGCGTGGTCTCCGCGTCGGCGGACGACCTCTATCAGATCATCTTCAATCTGGCGGAGAACGCCGTAAAATACAACCACCCCGGCGGCAGCGTGGACCTGGCCCTCCGGCAGGCGGACGGGCAGGCTCTGCTGACCGTGGCGGACACGGGCATCGGCATCCCGGAGGCGGACATGGAGCATATCTTCGACCGGTTCTACCGGGTGGACAAGGCCCGCTCCCGGGCCTCCGGCGGCAGCGGTCTGGGCCTGGCCATCGTCCACGACGCGGTGGTGGCCAACGGCGGGACCATCCAGGCGGCACCCCGGCCCCAGGGCGGCACCGAATTCACCGTTTCCTTCCCTCTCCGGGCCCCGGCGGCGGACCGCACAGATCGATCATAACAGCAAGGAGCGATAAGATAATGACACATGTGAAAAAGATCCAGCAGGCCCTGGGGGACCTGCCCGCCCTGGTCATGACGGACGCGGTCTCCATCCGCTACGCCTGCGGCTTCCACATCGACGACGGCGCCGCGGTGGTAGCCCGGGACCGGGCTTGGGTGATCACCGACTCCCGGTATGTGGAGGCGGCCAGCGCGGCCATCCGGGACATGGAGGTGCTGTGCACCGACCGGGACCACAGCCTGGGCCGGATGCTGGGAGAGCTTTTCGCCCAAAACGGTTTTGCCGGAGCCGGGGCCCTGCCGGACCGGCTCAGCCACGCCCAGTGGGGCTGGCTGGAAGAGGCCGTGGGCGTGCCCCTGGTCTCCGCCGGGGACCTCTTAAAAGACCTGCGGGCCCGGAAAGACCAAGAAGAAGTGGACAGCATCGTCGCCGCCCAGCGGATCGCGGAAAAGGCCCTGGACGAGGTGCTGGGCCTGATCCGGCCCGGCGTCACCGAAAAGGAGATCGCCGCGGAGCTGGTCTACCGGATGTACAAATACGGCGGCGAGGGCAATTCCTTTGACCCCATCGTGGTGACGGGGGCCAAGAGCTCCATGCCCCACGGAGTCCCCGGGGACAACGTGATCCGGGACGGGGACTTCGTGACCATGGACTTCGGCACCCTCTATAACGGCTACTGCTCGGACATGACCCGCACCGTGGCGGTGGGCCATGTGACGGACGAGATGCGCCGGGTCTACGACACGGTGCTGGCCGCCCAGCTGGCGGGCATCGAGGCCGCCCGGCCCGGCGTACCGGGGCGGGACGTCCACAACGCCGCCGCCAAGGTCATCGCTGACGCGGGCTACGGCCAATATTTCGGCCACGGCTTCGGCCACAGCCTGGGCCTGGAGATCCACGAGGATCCCGGAGCCCGGCCCGCCAACGACCGGCCTCTGCCGGAGGGGGCGGTGATCTCCGCCGAGCCGGGCATCTATCTGCCGGGCCGGTTCGGGGTCCGGATCGAGGACATGCTCTGGCTCCACGACGGCGGGGCCGAGAACCTGACGAAGGCCCCCAAGGAGCTGACGATCCTCTAAAAGAGGGTTGCCAAAGAGGAAAAATTATTGTACAATGAGTTGTTGTTGAAACAAACACTCAAACGGAGGATAATCATATGATTTCAGCAGGCGAATTCCGCAACGGCGTGACCTTTGAGATGGACGGCCAGGTCATGCAGGTCATCGAGTTCCAGCACGTGAAACCGGGCAAGGGCTCTCCTTTCGTGCGCACCAAGATGAAGAACGTCATCACCGGCGCCGTGGTGGAGACCTCCTTCAACCCCACCCAGAAGTTTGAAAACGCCTACGTGGAGCGCAAGAACATGGAGTACAGCTACGCCGACGGCGATATCTACTACTTCATGGACGGCGAGACCTATGAGCTGATCCCCATCGACAAGAGCAAGCTGTCCGACGGCTTCCGCTTCGTGAAGGAAAATGAGGTCTGCACCATCAGCTCCTACAAGGGCGTGGTGTTCGCCGTGGATCCCCCCAACTTCGTCACGTTGGAGATCACCGAGACCGACCCGGGCTTTGCGGGCAACACCGCCACCAACGCCACCAAGCCCGCCACCCTGGAGACCGGCGCGGAGATCAAGGTCCCCCTGTTCATCGAGCCCGGCGAGCGCATTGAGATCGACACCCGTACCGGCGAGTATCTGGGCCGGGCCAAGGGCTGAGTTCCGGGAGGGCTTTTCACCATGACCACTTCTGAAAAAGTCGCGTATCTGAAGGGCCTGGCCGAGGGCTACGGCACGGACCCCGCCACCAAGGAGGGCAAGCTGCTGGCCACGATCCTGGACATTCTGGAGGACCTGGCCTTGGATCAGGAGGACCTGGCGGCGGACGTGGCGGAGCTGGGCGAGGGCCTGGACGCCGTCAGCGACGACCTGGGCGACGTGGAGGAGATCCTCTTCGGCGACCTGGACGACGAGGACGAAGATGAGGACGACGAGGACCTGGAGATCTCGGACTGGGACGGCAAGACTGTCTTTTACGACATCAAGTGCCCCGCCTGCGGCGAGACCGTGACCTTTGACGAGAACGATCTGGCCAAGGGTTCCATCCCCTGCCCCGCCTGCGGCGAGCTTTTGGAATTCGAGCTGGAGACGGAAGACGAAAGCAAGGACGAATAAAAAAATAAAGCAAGGCCGGGCCCCGATGGGTCCGGCCTCTTTCGTTTTCCGGCGGCTGGGGCGCCTTTACGCCTCTTCGTCCGCCTCGTCGCGGGAGCGGAACAGCAGCGAGATGCACCACAGCGCCGCCAGGCCCACCAGCGTATAGACTACCCGGCTAACCGGGTTGGTCTGGCCGCCGAAGATCCAAGCTACGATATCGAACCGGAACAGACCGACGCTGCCCCAGTTCAATCCGCCGATGATGGCGAGGATCAGGGCTATCTTGTCGATGACCATGAAAAAGACTCCTTTTCGATCAGACTGAATTGGTCTTGCAGGCCTAGTGTGCCCGAAAACCCCGGCGTATATACGCCATATCCCGTAAAATTTGAAAAAAATATCCATTTTGTTTACAAATCCTGTACGCCGCGTTATAATGCGTCCAACACCGGGCGCGTCGGAAAGACAAAAAGGAGAACGCATGACATGAGACGCCTGATTTCCATTTTGCTGTTCGTATGGCTCTGCGCCGCGTTGCTGTGTGGCTGCGGCCGGGACGGCGGCGAGGATATGGCCTCGGGGCCGTCTGTCTCCACCGCGGAAGAGGACGCGTCCGCCCCGGCGGGCATGACCTTCCGGCAGGCCGCGCCCACGCCCACCCGGGAGGCCACGGCGACCCCGGACCCGGAGGCCCTACAGGAATACGCCGTCGAGGGCGTGGGCCTGTTCTGGCTGCCGGCCGGCTTTGACATGGCCGTCGAGGCGCTTTCAGATCCCATACCCGCCCGCAGCGTCACCTTTACCAAAGAAAACGTGACCATCCGGGCCGTCCTGTACGGCGCCGACAGCTTCCAGGCGGCAGGCGAGTCCATGCCGGCGGCGCTGGAGGACTTTGCCGCCTGGGATATGGTGCGCCGAGATATGCCGGAGGCCGCGGCCTTTAATACGGACGAGTTCGGCGACCTGTTTGCGGACTGGATTGAAAGCGACGGCCTGACGGTATATTACGTGCCGAAGGCCGGGACCGATTCCTACGCCGTTCTGGCCGGCTACGCCCCGGAGGGCGACGAGGCCGTGGCCCAGATCCCCCTGTGGTTCAGCAAGGTCACCCTGGGCTGACCGGGGACCGGCGTACGCCCCGGGGGATCGGAACAGAATACCGGCGTCTGAATGGCGCAAAATGACAGCGGATGGCCTTGTGCCATCCGCTGCGCGCTGTGAAGCCCACGGCGTTATTCTCAAATTCTTCACAAAGGGGCCGTATTCCGTTCAAAAATCCATGTTATGCTCCGGGCATTCGATGGAAAGAAGGTAAAACATGAAGAGGACATTGTGTTTGGCATTGGCAGCGGCTATGTTGCTGGGTCTGGGCGTGACGGCCCAGGCCGCAGTTGGGCCGGCGCCTTCTTCCGGGGCCGCAGACTATACCGCCGCTGTGACCTACGGAGAGGACACGGCTGTGTCCGGGGAGGACTATACGTCCACCGGGACGGACGAAAACGCCATCCTGATTGAGGATGGTGCGGTGACGCTGGACCAGATCACCGTGGACCGCACATCTGCCGACTCAACAGGGGGCGATAATGCCAGCTTCTATGGCACCGGCGCGGCCATCCTCGCCACCGGCGGCACGGCGGACATCACAGACGCTCAGATCACCACGGACGTCAAGGGCGGCGCGGGAGTCTTCGCCTACGGAGACGGCGTCGTCCATATCAGCGACAGCACCATCGCCACCGCCCGGGACACCTCGGGCGGCATCCACGCTGCGGGGGGCGGCACCCTGTACGCCACCAACGTCACCGCCACCACGGAGGGCGAATCCTCCGCCGCCATCCGCTCCGACCGGGGCGGCGGGCTCATGGTGGTGAGCGGCGGCGACTACACCTCCAACGGCACCGGCTCTCCGGCGGTCTACTGCACGGCCACCATCGCCGCCGAGAATGCCGGGCTCACCGCCAACAGCTCCGAAGCGGTCTGCATCGAGGGACTGAACAGCCTGTATCTCTACGACTGCGACCTGTCCGGCGATATGCCCGACTCCCAGCAAAACGACTGCACCTGGAACGTGATCCTCTACCAGAGCATGTCCGGCGATTCCCAGGTGGGCAACAGCACCTTCCAAATGACTGGCGGCACCCTGACGGCTAAAAACGGCGGGGTGTTCTACACCACCAACACCGAATCCACATTCATTCTGGAGGACGTCCGGATCGTCTGTGCCGACGGCAGCCCCTTTTTCCTGCGCTGCACCGGCAACCAAAACCAGCGGGGCTGGGGCCAGGCCGGCAGCAACGGCGCGGACTGCACCTTCACCGCCATCAGCCAGGATATGCGCGGGAACGTGGTCTGGGACTCCATCAGCAGCCTTGACCTGTATGTGACCGAGGGCAGCACGCTGACCGGTGCGGTGGTCCAGGACGAGAGATGCGCGGGCGACGGCGGCGACGGCTATGCCGCGCTCTACATCGACGGGAACTCCCGGTGGGTCGTCACCGGGGACAGCGTCCTTTCCTCCCTGCACAACGCGGGAACCATCGTGGACGGGGACGGCCATACGGTCACGATCCAGGGGACCGACGGGACCGTCTATGTCAGCGGCGACAGCCAGTATACCGTGACCGTCTCCGACTATGACGCCGCCGCCGATCTCTCCGGCGCGGGAACGGTCACCGCTTTCGAGGACGCCCAGGTCAATACCGGCTCGCGGACCACCGGCGGCATGAACGGCATGGGCGACGGCGGTACACCGCCCGACATGCCCCAGGGCGGCAAGGAAAATGGCGGCACCCCGCCTGAGCCGCCCCAAGGCGACACGGGCAACGGCAGCACCCCGCCGGAAATGCCCCTGGGCGGCATGGAAACAGAGGGGACTCCCCCTGAAAAGCCGGACGGCAACACGCCGCCCGACATGCCCCAGGGCGATATGGAAAACGGCGCCGCTCCCCCCGAAGAGCCCGCCGGCGCATAGCGCTTCGGACAGGCGCAGAAAATGGCATGGCCTTCACGGTCATGCCATTTTCATTTTGTGCTTTCGTTTATTGCGCCGCCAGGTCCCTTGTCAGGCACACCAGCTCCCCGTCCTGGACGTCCACCGTTAGGGTGGCCCCGGCGGGGATGTCCCCGGATAGGATCTTTTTGGCGATCAGCGTCTCCGCGGCGGACTGCAGATACCGCTTCAGCGGCCTGGCGCCGTAGACCGGGTCAAAGCCGTGGTCGATGATGTGCTGGCAGGCGGCGGGGGTGAATTCCAGGCCAAGCTGTTTGTCTGCCAGCCGCTTTTTCAGGCCCTCGGTCAGGATGGCGATGATGCCGGTCAGGTTTTCCCGGGTCAGGGGCTTGAAGAGCACTGTCTCGTCCAGCCGGTTCAAGAATTCCGGCCGGAAAGACCGCTGCAGCTCGCCCATGACCGCGGCCTTGGCCTCGTCGGAGATGTTGCCGTCCTTATCGATACCCTCCAGCAGATAGGGGCTGCCCAGGTTGGAGGTCAGGATGATGACGGTGTTTTTGAAGTCCACCGTCCGGCCCTGGCTGTCGGTGATCCGGCCGTCGTCGAGAATTTGCAACAGGATGTTGAACACGTCCGGGTGGGCCTTTTCCACCTCGTCGAACAGCACCACCGAATAGGGCCGGCGGCGCACCGCCTCGGTGAGCTGGCCGCCCTCGTCATAGCCCACGTATCCCGGAGGGGCGCCGATCAGCCGGGAGACGGAGAATTTCTCCATGTACTCGGTCATGTCGATGCGCACCATGCTCCGCTCGTCGTCAAAGAGAGCCTGGGCCAGGCTCTTGGCAAGCTCCGTCTTGCCCACGCCGGTGGGACCCAGAAAGAGGAACGAGCCGATGGGCCGGTTGGGGTCCGCGATGCCCGCCCGGGACCGGAGGATGGCCTCCGTGACGAGGCGCACCGCCTCGTCCTGGCCCACCACCCGCTCATGGAGGATATCCTCCAGGTGCAGCAGCTTTTCCCGCTCGCCCTCCATGAGCCGGGCCACGGGGATGCCCGTCCAGCGGGCCACGATGCCGGCGATCTCCTCCTCCGTCACCGCGTCCTGGACCAGAGCCGCCTCCTTCCGGGGGGCGGACTGGGCCTCGGCCAGCTTTTTCTGCAGGGCCGGGATGGTCTCGTACTTGAGCCGGGCCGCCGTCTCATACTCGTAATTCTGCTGGGCCCGCTCCATCTCGGCGGTCTGCCGCTCGATCTCGGCCTTCAGGCCCTTGGCCGCGTCCACATCCGCCTTTTCCGCCTCCCAGCGGGCCTTCATGGCGGCGTATTCCTCCTTGGCGGCGGCCAGCTCAGCGCGCAGCTTTTCCAGCCGGTCGGCGCTGAGCTTGTCCGTCTCCTTTTTCAGGGCCATTTCTTCAATTTCCATCTGCATGATCTTCCGGCGGATGTCGTCCAGCTCCGATGGCATGGAGTCGATCTCCGTGCGGATCAGGGCGCATGCCTCGTCCACCAGGTCGATGGCCTTGTCCGGCAAAAACCGGTCGGAGATGTACCGGTCCGAAAGCGTGGCCGCCGCCACAAGGGCCGCGTCGTGGATGCGGACCCCGTGATAGATCTCGTACCGCTCCTTGATGCCCCGCAAAATGGAGATGGTGTCCTCCACGGTGGGCTCTTCCACCATCACCGGCTGGAACCGCCGCTCCAGAGCCGCGTCCTTTTCGATGTACTTGCGGTACTCGTCCAGGGTGGTGGCGCCGATACAGTGGAGCTGGCCCCGGGCCAGCATGGGCTTTAAAAGATTGCCCGCGTCCATGCTGCCCTCGGTCTTGCCCGCGCCCACGATGGTGTGCAGCTCGTCGATGAACAACAGGATCTTGCCCTCACTCTTGGCGATCTCCTCCAGCACGGCCTTGAGCCGTTCCTCGAACTCGCCCCGGTACTTGGCGCCCGCTACCAGCGCGCCCATGTCCAGGGAGAAGACGGTCTTATCCTTCAGTCCCTCCGGCACGTCCCCCCGGACGATCCGCTGGGCCAGGCCCTCGGCGATGGCGGTCTTGCCCACGCCGGGCTCGCCGATGAGGACCGGGTTGTTCTTCGTCTTCCGGGAGAGGATGCGGATCACGTTTCGGATCTCCGTGTCCCGGCCGATCACCGGGTCCAGCTCGTTGTCCCGGGCCCGCTTGACCAGGTCCGTGCCGTACTTCTCCAAAGCATCGTAGGTGTCCTCGGGGCTGTCCGTGGTCACGTGGCCGGTCTTCACCTTGGCAAGCTCCGCCGTGAAAGCGTCCTTGGTCACGTTCTGGGCCCGGAAGATGTCCCGGATGGCCGGGGTCTGGTTGGCGAAAACGCCCAGCATCAGGTGCTCCACGGACACATACTCGTCCTTGAGCTTGACCGCCACCTTCTGAGCGAAGTCCATGATCCTGCCAAACTCGTTGGAGGGGTACACGCTCTGGGCCCCCTGGACCTTGGGCAGCCGCTCGATGGCCCCGTCCAGGGCCGAGAGGATGGCGTCGCAGTCCACGCCCATGCGCCCCAGCAGGGTGGGGATGAGCCCGCCGTCCGCGTCCACCAGGGCGTACAGCAGGTGCTCCGCCGTCACGTACTGGTTGTCGTTTTCCCGGGCCATGGCCGTGGCCGCGTTGATGACCTCTATGGTTTTTTGCGTCAGCTTATCGCTGTTCATACCGATCACTGTCCTTTATATAAACTCTTTCGATCACAAAATGATGTTACCCTCGTGGAGCCAGCCGATGTACTCGCTGCGGACCGCCGCCCCGCTCATCTCGCCGGCCAGATAGGCTTTCATGAGCCGGTCAAAAAGCCGCACATAGGCGCTGATGGCCGTCGCCACATCGGCGCTGGTATAGTCCCGGCTGCCGGGCAGGGCGATGGACCGGGTGAACCGGCCCGGATACAGGGCGTAGTCCACCGGCAGGGCGTGGTAGGGGGCGATCAGCTCATCCTCCACCTGCTTCCAAAGCCGGAAAAACCGCCCCATGGCCTCCAGAAGCTCCTGGGACTGGGTCCGGAACACCACCGAAAGCTCCCCCAGGGAGTCGTCCCGATCCCGGTACAGCTCTACCGAATACTTCACCGTGGGCCGGTAGCGGTACTGCAGGCTCGACTTCACGCTCATGGTCATGGAGTTGGGGGTGATAAAAGGCACCAGGGCCCGGTCCGCGTCCAGTATCTCGCCGATCTGCCGGAAGATGTCCTGGACCCGCCGCTCAGGGGTCACCAGGTCCGTGTACTCCGCCAATATCTGGTTCACCAGGGCGGAGCGGTTGGTGCCCATCCGGTGGGCCAGATCGTCCACCGCCCGGACCACGTCGTCCGAGAGCATCAGGCTGTACAGGGTCTTTTTCATATCTCTCACCTCGAAAACAATTCTACATCAGCGCATTAATTTTGTCAAGCGATTTATATAAATTTATTGCACACATTTTTAGTTTCCCGCAAAAAGCCCCGCCCTATCCATCAGACAGGGCGGGGTTCAGACAGTCAAAGAACGATAAATAGGGGCGAAGCCCGGTCAGGGCGAGCCGCGCGGCATTCCCGCGCGTCGAAGTCAAAAGCCGCTGTGCGACAGGCTTTTGACTTCCTGCCGGCGGGATTCACTTCCGCCGAGCAGTTTCAATCTACCAGGCCCCGTTCTTTTTTCAAAAGGCGGATGTCCGTGCCGGCGAAGGACAGGACCTGGAATTCCCCCTCCAGGCGGGAGACGATCTGGGGGGTGTAGTGCTTTTCCATCTGGGCGGCGGACAGGTTCGTGCTGATCACCATCTTCTTGCGGCCGATGAGCCGGGTGTTGACCAGGGTATACAGGGCGCTGCGGGTGAACTCCGTCACCATCTCGGTGCCCAGATCGTCCACAATGAGCAGGTCGCACTCCTGCATTCGGCGGATCTGCCCCTCCGCCTGGGCCACCGAATCCTCCTCCTTGGCGAATCGCTGCTGTTCATAGGCTCCCAGGGCCTCCACCGCCGTCTTGTAGACCACGGAAAAGCCCTGCTTGGCCACCTCCTTGGCGATGCAGGCGGATAAAAATGTCTTGCCCAGGCCCGTGCCGCCACGGAACAGGTAGTTTTCCCGCCGGCGGCCGAAGTCCAGGGCGTAGTCGTAGCAGATGCCGAACACCGTCTCCATCTGGGTCCGGGGAGCCACACCGGAGACCGGGTCGGGCCGGTCGTCGTAAAGGCCCAGATCAAAGGTGCCGAAGCTCTCTGTGCCCAGCTTCATCAGCTCGGACAGGTCCCGCCGCTGGGCCTGATCGTAAAGCTCCTTCAGGCAGGAACACATCCTGCCCTCCACATAGCCGGTGTCCCGGCAGCGGGGGCAGCCCCAGGCCCCATCCAGCCAGTCTATGGGCCAGCCGTTGGCCACCAGCAGCTCCGCCCGGCGGGCCTGCAGCTCCAGGCTCTCCCGGCGTAGGGCCTCCAGAGCGGCGGGGCCTCCCGCCGCGGCCGTTGCCGCCTGGGGGATCAGGGCCGCGATCTGCCCGTCCAGCTCCCGCAGGGCCGGGACTTTGGCGTAGGCCTGGGCATGGCGCAGCCGGTCTGTCTGGACCGCCCGGCGGCGTATATCCTCTTTTTCCTCCCTGGCCTGGGCCAGCAGCTTTCCGTCCATCTTTCTTCCCTCAGCCGTTTTTCAGTCTCTCCCGAAGCTTCCGCATCCGCTCCAGCTCCGCCGCGTCCGGGGCGGAAGAGGCAGCCTTTTGGTTCTGCCGGGCGGGCTTGCGGTCCCCCTGCTCGATCTCGTCCACCGTGTGCAGACCCTTGCTGTGCCAGGACTGGATGATGGAATTCATGTACCGCCACTTCAGCTCGCCGGTATTGGTCACCGTCCGGTCCGCCGCCAGGGCCAGCTCCTCCGGACCGAAGCCCAGCTCCATCCAGGCCAGCAGATATTTCCGCTCCGTGGCGGACAGGTCCCGGTTTCGGATGCCCATGGCCCGCTGCATCTGGCCCAGCATGCTCTTGCGCCGGTCCAGCTCCGCCAGCCAGCTCTCCGCCTGCTCATAGGTCATGATCTCCTGGTCGAACCAGCGGTAGGCCTCCTTTTCGATGACCGCGAAGCCCAGATGCTTTTCGGCCCCGTACCGCTCGTCGTGCTCCTCCTTGCAGTGGTGGATCAGCAGCATGATCACGTCCGCCGGCAAAGACAGGTCGTCATATATGCCGAAGAGCTTTTTCAGGTCCGTGGAATTCAGCGTCCGGCCCAAGGTCTGCTGGGTCTCCTTCACCAGGTCCTGAAAGGCCGGATCGGTCTGGCTCCGGCGGGCCACGTCCGCCGCCTGGTATTCCGGGATCTCCCCGGCGGGCCGCGCTTTCCCTCGGTCCGGCGCGCCGGTATCCAACAGACCCAGCCGCTCCAGCCGCTGGGCGATCAGACGGACCGCCCGGACCGACAGACGCAGCTCCGCCGCGGCCCGGTCCACATCCAGGACCCCGCCGTTTTTCACCAGGTACAGGTACAAAAGCGCCCCGTCCCCGTCCCCGGCCTCCAGCAGCGCGTCCGCGTCCCGGAGGGGCACGGCCAGCAGGCTGGGCCGGTTCAGTTTGAGCTTACCGTCATCCATGCGAGCGATCCTTGTCTTTTGTGTCGAACGAAAAAGTGTGTGCTCCACATTATAGCATCTTCGACCGGCAGTTACAAGTTTTGCTTAAACCGGGTCCCGGTGCTATAATAGCGACGTTGGCGCTATTATAGGGGAAAAATACCGGTCGCGCTCCCGGCTGACACCGAAACCGCGCGACATGGTATAATACCGTTGGGAGGATCGGTATATGGAGCGTCTTGTCGATCTGCATATCCACACCACCGCCTCGGACGGGACCCTGTCCCCGGAGCAAGCCGTGGCTATGGCCCGGGACCTGGGACTGGCCGCCATCGCTATCACGGACCACGACACCGTTGCCGGGGTCCCGGAGGCCCTGGCCGCCGGGGCGCGGCTGGGTCCGGAGGTGATCCCCGGGGCGGAGCTTTCTACGGACTATCTGGGCCGGGACGTACACATCCTGGGCCTTTTCATCGACCCGGACGGGGCGGGTCTGGCCGACGCGCTGGCCTGGTCCCGAGACCGGCGGCGGGCCCGTAACGAGAAGATCGTCGCCGCCATGGCGGCGGATGGGTTTTCCATCAGCATGGAGGCGCTGCAGGCGGCCTATCCCGGCGCGGTGCTGGGCCGGCCACACATCGCCGGGTGGCTGGTGCGGCAGGGTCTTGCCGCCGACACCGCCGACGCCTTTGGCCGGTACCTGAACAAAGGCTGTGCCTATTACCTGCCCAGGGAGCGGATAAGCCTTGACCGGGCCGCGGAGGCCATCCGGTCCGCCGGCGGCATAGCCGTCATCGCCCACCCCCTCCAGTATGGCTACGACCAGCCGGCGCTGGAGCGTTTTCTCCAGCGGGGGAAGGACGCCGGGTGTCGGGCCATGGAGGTGTGGTATTCCGGCTATGGCCCCGCCCAGCGGGAGCTGCTGCTCTCGCTGGCGGACCGGTACGGCCTGGCCCCATCCGGCGGCAGCGATTTTCACGGGGACCGGAAGCCCTCCGTCCGCATGGGCTCCGGCATCGACGGGACTCTGCGGGTCCCTTACGCGGTATTGGACGGCCTGCGGGCGGCCTGCCGGTAGTTTTTGCGACAGTCGCCAGAAATTGGGATTTGCTCTTGTTTTATTGCCTGATATTGTTTATAATGTAATGGATTATAAGTATATTGGGTAAGTTTGCCGGCGCGTGGGCGTGCCGGTGGGGATATCGAGGGAACGAATGCTGGAGTTGTTAGCGCCCGCCGGGAGCATGGAGGCTGTGATGGCCGCCGTGCAGAACGGGGCGGATACAGTATATATGGCGGACCGTCTCACCGCCCCGGGCCGGGGCGAAAGAGCCTTTGGCCGGGAGGAGATACGCGAGGCCATCCGCTACTGCCGGGTGCGGAACTGCACGGCGGCGGTGAGTTTGTGCGGGCTTTTCACGGACGAGACCATGGCCCAGGCCGTGGATCTGGCCCGGTTCGCCGCCCGGGCGGGAGCGGACGCCCTGCTGGTGCGGGACGTGGGGCTTATCGATGTGCTGCGCAGGGTCCTGCCGGACATGCCCCTCTGGGGGGATGTGCGGCTTGGGGTCACCTGCGTGGAGGGCGCCGCCACGGCGGCGGCCATGGGGCTGAGCCGGGTGTTTCTGGCCCCGGAGCTGAGCATGGAGCAGATCGCCTCCATCACCCAGGGCAGCCCCATCCCGACCATGGTGTACGTCCACGGCCCGGTGTGCGTGGCCCACAGCGGCCAGTGTTACATAGGCGCCCTGGCTCACGAGCACAAAAGCGACAGCTGCATGCGCTGCACGGAGCCCTGCCGGGGCCGGTTCTCTCTGGGGGGCCGGCTGGATGAAAAGCCCCTGTCCATGGCGGACCTGTGCCTGATCGACCATGTGGAGGCCCTGCAGACCATCGGCGTGGGCTGCGCCGCCATCGAGGGCCGGAGCCGCCGGCCGGAATATGTGGCTTACACCACCCGGCTCTATTCCCGGGCCATCCGGGAGCAGGTCCTCCCCACCGAGGAGGAAAAAGACTACCTTTTACACGCTTTTTCCGCCACCGGCCTGTCCGACGGCTACTATACCGGCGAGATGGGCCCGGCCATGTTCGCCCCGGCGCCCGAGGCGGACAAGATACCCGCCCGGTTTTATACCGAGCTGCGCAAGGGCTATTCCAACGGCGAGCTGCGGCGGGTGCCTGTGAAGTTTTACGCGGTGCTGAAAGCCGGCGAGCCGGCCCTTTTCGCCGCGGAGGATGAGCGGGGCAACCACGCCACCGTCAAGGGCTTCGAGCCCATGGATCTGGGCCGCCAGGGCGTCAGCGAGAGCCGTGTGCGGGAGATCCTTTACCGGACCGGCGGCACCCCTTTCAACTGCACGGCGGTCAACTGCGCCATCGAGCCGAATCTTGACTATCCCGACGAGGCCATCGAGGCCGCCCGCCGGGACCTGCTGCACCAGATCGCGGACAAGACCCGGGAGCCGGTGGCCGTCACGGAGCGGGAGACGCCGCCCAGGCCGGAGGGCCCGGGGGTGGACGGCCCGCCCAAGCTGGTAATCCAGGTGACCGGCGAGAACCAGATCACGGCGGACCTGGCCGCCACCAAACCGGATCTTTTATACGTGCCCGCGGAGATACTGGCGGCGGGGACGGCGGACATATCCCCGTTTCTGGAACAGGGGACCCAGATCGCCGCGGCTCTGCCCCGGGTCATATCCGAGGCGGAGGGCCCGGTGCTGCGGGAGCTGCTGGCGGCGCTGAAGGCTCGGGGCATAACGGAGGTACTGGCGGGCAACCTGGGCATGCTGCCGGCGGTGCGCCAGGCGGGGATGGAGCTGCGGGGCGACCTGGGGCTGAACATCGCCAACTCCTGGACGCTGAAATTCCTCAGCCGGGGCGGCTTTAAATCCGTCACCGCCTCCGGGGAGCTGACCGCCCGGCAGATCGGGGCCCTGGCCAAGACCGCCGACACGGAGATGGTGGTCTACGGCCGGCTGCCGGTGATGGTGACGGACCACTGCATCATCCGCAACAGCGCGGGCCGGTGCTCCTGCGCCACCCCCACCAGCATGAGCGACGTGTTTGGCGGCGTGTATCCGGTGGAAAAGGAATTCGGCTGCCGCAACACGGTCTACGACGCCCGCAAGACCTTTTTGGCCGACCACCCGGAGGTATATACCGGCGTGGGCCTTTGGGGACTGCGGCTGCTGTTCACCACGGAGAGCCCCCGGGAGTGCGTGCTGATCACCCAGCGATACAAGGGCGAGAGCGATTATCTGCCCATCAACGCCAGCCGGGGCGCCTACCAGAAAGGCGCGCTATGGAGCTGATACTGGCCTCCGCCTCCCCCCGGCGGCGGGAGCTTTTGGGATACTTTGACATCCCCTTTGCCGTGATCCCGGCCCCGGGGCCGGAGGAACCCCCCGACGGGGCTGACGCGGAGCGGATGGTGAGGGTCCTGTCCCTGCAAAAGGCCCGCCAGGTGGCCGGGACCCATCCCGGCGCGCTGGTGATCGGCGCGGACACGGTGGTGGAGATCGACGGCACGATCCTGGGCAAGCCCCGGGACCAGGCGGACGCCCGGCGGATGCTGCGGCTGCTCTCCGGCCGGGAGCACCGGGTCTGGACCGGCGTGAGCCTTGTCCGGGACGGGGCGTTCCAGCGCACCCGCACGGCCATGACCCGGGTGTTCTTCCGAAAGATGTCCGTCGGGGAGATCGACGCCTATATCGCCACGGGGGAGCCCATGGACAAGGCCGGGGCCTATGGCTACCAGGGCCGGGCCGGGATGTATGTGGAGCGCATCGAGGGAGATTTTTTCAACGTTGTGGGCCTGCCGCTGTGCCTTCTGGGGCAGATGCTGCGGGAAACGGGAGTTGAGCTGCATTGAAGGAATACGTGAAAAAATACGGCGTGCGCGTGGGCGCGGCCGTCATCGCCGTGGTGCTGATCGTGGTGCTGGCCACCGCGCTGATGCACGGCCGGGCGGGACTGCTGGCCAACATATCCGGGGCCGTTTCCAGTCCCGTGGGACAGGCCGCCTCCTCCGCCGTGGAGTGGATCGAGGGCATCTACGGCTATATCTACAAGTACGATCAGCTGGTGGCGGAGAACAACTCGCTCCGGGCCCAGCTGGCCGAGGCCCAGCAGGCCGCCATCAACGCCTCCCAGTTCGAGGAGGAGAACGTGCGTCTGCGAGAGCTTTTGGATTTTAAGCAGCAGCACACGGACTACGTGATGGAGCCGGCCAAGATCACCGAGTGGTCCAGCTCCAATTTTGAGAGCACGTTCCGGCTTTCCAAGGGCTCCGCCAACGCGGAGATCGCGGTGGGCGACTGCGTCATCACGGAATATGGCGCGCTGGTGGGCCAGGTTATTGAGGTGGGAGACAGCTGGTGCACGGTCCGCACGCTGATCGACTCCGCCATCGACGTAGGCGCGCTGGTGGGTCAGGCCGGCGCGGTGGGCATGTGCGTGGGCGACTTCGCCTTGATGAAGGACAACATGCTGCGGCTGACATACCTGTCCGAAAACGCCCAGCTGGTGGAGGGCGAGGCGGTGCTCACCTCCGGCCGTGGCTCCATCCCCCAGGGACTGATCATCGGCTATATCAACGCCGTACTCAGCGAGGGCAACGGCCAGACCCTTTACGGGGTCGTGGAGCCCGCCTGCGACCTGGGCAGTCTTTCCCAGGTGTTCATCATCACGGACTTTACCACCCAGGAGTGACCCTCGCCCCCGGCGAAAGCGGGTCCCTGACCGGGCTTCGTGATTTTGTGAAAGATATCTGACTGTGCCTATCCGGGAGAAAAAACATGCTGCTTGACCTTATCGACCTATCAAAGCTGCGGCGGGCCATCGTTTACGGTCTGCTGCTGGCGGCGGTGCTGGTGCTGCAAAACCAGATCGTCTCCCGGGTGCCCGTGCTGGGGGTCCGGCCGCTGCTGCTGCCGGCCTTCGTGGTGGCGGTAGCGCTGTTCGAGGGCGGCGTCTGGGGCGGCGTACTGGGTCTGGCGGCGGGGTACTTCGCCGATTTCAGCTACGCCGATCACGTGGTCCTGTTCACGATAACGCTGTCCGCCCTGGGTTTTTTCACCGGCGTGCTGGGCAAGTACATGCTGCACAGGGGCTTCATTTCCTATGTGGCCATGGTGCTGCTGGCCCTGACCGTGGTCACCTTCTGCCAGATGTTCCGGTTCCTGTTTCTGGCCGACGAGGACCAGCGGACCTTCCACGCGCTGTATATCGCCGGGGCGGCCTACTGGCCCGTGCTGCGCACGGGGCTCATACAGGTGATCTGGAGCCTGATCCTGTCCCTGCCCCTCTACTTCCCCTGTAAGATCATCGCCGCGAGGCCGATGGGAAAATAAAATTCGTCAAAACGCAGGCAACTTCTATCCGCGCCCGCGGGCGCGGCCTTAAGCGAGGCAATACCGAATCCTATGAGAAAGCTGATCAGTACAGGACGGCTCTTGTTTATGGGCATCGTGGTCCTGGTCATATTGGGCGTATTTGCCGTCACCCTCTACCGGCTGCAGATCGTGGAGGGTAACCGCAACTATGAGGCGTCCATCAACTCCATCATCTCCCACGAGGACGTGATCGCCGCCCGGGGCAACATCATGGACCGTTACGGCCGGCTGTTGGTATCCAACCGCAACTGCAATAACCTGCTCATCAAGGATGAGGAGCTTTTGATGGGAGATCTGGACAGCAACCAGGCCAACGCCATCATATTGCAGATGTGCCAGCTCATCGAAGCCAACGGGGACACCTATAACGACGAGCTGCCCATCTCCATGACCACCCCCTGGGAATTCACGGACATGTCCGACACCCAGTCCATCCTGCTCAGCGCCTGGCTCACCGCCAACGGCCTGTCGCCGGATGCCTCGGCGGTGGAGATCATGGCCAAAATGCGCACCCGCTACGGCATAGACGGCAACTACAGCGCCGAGGACATGCGGGTCATAGCCGGAGTGCGTTACGGGGTGAACGTGCGGTACGTGGTCAACACCTCCGACTATGTGTTCGCCCAGGACGTGTCCATCGGCACCATCACCTCCCTCATGGAGGCGGACCTGCCCGGCTTTGAGGTGCAGGTCAGCTACCTGCGGGAGTATAACACCACCTACGCCCCCCATATTCTAGGCTACACCGGCGCCATGAGCGCGGAGGAATATAAGGTCTACAAGGAAAAGGACTATCCCCTCAACGCGGTGGTGGGCAAAGCCGGCGTGGAATCTGCCTTCGAGGAGCTGCTCCACGGGGTGGACGGCGAAGCGGAGATCACCCGCACCAGCGAGGGCGTGGTCACCAGCACCGTGTACAACAAGGTCCCGGAGCCCGGCGACAACATCTATCTGACGCTGGACATCGAGCTGCAGGCTGCGGCGGAGTCCACCCTGGCCTCCTACATCGAGACCAACAACGCCCAGACCGAGGCGGATAACCAGAAATACGAGCAGGAGGGCAAGCGCTCGGAGATCCGGGAGCTGATCACCGGCGGGGCCATCGTGGCCGTGAACGCCAAGACCGGCGAGCCCCTTTGCATGGCCAGCTACCCCTCTTTCAATTTGGAGACCTATCTGGAGGATTTCGACACCCTTTTGGAGACGGAGAACAATCCCCTGGTGAACCGGGCCCTGTCGGGCCTGTACTCCCCCGGCTCCACCTGGAAGCCCTGCATGGCCCTGGCGGCCCTGGCGGACGGGTTCATCGACAAGAACACCACTATCGTCTGCACCACCATCTTTGATAAATACCGTTCCTCCGGCTACGCCCCCGGCTGCACCGGCGGCCCCCACGGAGCCATGAACGTGAGCCAGGCCCTGACCTACAGCTGCAACTTCTTCTTCTTTACCGTTGGCGACACCATCGGCATTGAGAACATCGACAAATACGCCGCCAAGCTTGGCCTGGGCCAGCCCTCCGGCATTGAGCTGGACGAGGCCACCGGCCAGGTGGCCTCTCCGGAGCTGAAATCCCGGCTCTACGCCGGCCAGCGCGTGGCCTCCTGGTACGCGGCGGACACCCTGCTGGCCTCCATCGGCCAGGGCCTTACCCTGATCACCCCCATCCAGCTGGCCCGGTACGCCGCCGCCATCGCCAACCGGGGTTCCGTTTTTAACTGCTCCATCCTCAAGTCCGCCTCCAGCTACGACTACTCCGAGAGCGTATACGAGCGGGAGCCGGAGCTGTTCAACAAGGTGGAGACAAGCGACGCCAACTGGGACCTGATCCACGAGGGCATGCGTGGCGCCGTCACCAACCGCTGGGGCACCGCCTGGGAGCCTTTCGTGAACTTCGAGTACGAGGTGGCCGCCAAGACCGGCACCACCGAGACCGGCAGCAGCACCAACGACGCTTTCTTCATCTGCTTCGCCCCCTACAGCGACCCGGAGATCGCCGTGGCCGTGGCCATCGAGAACGGCTCCAAGGGAGCCAACCTGGGCGTTATGGCCCGGGACATGCTCCAATACTATTTCGACTTCCAGGTCAGTACCCAGCAGACGGAAAGCGAGCTCACGCTGCTGTCATAACGACCTGTCCGCCCCACGACTTTATATCTAGGAGGATTTCCATGAATATCGCGTTAATGGCCCACGACGGAAAAAAGGAACTGATGGTGCAATTCTGCATCGCCTACTGCGGCATCCTGGCGGAGCACAACATCATCGCCACCAACACCACCGGCAAGCTGGTGAGCGAGGCCACGGGCCTGCCCATCGAGCTGTATATGAACTCCTCCCAGGGCGGCATCCAGCAGATCGGCGCCCGCATCGCCTACAACGAGATCGACCTGGTGATGTTCTTCGCCGACCCCTATCACCCGGAGCTGTTCGGCCCGGTCAACGAGATCGCGCTGCTGTGCGCCAACCACAATATCCCCTTCGCCTCCAACATGGCCACGGCGGAGGTGCTGGTCCAGGGCCTGCGCCGGGGCGACTTCGCCTGGCGCGACATCGTCAACCCCAAAAACAAGGGGCGCTGAAAAAGAAACAATACTGGCGGCAGCCGGTCCCCGGCTGCCGTTATAATGACGCCGCCCTTTGGCCGGGCAGGCCCGCGGCGTTATGGATAGGAGATTTTATGGAACGGATCACGCCCCGGACCCTGTCCGGGTTTATGGAGCTTTTGCCGCCGAAGCAGGCCCAGATGGACGCGGTGCTGGACGTGCTGCGCCGGACCTACGCCCTGTACGGCTTTTCCAGCATCGACACCCCCGCCGTGGAGGCGGCGGCGGTGCTGCTGGCCAAGGGCGGCGGCGAGACGGAAAAACAGATCTACCGCTTCACCAAGGGCGACAGCGACCTGGCCCTGCGCTTTGACCTGACCGTCCCCCTGGCCAAGTACGTGGCCATGAATTACGGTCAGCTGGCCTTCCCCTTCCGCCGGTACCAGATCGGCAAGGTCTACCGGGGGGAGCGGGCCCAGCGGGGCCGGTTCCGGGAGTTTTACCAGGCCGACATCGACGTGATCGGCGACGGGAAGCTGGACATCGCCAACGACGCGGAGATGCCCGCCGTCATCTGCGAGGTGTTCCGCCGGCTGGGGCTGGAGCGGTTTTGCATCCGCATCAACAACCGCAAGGTCCTCAACGGTCTTTTCGAATACCTGGGCGTACAGGACCCGGTGAACGTCATGGGCGCCATTGACAAGCTGGAGAAGATCGGCCGGGACAAGGTGGCCGCTATCCTCACGGATCTGGGGATGGCCTCCGACAAGGCGATCCAGCTGCTGGACATCCTGTCGGCGGCGGACCCCATGGGCACGCTGGAGGCCCTGGCGGGCAAGTGCGCCGCTCTGGACGCGGGCGTGGCGGAGCTGAAAGCCATGACGGACCTGCTGCCGGGCCTGGGTGTCCCCGACGGCAAGTGGCGGGTGGACCTGACCATCGCCCGTGGCCTGGACTACTACACCGGCACGGTCTATGAGACCCAGCTGCTGGACTATCCCGAGGTGGGCTCGGTCTGCTCCGGGGGCCGGTACGACGATCTGGCCGGATACTATACGGACAAAAAGCTGCCCGGCGTGGGCATCTCCATCGGCGTGACGCGGCTTTTCTATATCTTGCAGGAGCAGGGGCTTTTGAACGAGGCCCTGCCCACCGCCCCCTGCGACGCGCTGGTGATCCCCCTGGGGGATGATCCGGCCTACGCGGTCCGGTGCGCCGCGGCCCTGCGGGCCGCCGGGGTCCGGACCCAGGTGTACACGGAGAAGAAAAAGGTCAAGGCCAAGTTCGCCTACGCGGACAAGCTTGCCATCCCCTACGCGGCGGTGGTGGGCGCCGACGAGGAAGCGGCCGGCACGGTGGGCCTGAAGGACCTGCGGACCGGCACGCAAGTGACCGTGACGGCGGACGAGGCCGCCGCCATCATCCTGGACAGTTTGAAAGACCCGGCAAGGCCGGTGAAGGAGAAGACGATATGACTCAGATGCGTACTCATACCTGCGGCCAGCTGCGGCTGGCGGACGCGGGCAAGAAAGTGAAGCTGGTGGGCTGGATGGAGAACGTCCGGGAGGTGGGCGCGTCCCTGGCCTTCGTGGTGATCCGGGACTTTTACGGCGTCACCCAGGCGGTGGCCGAGACGGAGGAGATGGTCAAGGTCTTCCGCTCCATCAACAAGGAGAGCACCGTCTCCGTGGAGGGCACGGTCCGGGAGCGGGACAGCAAAAACCCCAAGCTGCCCACCGGCGACGTGGAGGTGGTCCCGGAAAAGGTGGAGGTGCTGGGCCGCTGCCATTACAACGAGCTGCCCTTTGAGATCAACCGCAGCCGGGAGGCCGACGAGGCTCTGAGACTGAAATATCGCTATCTGGACCTGCGCAACCCGGCGGTGAAGAAAAACATCATCCTGCGCTGCAACGTGATCGCGGCCCTGCGCGCGGCTATGCTGGAACACGACTTCCTGGACATCACCACCCCCATCCTGACGGCCTCCAGCCCGGAGGGCGCCCGGGATTACCTGGTACCGGCGAGAAAACATCCCGGCAAGTTCTACGCCCTGCCCCAGGCTCCCCAGCAGTTCAAGCAGCTGCTCATGACCTCCGGCTTCGACCGGTATTTCCAGATCGCCCCCTGCTTCCGGGACGAGGACGCCCGGGGCGACCGGTCCCCCGGCGAGTTCTACCAGCTGGATATGGAGATGGCCTTCGCCGGCCAGGAGGACGTGTTCGCCGTCATCGAGGACGTGCTGCCGCCCATCTTCGCCAAGTATGGCACCTACGACGTGGCCTCCAAGGCCCCCTTCCGGCGCATCCCCTTCAACGAGGCCATGGAGACCTATGGCACCGACAAGCCGGATCTGCGCATCGACCTGACCGTAAAGGACATGACCGCCCTGGCCAAGACCGCCGAGGGGTTCGCCCCCTTTGAGCAGGCCGCTGTGGTGAAGATCGTGCCCTGCACCGGGTCGGAGCTGACCCGCAAGCAGATCGAAAAGCTCTGCGACGACGTGGCGGTCCAGGCAGGCCAGAAGCCCTACTGGGTCCGGATGGACGAGTCCGGCGCCCTGGTGGGCGGCGTGGCTAAGTTCCTGACGGGCCATGAGGCGGCGCTTCAGGAGCTGGGCCTGGTCCCCGGCAGCCTGGGCCTGATCGCCGCCGGCACGAAGGACGCGGCGTTAAAGACCGCCGGCGTGGCGGTGAAGATGCTGGGCGGGTTGGTGCCCGGCCACATGGACGAGAAGCAGTACGCTTTCTGCTGGATCGTGGACTTTCCCATGTTCGAGATCGGGGAGGAATCCGGCCAGCTGGAGTTTTGCCACAACCCGTTCTCCATGCCAAACGGTGGCCTGGAGGTGCTGGAAAAGGCCGAACGGGGCGAGATCGACCCTCTGGACATCTACGCCTATCAGTACGATCTGGTGTGCAACGGCGTGGAGCTTTCCTCCGGCGCGGTCCGCAACCACGACCCCGACATCATGGTGAAAGCCTTTGAGATGGTGGGTCTGGGGGAGGCCGACGTGAAAGCCAAGTTCCCGGCCATGTACAACGCTTTCTGCTACGGTGCGCCCCCTCACGCGGGCATCGCCCCCGGCGTGGACCGGATGGTGATGCTGCTGGCCGGCGAGCCTTCCATCCGGGAGATCATCCCCTTCCCCATGAACAAGAACGCCCAGGACCTGATGATGGACGCCCCCGGCACGGTGGA
>CANRBG010000012.1 GCA_947628805.1 uncultured Oscillospiraceae bacterium | reverse complement strand
AGTGGCCAAAGGGGACAGACTGTAAATCTGCTGGCAATGCCTTCGGTGGTTCGAATCCACCTTCCCCCACCAAGCAAAAGCACACCGCGTTTGCGGTGTGCTTTTGGTTTGGTATGGGTCTTTGGGATGAGCGGCGGCTTTACGTGTTCCTCGGCGCCCCGTGTCTTTGGGTCTACTTCCGATCAATACAGGGACAAAAACAGTGTCTGCTCGCTCCATGTCAGCAGCAGAGAGACGTCCTCTTTCCCAGGCGCGATATTTACAACGTCGCTTACAATGCGGCCGGGATTGTCTGGCAGCTCCTCTACGCACTGTATTATATGACGTTCTGTGTCGATCTCCAAAGTGACGACGGCTCTCTCCCGCAGAGAACCGATCAAGGTGCCGTCACAGAGGACCTGCGCCAATCCCGGCGTCTCAAAAGGCCCTCCGACCCGCCTGACGCCCATACGCCGCCCGCTTACGACACATAACTTTCTCATCTTTTTCCTCGGACTCTCGATCATAAAAATAAACTATATAGGCAGTTATTAGCTTATATAGTTTATTTTATCATAGCATAATAGTCCATATAATTCAAGTATAATTTAATTATATAGGCGGTAATTGGATGGACTACTATGCGATCGGGCAGAGGATACGGAGGATCAGGAAAGCGCGGGGAGTGTCACAGGAAAAACTGGCAGAGCAGGTAGGCATTTCCACTACCCATATGAGCCACATTGAGACAGGCAATACGAAGATGAGCCTGCCCATCTTCGCGTCGTTGGCCGCTGCGCTGGACGTGCGCACGGACGAGCTTCTTTATGACGAGGCCCCGGCGGGAAGGAGCGCGGCACTGACGCACATCGCGGAGCTTCTTGACGGATGCACCACACCTCAGGTGCGTGTCATCGAGGACATTGTAGAGGCCGCAAAAGAATCCTTCCACGCAAATTTATAGAAGTCATGTAAGCTTGCCCCTCCCCAACGATCAAATACCCCCACTAAATACGGTTTGCACCCCATAAAGATCTGTCCGCTTTTGGAGGGTGATCTTGCAATTCCTCTGGCGTATCCGCGCCATAAACCATAAAAAGACCCGCGGCGAACACACGGTTCGCCGCGGGTCCTTTTGCGTCTGGGAGATATTCAGCCCTGCAGGCCGTTCTCCTGGCGCTCCATGTTCTCCACCACCACGTCAAAGATGTCCCCCAGGGAGGAAGCGTACTCCAGCACCTTCCAGGGCACATTGGTGTGGAAATGGATCTTGATCAGATCCTCGTCGCCCACCGCCAGCAGGCAGTCCCCGGGGATGTTCTCCGTGATGTAATCATGGATGGCGTCCTCGTCCAGGTCGTGCCCCTCGATGAGCAGCTGCGTGTCAAAACGAAATTCCAGCATATATCATATCTCCTAATTCTGTGTCCAAACCTATGTATCCGCCATCGGCGGACATCCGTGCACATATATTACCATACCCGCCGCCGCTTGTCAAAGCTGGATGGCAAGCCCTTTTCCAAGCGAAAAAGTTTTGGCTGTCCGCACATTTTTCCGGGTCAAAATTTGTCAAATCCATGCAAAAGATAACAAAAAACGAAAAAATCAGCAAAAGGGGTTGACATCTCGGTTAGTTATGACTAAAATAAATCAGGCGTTAGAGATAACTAACGCCTATTATCCGGCCACACGGTTAGTTGCTACTAATATATGTGCGCCGGCCAGGGGGGGATCACCACATGCTTCTCACCATGCTGCACAAGGGGGACAGCAGTCTCGTCACCCACATCGGGGGCAAGCCGGAAACAAGGCGCTTTCTGGAAAATCTGGGCTTTGTCGTGGGCAGTCCCGTGACGGTGGTGAACGACATCGGCGGCAATCTGATCGTCAGCGTCCGGGACAGCCGGGTGGCCATCAGTCAGGAGATGGCCAAGAAGATATTCGTCTGACGGCGGTTTGTTATTGCAACAAGGAAAGGAACTGGAAGGAGGACAAACATGACTTTGAAAGAGGCCAAGGTGGGCCAGACGGTGAAGGTCCTGAAGCTGGAGGGTTCCGGCGCGGTAAAGCGGCGCATCATGGACATGGGCATCACCAAGGGCGAGGACATTTTCGTGCGCAGGGTGGCCCCCCTGGGGGATCCGGTGGAGATCACCGTCCGGGGCTATGAGCTGAGCCTGCGCAAGGCGGACAGCGAAATGATCATCGTCGTTTGAATGCATCGCATTCAAACGAGAAGGCTTCGGCTCACATACGCGCACTCGCTGCGCTCGCACACTGCGTGAGCCGCAAAGAATGATTTCCGAGGCGCATGTCCCCGGAAATCATATCCAAATTTATTCGCGCCCCCGAGCGCGAACTCTACGAGGTCAAAGGAAAGGTACATAATATGGCTGACAAACATATCACCATCGCCCTTGCCGGCAATCCCAACTGCGGCAAGACGACTCTTTTCAACGCCCTCACCGGGGCGAACCAATATGTGGGCAACTGGCCCGGCGTCACCGTGGAGAAAAAGGAGGGCAAGCTCCGAGACCATAAGGACGTGACCATCACGGACCTGCCCGGCATCTACTCCCTGTCCCCCTACACTTTGGAGGAAGTGGTGGCCCGCAATTACCTGATCCAGGAGCGGCCCGACGTGATACTGAACATCGTGGACGGCACCAACCTGGAACGGAACCTGTATCTGACCACCCAGCTGGTGGAGCTGGGCATCCCCGTGCTGGTGGCCGTGAACATGATGGACGTGGTCTACAAGTCTGGCGACCGGCTCAACGCCAAGCAGCTCGCCAAGGAGCTGGACTGCCAGGTCATGGAGATCTCCGCCCTGAAGGGCGACGGGGTCAAGGCGGCCGCCGAGGCGGCGGTGGCTCTGGCGAAAAGCGGCAGAAAGACCGTGCCCCAGCACCGGTTCGCCGGCTGCGTGGAGCACGCCCTGGCCCACATCGAGGAGGTGGCCGTCCATCACCTGCCCCCGGAGCAGCAGCGCTGGTACGCCATCAAGCTCTTTGAGCGGGATGAAAAGGTGTCGGCCCAACTGCATCTGGACCCGGCGGACGCCGCCCACATCGAACAGGATATCCGGGACTGCGAGCAGGAGATGGACGACGACGCGGAATCCATCATCACCGCCCAGCGGTATGACTACATAACCTCCATCATCGACCGGTGCTTCACCCGCAAAAGCAAGGGCAAGCTCACCACCTCCGACAAGATCGACCGGATCGTCACCAACCGGTGGCTGGCCCTGCCCATCTTCGTGGCGGTCATGTTCCTGGTGTACTACATCTCCGTGACCACCGTTGGCACCGTGGTCACCGACTGGACCAACGACGTGCTCTTCGGCCAGTGGATCCAGGGCGGGGCGGAGACCCTGCTGACAAACATCGGCGCGTCCGACTGGGTGGTGTCGCTTGTGGTAGACGGCATCCTGGGCGGCATCGCGGCCCCCATCGGCTTCGCGCCCCAGATGGCCCTGGTGTTCCTGTTTTTGTCCCTGCTGGAGGACTGCGGCTACATGGCCCGGGTGGCCTTCATCATGGACCGGATCTTCCGCCGGTTTGGCCTGTCCGGCAAGAGCTTCATCCCCTTTTTGATCTCCTCCGGCTGCGGCGTGCCCGGCATCATGGCGACCCGCACCATCGAGAACGAGAAGGACCGCCGCATGACCATGATGACCAACACCTGGATTCCCTGCGGGGCCAAGCTGCCGGTCATCGCCACCATCGCCGGCTACCTGATGGGCGGCGCCTGGTGGATGGCCCCCTGCATGTACTTTCTGGGCATCGGCTGCGTCATCGTGGCCTGCATCATTCTGAAAAAGACCAAGGCCTTCGCCGGCGATCCGGCCCCCTTCGTGATGGAGCTGCCGGCCTATCACATGCCCACTGCTGGGACGGTGCTGCTGCACGTGTGGGAGCGGGTATGGGCGTTCCTGAAAAAGGCGGGGACGGTGCTTTTCGTCTGCTGCGCGGTCATGTGGTTCTTGGCCACATTCGGGTTTGAAAACGGCCGTTTCGGCATGGTGGAGACCGAGAGCTGCCTGCTGGCTTCCATCGGCGGCGCCATCGCCTGGATCTTCAAGCCCCTGGGCTTCGGCACCTGGCGGGCTGTGGCCTCCTCCCTGTCCGGCTTCGTGGCCAAGGAGGGCATCGTGTCCACCATGGGGGTGCTGTCCGGCCTGGGCGAGATCGAGGAATACGCCTCCGAGATGCACACCGCTTTCGCCGCCTTCTTCAACGGCTCCAACCTGGCGGCTTTCAGCTTCCTGGTGTTCAACCTGCTGGACTCCCCGTGTCTGGCGGCCATATCCGCCATGGCCCGGGAGCAGCACTCCGGCAAGTGGGTGGCCTTCACCCTGCTCTTCCAGAACGCCTTCGCCTACGGCGTCACGCTGATGGTCTATCAACTGGGCGGCCTGCTGCTGGGTGAGCTCACCTTCGGCGCGGGCACCGTAGCGGCCCTGATCGTGGCGGCGGTGCTGGTGTACTTCCTGTTCCGGCCTGACCCGTCCCGGAAGCTGGCGAAAGCGGCGGCTTACGCCTGATGAACGCCGTAGACGCCGTGATATTGCTGGCCGTGGCAGGGCTGATGATCCTGGCGGTCCGGACGATCATAGGCTTTTTTAAATAGCGGAAAGGAGCCAAGCTCATGCATCTGATCGATATCGTTATCTGCATGCCCGTGGTGGCGGTGCTGTTTTTCTCCGTCCGGGCCATGGTGCGCAACGTAAAGGCGGGCCGGAGCATAGACGGCTGCAACGGCGACTGTTCGCATTGCGCTATGCACGGCAACCACTCCTGAGAGCATCACTTCGCATCTCCTTATATACCTCCATTTTGCCCCGCCCGCGGAACGCGGGCAATGTACAGAAAAGAAGCGGCCTTGCGGTCGCTTCTTTTTTATTATTTATAAACTGCTCGGCGGAAGTGAATCCCGCCGGCAGGAAGTCAAAAGCCTGTCGTACAGCGGCTTTTGACTTCACGCGCGGGAATGCCGCGCGGCTCGCCCTGACCGGGCTTCGCTCCCGTTCATCCGTCCTTTCTATCGTCCGCCTGTGAGACGTAAATTTCCTCCGCTTCATACAACGCCTTTTGCAGGAGCGCCCGGCCTGCGTCGTTCTCCGGCGCGTCCGGCAGGACGTCCAGCGCTTCCGACGCTGCCGCGCACAACAGTGCATACATCTTCTTATATTTCTCCATGCTTCGCACCTCCCGACAACAGCATACCACAAATATCCCGATTAGTCCAGCTACAGGGACTAATTTTTGCCGGTCCGTTCCTATAATGAAGATAGTACAGTTACAAGGACGGTGAGGGAATGCAGCTCAACCGGGCGGTCAGCCAGCGGCTGACGGAGCTTTTGCGGGAGAAAAGCATGACCCAGTACCAGCTCTATATGCAGAGCGGCGTGCCCAAGTCCACCATCGGCAACATCGTCAACTGTGCGTACGACTCCGTCAAGCTCCGCGTGCTCCACGAGCTTTGCCAAGGCCTCGGGATCGGGCTGGAGGAATTTTTCCGCTCCCCCCTCTTTGACGAGGAAAACCTGGAACCGTAACAGAACATTCGACAGCCCCCTCGTCAGAGGGGGCCGTGGTTTTTCGCGGCGAAGCCGCACAGTATGGAAGGCCCCCTTGTGTAAAGGGAGCTGGCAGCGCGCAGCGCCGGCTGAGGGATTGCAACGGAGATCCGTTTCATTTTACTTTTTCCGAAAACCAAACAGACCCTTTTTGGGCCCGTCCGGTTCCGCCCGAACGTTGGACGCCTCGTAGCCCGTGGCGTTCACCGCCGCCAAAAGCGCCGCGTCCGTCACCTCCGGCCCGCACACCACCCGGGCCTGCTTTTTCGACCGGCTGGCGGAGACCTTTTCCACCCCCGGCACCTTTCGCAGCGCGTCCGCCACGTGGCTTTCGCACATGCCGCACATCATGCCCTCCACCGTCAGCACCTTCGTCATGTCCCGCTCCTCCTTTTGAGTTAGTTATTTCTAATCATCATTATACGCCCCGACCCGGCCCTTTGCAAGGACCGGGATAAACTTTTTCGCCGCTGGGGTTGACAAGAAAACTATGTCGTGCTACGATATAGTCACAATATATCGGAAGACGACATATCGATGCACGACATAAGGCGGTGAGACCATGGGCCAGGGCGCGGAACCTCTGACGGAGAGCTATTTTTACATATTGCTGTGCCTGTACCGGGGACCCAACCACGGCTACGGCATCATGCGCCAGACGCTGGAACTGTCGGAGGGCCATGTGCGCATCGGCTCCGGCACCATGTACGGGGCCACGGGCAACATGATGAAAAAGGGCTGGATCGAGGAATGTCCTATTCAGGAAGCGGACCGGCGGCGGCTGTACCGGCTGACGGAGGCGGGCAGGCGGGTCCTGCTGGGCGAGATCGACCGGCTGCGGCGGCTGTCCGCGGCGGCGGACAGCATCATAGGGGAAGACGAAGGAGGAGAAGAAAATGCGGAATAAAAAGCATCGCTTTGCCATGTACCCCGCCTGGGAGTACCGGCGGGAGATAGAGGACCTGAACGCCCTGTCGGACCAGGGCTGGCAGTTGGAAAAGGGCGGGTGCTTCCACAGCGTCTTTTACCGGGACGAGAGTGTGCGCTACCGCTACGCCCTGGACTACGACCAGCATATCGACGACCCGGCCCGCTACCGGGACACTTTCGCCGAGCAGGGCTGGCAGTTCGTCAGCGACACCTTCAACGGCTGGCACTTTTTCCGCAAAAAATATGACCCCACCCTGCCCCCGGCGGAATATGAGATCTACACCGACGAATCGTCCGTACAGGATATGGCGGGCCGTTGGAGCCGTCTGGGGTACGTCTTTGGCACCGTTGAGCTCATATGCGCGGCGCTGAATTCGTTCGTTCTCCTGGGCCGCCCCAGCATAGTCAACATCGCCATGTCCCTGGCCTCTCTGTTGCTGGGCGTCGTGATCCTGATAGGCGCCCGGCGCATCCGCCGTCCGGAAACAGCCGGCAGGTCCCGGAAGAGCATGCGCTGGTGCTTTGCGGTGGTGTTCGCGCTGCTGGCAGTGGGGCTGGTGTTCGGCCTGAACCACTATGATGCGTTCTCCACCAGTGAGTACGTCTATGACCCGGACCTGCCCCCCTGGACCTGGGAGATGCGCGTGCCTCTGCCGGACTTTTACACCCTGGATGTGGAGGCCGACGCCGACGCCAATGTGGAGATCACCGTATCCAATAAGAGCGGCAGGGTGCTGGACACCATGGGCGGCGGCCAAGACCTGCGGGCCCGGTCCACACTGTTTCTGCTGCCGGGCACGTACACGGTCTCCGTCCGGTATGCCCCCGACACCGCGCCGGGGACCACCGGCACATTCCGGTTTGAAGTGGACTGAAAAACAGATCAAAAGACCGACGCAGGATAATGTTGCTGTGGTAAAAAGATGGTAGACACGAAAGTGCCTACCATCTTCTTGTGCTAGAATGAAGGAGGGGTGTGAGAAACATGACAAGGAAGTATACGATACGGAGCAAGGAAGAAAAGCTGGCAATCGTGAAAGAGGTGCTGGCGGGCAGGTCTGCTTCCGCATGGGAACCGGAGATACCGCACCAGCGTGTTTCGGAGTGGGTAAAGAAATACCAGACCGAGGGCGAGGCAGGGCTGGAGCCAAAGAAGAAACCGGGTAATCCCTTGGCTCGTTACGAACGCCGCAAGGAGCTTACCTACACAGAGCAGCTCCAATATCAAATTGAGTTGCTCAAACGGGAACTGGCGGTAAAGGAAGCGGAGGTAGCCCGTTTAAAACAACGCAACGCACGAAAGGAGGGCGATGCCCGAAGAAAATGATCCAACGGATGTATGCCGAGATACAGCGGCAGACAGACAAGCACTCTGTAACGGAGCTTTGCGGTATATACGGCGTATCCCGCAGCGGCTATTACAAATGGCGCCAACGAGACGGAAAGCTCAACCGTTATGAACAATCCCAGCAGGTCCTGGACGCCTATGTGAGCGACATCCACGCTCACCATCCCATGATGGGCTACCGCTCCATCCGGGATATGCTCATCCTCCAGTTTGGCCTTGTGGTGAGCGACCCCAGTGTATTCAAGTCCATGCAAAGACTGCATATCCACGGCTACTGCCGCAGAGTTAAAAACAGATACTCCGGCCTGGAACACACCCGCTATCCCAATCTGCTGAACCGAGACTTCAAGGCAGACGCTCCCATGCAGAAAATCGTCACGGACGTCACCTACATAAAGTACCGTGGCAAGTGGCACTATCTCGCTGCCTTCCTGGACCTGTACAACAACGAGGTCCTGGAGTGGGAACTGAGCGACTCCTTTGACAATCTTCTGGTCATGCGTCCCGCCGAAAGGCTCCTGAAACGAACAGAGAGTACCGGGCGCCAAGTCCTTTTGCACAGCGACCAAGGCGTACAGTACTCATCTGCCGGTTATTGCAACCTGCTTACACAATACAACGTCCTGCAGAGTATGTCAAGGGCTGGGGTGCCTCGGGACAATGCGGTGATGGAGAGTTTCTGGGGACGATTCAAGGATACGCTCCGCAAACACTTCCGGTTCTGGGAGAGAGACGATCTGCATGCTGTTGTGGCCGAATGCGTCCACTATTTCAACTTCGTCCGACCTGTCCGCAAGCTGAACGGAAAACCACCAGTCCTGTTTCGTACAGAACTGGTGGCCTAACCTCATACTTTTGTGTCTACTATCTCTTGACTATTTCAGATAATGTCCGCGCCGGTCTTGTTATATTTTGATGCCTACCTGGCGCATATGTAAGCGCAGGGCGTCCGTGTCACCCAGAAACACGGCCCCGGCCATGCCGCAGCGGATGGCGCCCTGGACGTTGACGGGCACGTCGTCCACGAAAAAGCACTCCGCCGCCGTCAGGCCGTACCGGGTCAACAGGGCCTCATAGATGGCCCGCTCCGGCTTGACGCAGCCCTCCTCACAGGACAGGATCCCGCCGTCGAAGAGCGCCGCGCCGGGGATGTCCGGCCAGTAATCCCGCTGGCGGAAGCTGGCGTTGGACAAAAGGTATATCCCATAGCCCGCCGCCTTCAATTCCCCGATCAGCGCCTCCATGCCCGGCATGGGCAGTATGGGCTGTTCCCAGGCCAGGACCAGCCGCCGGGCGGCCTGGTGCAGCCGCGCCGGCAGACGGCGGCATATGCTCTCCGCCGCCTGCTCATCGGTCAGCTCCCCCCAGTCCATCTGGACCCACTCCACCGACAGGAAAACCTGCTCCATCAAAAGCTTCCCGTCCGCCTCCGGCAGGCCCAGCCGCCGGATGAACAGCTCCCGGTCAAAGCGGATGAGCACGTTGCCCATATCAAAAATGATGTTTTTTATCATGCCTTACACACAAAGCAGGTCCACTCGTCTATGTGGTCCGTGTTCTCGATCCGGAGGCCGGCGGCCTCCAGAGCGGCCTTCACATCGTCCTGCCGGCCGTCGATGATCCCGGAGCAGACGAAGACCCCCTCCGGGGCCAGAAAGCCCTTTACATGGGAAGCTAGGGGGATGATCACGTCCGCCACGATGTTGGCCAGGACCAGATCGTAGCCCCCGCCCAGCCTGGCCCGCAGGCTGGCCGAGGCGATCACGTCCCCCACAAGGATGGAAATTGCGTCCTCCACCCCGTTCAATTTGGCGTTGTCCCGGACCACCTCCGGGGCCTTTTCATCCACGTCGGCCGCCACGACAGGTCCGGCCCCCAGCACCGCCGCGGCGATGCCCAGTATGCCGCTGCCGCAGCCCAAGTCCAAGACCTTTTTCCCGGGCCCAGCGTATTTCTCTACCGCCGCCAGGCACATCCGGGTGGTGGGGTGGTCCCCGGTGCCGAACAGCAGCCCCGGGTCCAGCCGCACGGGGGTCCGGTCACCGGCGTAATCATGCCATTGGGGCACGATCACCAGCTTCTCCCCGGCCTCCACGGGTTTGTAGTAGTCCCGCCAGTTGTTCTCCCAGTCCGAATCCGCCACCGGGCGGCTTTCCGGGGCCAGGCCCTTTTTCTGCATCTCCGCCAGAATGGCCCGGCCGGTGTCGTCGTCCGCCAGCCACAGCTTTACCCGGCTGGCCCCAGACAGGGACTGGGCCAGCTTGTCGTCCACAAAGTCCCAGTACTGGGTGTTGTTTTCCAGAAAGCTCTTAAAATCCCGCTCGTCCTCGATGACGAAGCCCTCCAGCCCCATATCGGTCAGCTGCTGGCACAGGGCCTCCGGGTCCCCGTGGGCGGGGATGGTCACTTCCAACCAATTTGCCAAAAAGATCTTCCTTTCAAAAGGGCGCGGGAGACCCGCGCCCTTACTTCATTGATGGCCTCCTTGTGCAAAGGAGAGGCTTTTATTTTTCTGCCGCTGGGGTCCACTTCCACTGGGAGACCTCCGGCAGGTCCACGCCGTACTTGGCGATATACTGCTTGTGCTCCACCAGCTTGTCCCGCATCTGCTGGGCCAGAGCCGCGCTGCGGTTGCCCAGGCAATCCAGGTTCTGCAAAGCGGTCAGCACCAGATGGTACCGGTCGATGTTGTTGAGCACCCGCATGTCGAAAGGCGTGGTGATGGTGCCCTCCTCGATATAGCCCCGCACGTGCAGGTTTTTGTTCTTGCGCTTGTAGGTGAATTCGTGGATCAGGCTGGGATAGCCGTGGAAGGCGAACACGATGGGCTTGTCCACGGTGAAGAGCATGTCGTAATCCCGGTCGGGCAGGCCGTGGGGGTGCTGGGAGTCGGATTGCAACCGCATCAGGTCCACCACGTTGATGACCCGGATCTTCAGCTCCGGGAAGGCGTCCCGCAAAATGGTCACCGCCGCCAGGGTCTCCAAAGTGGGCGTATCGCCGCAGCAGGCCATGATGATGTCCGGCTCGGACCAGGCGTCCGTGGAGGCCCACTGCCAGATGCCGATGCCCTCGGTGCAGTGCTTGACCGCCTGCTCCATGGTCAGCCACTGGGGACGGGGGTGCTTGGAGGCCACCACCACGTTCACATAGTTGCGGCTGCGGATGCAGTGGTCGAACACGCTCAGCAGGCAGTTGGCGTCGGGAGGCAGGTAAAGGCGCACCACGTCCGCCTTCTTGTTGGCAACGTGATCCAAGAAGCCCGGGTCCTGATGGGTGAAGCCGTTGTGGTCCTGCTGCCACACGTTGGAGGCCAGCACATAGTTCAAAGACGCGATCTTCTGCCGCCAGGGCAGCTGGTTGCAGACCTTCAGCCACTTGGCGTGCTGGCTGACCATGCTGTCCACGATGCGGATGAACGCCTCATAGGAGTTGAAAAAGCCGTGACGGCCCGTGAGCAGATATCCCTCCAGCATGCCCTCGCACACGTGCTCGGACAGGAACGAGTCCATGACCTGGCCGTCCTGGGAGAGGAATTCGTCCCCCTCCAGCACGTCGCCGTTCCAGTCGCGGCCGGTGACCTCGAACACGGGGCCCAGCCGGTTAGACATGGTCTCGTCCGGGCCGAAGACCCGGAAGTTGCGGCTTTCCTCATTCATGGCGTAGATATCCCGGACGAATTCGCCCAGCTTGCGCATATCCTCCGCCTCCACCGCGCCGGGGGCGGGCAGGTCCACGCCGTAGTCCCTAAAATCGGGCAGGCGCAGGTCTTTCAAAAGCAGACCGCCGTTGGCGTTGGGGTTTGCGCCCATGCGGGCGGCGCCCTTGGGGGGCAGGTCCAGCAGGGCCTGGACGGGGGTGCCGTTTTCGTCGAAAAGCTCCTCCGGGTGATAGGATTTGAGCCATTCCTCGATCATCTTCCGGTGCTCGTCCGTATCCGCGGGGATGGGCACCTGGTGGGCCCGGAACGTGCCCTCGATGGGCTGGCCGTCCACCACCTTGGGGCCGGTCCAGCCCTTGGGGGCGCGCAGTACGATCATGGGCCAGTGGACCCGGCTGCCGTCCCCATGGAGGCGTGCGTTCTCCTGGATGCGCAGGATGGAGCGGATGGCGGCGTCCAGGGCCTTGGCCATGGCCGGGTGCATCTTTTCAGGGTCGCTGCCCTCCACGAAGATGGGGGTCCAGCCGCAGCCCTCGAAGAACTTTTTCAGCTCGTCGTTGGGGATACGGGCCAGGACGGTGGGGTTGGCGATCTTGTAGCCGTTCAGGTGCAGGATGGGCAGCACCGCCCCGTCGGTGCGGGGGTCGGTGAATTTGTTCAGGTGCCAGCAGGTGGCCAGAGGGCCGGTCTCCGCCTCGCCGTCGCCCACCACGCAGGCGGCGATCAGGGTGGGGTTGTCGCTGACTGCACCAAAGGCGTGGGCCAGGGAATAACCCAGCTCGCCGCCCTCATGGATGGAGCCCGGGGTCTCCGGCGCCACATGGGAGGGGATGCCGCCGGGGAAGGAGAATTGCTTAAAGAGCTTCTCCATGCCGGCCTCGTCCCGGGTGATGTTGGGATAGACCTCGGTGTAGCTGCCGTCCAGCCAGTCCTGGGCCACCATGCCGTTGCCCCCGTGGCCGGGACCGGACAGGTAGATCATGTTCAGGTCATAGGCCCGGATGACCCGGTTGAGGTGTGTGTAAATGAAGTTCTGGCCGGGCACGGTGCCCCAGTGGCCCACGATCTTGTGCTTGAAGTGCTTTTCCGTCAGGGGGGTCTTCAACAGGGGATCGGACAGCAGATACAGCTGCCCGGCGGCCAGATAGTTGGCCGCGCGCCAGTACATGTCCATGGTGTGGAGCATTTCCGGCGTAGCGGCAAATTCCTTGTGATAGGTCATCGCTTTCACCTCTGTTACGTAGTATGTCCGGCAGCGGCGGTCCTATTTACCGCCGCCCGGCCTGGTAAACCTTGTCCATTATAGCAGATTTTTCCGCAATTGCAACGCGGGAACGCCGCAGATATCGCCAAATTCGGCGCAAGAAAAAAGGGGGACGGCCGCCCGTCCCCGCTTTCGGCATTTACGCGCCATTTTCGGCTCATTCCGCCCCCTGCAGGGCGGCGTATACGTCCTCCGTTTGGGGTGCCCCGCCCCCGCCCAGCAGGTATATGGTCCCGTCCGTCATCTCCACCTTCAGCCAGGGCCCGGTCCGGGGGTCCAGGCACAGGGTGGCGTCGCCCCATTCGGTGCGGAATCTGCCTTTCAAAAGCGCGTCTGCCCCGGTGCCCATGACCCGCACCATGCCTTTCGGCAAGGCGCCTACGAGCTCCGCCTCTGCGATATCCTCCAGGGGCAGCTCATAATCCTTGCCCCAGCTCTCCGCCAGCAGGGTCCCGTCCTCGATCCGCAGGGGCTGAGGCGGGGCGGTCATGGCGTCAAAGCAAAGCCCCATGAAAGGCAGTCCCAGCAGCAGTATCAGGGCGAAGATCATGAACGCCTTGCCCCCGGGCCGGGCCAGATTCACGGTGGAGTTGACCCCGGTGCGGGCGTTGATGATGGTGCGGCTGTCGTTGGGGTCGTAGTAAAACTGGCCCCAGAGCCACTTGTCGTCCTCGTCCACGTAAAAGCCCTCGCCGCTGCCGGCGGTGAGCTTTTCCTGTACCCGCCGGACCTGAAACTCCAGCGCCACCGCCACAGCGCACACCCCCAGGGCCAGGATCACGGTGACCAGGATCGCCCCACCGCCGACGGCGGGGGGAAGCGTTGTGCTCAGCCATACGCCGATGCTGACGGCCGCCATGGTCCAGGCGCACAGCAGCCACACCCGGTCCCAGGCCCGGCGGCGGACCCGGGTCAGGGCCGCCGTCACCGCGTCGTTTTCGTCCACCGTCTCCGCCCGGTTGCGGTAGAGATACTTCGCCCCTGCCCAGCAGCCCAGGGCTATGGCCCCGTCCAGCAGATACATCATCCACAGCCCCCGGTCCAGCGCCGCCGGGACCGCCGCACCGACGGCAGCCGCGATGAACCACACGCCCCGCACCCGTTTGACCGGCATGGCCGCCGTGGTGACGCTGGCGGCCCGGAGGTTGGGCACGGTCCAGTCCCGGTCCTTTTTCAGCGCCTTGAGCTTTCTGTTCCAGCGGGCGTAGCTGACGAATTGGGCCCCGATCACCAGGTCGATCCATATGAAATACGCCAGAAAATCGATCTCCGGCCAGGTCAGCGCCACGCAGGCGATCCCCGCCGCCACCAGCGCCAGACACAGGATGATCTGCTCCCGCTTGAAGCCCTTCAAAAGCCCCAGCACCGCCGGATCCTCCCGGGCCTGCCGGGGGAAGGTCACTCCTACGGCCAGGTTCTTTTTGAATCTCGTCTCGTTGACATTCAGCACACACATCAAAACGGGCACCCAGATGGTCAGCCCCCAGGTGATCAGCGCGTTCATTCCGTTCCCTCCTCATAGAGCTTCCGGCACAATTCCACGGCCTGCTCCACATCGAGCCCCGCCAGACGGAGCTCCCCCAGACGGAGCCGCAGGCCCTCCACCGTCTCCCGCGTGGGTCCGGCCGCCCCGCTCCGGGCGGCCACCGCCGCGCCGCTGCGCCGGTCCGTGGTGATGGTCCCCTCCTGCTTCAAAAGCTGGTAGGCCTTGCTGACGGTCATCATGTTGACGCCGCACTCCTCCGCCAGGGCCCGGATGGTGGGCAGCTTATCCCCCGCCACCAGTTCCCCCCGGGCCACCGCCAGCACGATCTGGTCCCGTATCTGCATGTAGATGGGCCGGTCCGAGCAGAAATCCAGCTTCAGCAGCATACCTGTCGCCTCCTTTGTCTTATTTGCATTACTTACTATAATGCAAATAATGCATTTTGTCAACAACTTTTTTCGCGCTCCCGGCGAAAATATATTGCAAGCTGCACCAAGTGGCTTTATAATAACAATGTGGCTGACGCCAAAACGGGGAGTTACAGCGAAAGACACGGCAAGGCGGGGCGACCGTTCCGCTTGTTCTGACCGCGTCTTTCGGCGCGGTTTATTTACTGTTATGAGGGAGGATACGGGCTATTATGATGGTAACGCGCGTGGCCGTGATCGGCATCATCGTGGAGAATCTGGACAGCACGGAACAGCTCAACGCCATTTTGCACCGCTATTCCGGCTATATCCTGGGGCGGATGGGTATACCTTACCGGGAACGGGACATCAACGTCATTGCCATCGCCATGGACGCGCCCCAGGACGTGATCAACACCATGGCCGGCGAGATCGGCGCGCTGCCGGGCGTGAATGTGAAGACCGCCTACTCCCATGTCATCACCCGGTCGTAAGACCGCAGAAAACGGAGCTGAACTCTATATGAAACGAATCATCGCGGCGCTGCTGGCCCTGACGCTGTCGCTGGGCCTGGGGGCCTGCGGCTTTGCCGCCAGCGAGGTCAAAACGGACGGACCTGTGAACGTGATGGTCCTGAACGGCACCACCGGCTTCGGCATGGCCAAGCTGATGGCGGACGCGGAGACGGGCGATACCGCCCTGGACTATGCCTTTTCCGTGGAATCGGACGCCACCGCCGTCACCGCCGCGCTGGTGAACGGGGACTGCGACATTGCCGCCCTGCCCACCAACGCCGCCGCCACCCTTTATAACAAGTCCCAGGGGGGCGTCCGGCTGCTGGCTCTGAACACCCTGGGGGTGCTGTACGTGGTGGCGAACGCCAAGGCCGTCGCCGTGGATAGCCTGGAGGACCTTTCGGGCATGACCGTGTACGTGCCGGCCCAGAATCCCCTTTACCAGATGAAGGCCCTGTGCGGCGCGGCTGGGGTGGACGTGACGCTGGACGACTCCTACGCCCAGCCCGCCGACCTGCGCACGGCCCTGGCCGCCGGGGAGGTGGACATCGCCGTGCTGCCGGAGCCCATGGTGACCATCGCCTGCGCCGCCAACGAGGATCTGGCCGTAGCGCTGGATCTGACGGAGCAGTGGACGGACGTGTTCCCGGACAGTCCGCCGGTCCAGGGCTGCGTGGTGGCCCGAACGGATTTCACGGAGAAGTATCCCGACGCCGTGGAGGCCTTCCTGGCCGAGTACGGCCCCTCCATCGACTACCTGACCCAGGAACCGACGGAGGCCGCCAGACTCATCGAGCAGACCGGCGTTTTCTCCAACGCGGCGGTGGCGGAAAAGGCCATCCCCCGCTGCAACGTGTGCTTCATCACCGGGGAGGACATGCGCCAGGATATGGAGCGGTTTTTGCAGACTCTCCTGGACGTGGCCCCGGAATCCGTGGGCGGGGCCCTGCCGGAGGACGACTTCTATTATATAGGGAAATAAGATCATGGACCGCTGGAAGACCGCGTGGAAGGGAATGCTCATCCTGGCCTTCTGGCTGGGCGTATGGGCGCTTTTGGCGCGGCTGGTGGACCGGGAGCTGCTGCTCCCCGGCCCCTGGCTGGTGCTGGAGCGCCTTTTGCGTCTGATGGGCACCGGAGACTTCTGGCGCGTCACGGCGGCCAGTTTGACCCGTATCGTGTGCGGGACCCTGGCGGCCATCCTGGCGGGGGTGCTGCTGGCGGCGGCCACCTGCCAGTCCCGGTTTTTGCAGGCGGCCCTGTCCCCTGTGCTGACCGCGGTCCGGTCCGTGCCGGTGGCCAGCTTCATACTGCTGGCTCTGATCTGGGTAGGACGGGACGTGCTGCCCGGCGTGATCGTGTTTTTGATGGTGCTGCCCATCGTGTGGCAGAACGTGGCGACGGGCATCCGGCAGACGGACCCGTCGCTTTTGGAATTGGCCCAGCTCTACCGCTTCTCCCGCTGGCGGACCATGCGGCGGGTATATATCCCGGAGGTGGCCCCCTATTTTCTGGCCGCCTGCCGGACCAGCTTCGGGGTGGCCTGGAAGTCCGGGGTGGCTGCGGAGGTGCTGACCGTGCCCCAGCGGTCCATCGGCCGGCGGCTTTTTGAGTCCAAGCTCTATCTGGAGACGGCGGATCTGTTCGCCTGGACCGTGGTGGTGGTGCTGTGCTCGCTGGCCATCGAAAAGCTGCTGACCACCGCCGTCAACCGGGCCCGGCGGCGGTATACGCGGGGAGGTGACAAGCCGTGATCCGCTTTGAAAAGGTCTTTCTAGCCTACGGGGACCGGACCGTGCTGCGGGACGTGACGCTGCAGGTGCCCCCCGGCGGGCGGGTGGCCCTGATGGGCCCCTCCGGCTGCGGCAAGACCTCCCTTTTGCAGCTGGCGGCGGGGCTGAAAAAGCCCACCTCCGGTCAGGTGATCTCCCACGCCAGGCGGCCTGCCTACGCCTTCCAGGAGCCCCGGCTGCTGCCCCGGCTCACCGTGGCGCAAAACGTGAACGCGGTGCTGTCCGACGGTCCGGCCACCATGGAAAAGGCCATGGCGGCCCTGGAGGCCGTGGGCTTGCGAGAGGCGGCGGACCGGCTGCCCCACCAGCTTTCCGGCGGCATGGCCCAGCGGGTGAACCTGGCCCGGGCCCTGGCCTACGAGGGGGACCTGCTGCTGCTGGACGAGCCTTTGAAGGAGCTGGACGAGGCCCGGCAGGACGATATCCTCTCCCTGCTGCGGGACCACACCGCCGGCCGGACCCTGCTGGTCACCACCCACGATCCCCACGTGGCCCGGGTGCTGGCGGAACGGGTCTTTCTCTGGCGGGACGGGACCTTTGTGCGGACAAAATAAAATAAATAAGGAGCGCGGTCCAAAATGGACCGCGCTCCGCATACCATATCGACTTTTACATCATTTCGTCACAGTCGCTTCCGTCTCGCTCAGGGCCTGCAGCAGGTCGTCGGGCTGGACGATCACCGGGGTGGGCAGGTCCTCGCCCTGCCGGGCGCAGACCGCTGCCACATACTCGTCCTCCAGCTGATACTCCCCGAACTGCCAGCCAGGAGCGCCGTGGATCACGTCCTCCTCGTCCAGACTCAGGAGCTGGTCATGGCTCACGGCCTTGACCCAGGCTTCCTTTCGGGTCCAGATCCGGAAGAACGCGTGGTTTTGCCCCTCATGGGGCTGTTCGGCCAGCCAGTCCCGCTCCTTGAAGTGGAACCGGCGGGCGATGGACATGTGGACGGGCTTGATCTGCTGGATGTCTACGCCCACACCCTGGTCGCTGATGGCACACATGGCATAGGGGCCGGAGTGGGACAGGCTGAAGTGCAGATCGTCCCGCTGGGCGAACACCGGCTTGCCGGCCTGCAGGAACCGGACCGGCTCCTCCGGGTGAATGCCGTGGCGCTCCATCACGTACCGCCACAGCAGGCCCGCCCCCAGGCTGGCCTCCCGGGCCGGGGCGTAACGCAGCCGTTCCAGCCGTCTTCTCCGCCACCGGGGCAGCAGCCGGGACGCCTCCTCCTCAGGCAGGGCCGCCGCGTCGTTCTTGAGAATGTATACCTCCGTCATTTCGATCACCGCTCCATTTGAAATCGCACAATTATGACTGTATGACTGTTATGCGTCCCGCTCCCCCCCCGGGGGGAACGGGACGCACGTTCTTCCTCGTCAGTACACGGCCGCCTTGCCGGTCTGCTCGTCGCGATGGACATACTCCTCCCCCGGGCGGAACGCCGCGCCGATCAGCGCGATGACGAATTTGCCGAGTTTCATGGGGATATCCTCGCTTTGGGAAAGGCATAGTACAATGTGTCACAGTTGCACAGTGTGTTCAGGTGCGTATATTATATCCCAACTTCCAGAAAATTACAATCCCCCAACACTTGCTAACACATCATGAGATTTGCCGAAAAATCTTTTGCCGGATGAAACATTTTGCACGAAACATCCGTTATAATGACGAAAGGCCTTTCAAGGAGAACTTTGTAATGATGACAGAGGAACGCTTCACCCGCCTGGCCCATCGGTACATGGACATGGTGTTTCGCCTGGCGTACAGCTACCTAAAATGTTCCGCCGACGCGGAGGACGTGACCCAGAACGTGCTTTTGAAGCTCTACCAGGCGGACGAGACCGCTTTCCGGTCGGAACAGCATATCCGGTACTGGCTGGTCCGAGTGACGGCCAACGAGTGCAAGAGCCTGTTTCGCGCGCCCTGGCGGCGGGCGGAACCGCTGGAGGCGTTCATGGGCACCCTGGAGCTGCCCGGGCCGGAGCATGAAGACCTGTTCCGGGCGGTGATGGCCCTGCCGGCCAAGTACCGGGTGGTCATACACCTCTACTACTTCGAGGGTTATTCCTCTGACGAGATCGCGGGCCTGCTGGACATCCCGGCGGCCACTGTCCGCACCCGGATGGCCCGGGCCCGGGCACAGCTGAAAAATTTCTTGACGGAGGCGCAATGACATGACTGACCGCGACCTTTACCGGGAGACTTTCTCCCACCTGCACGCCTCCGGCGACACCGTAACGGAGGTATTGAACATGGCAAACCATCCTGCAAACCACAAACGACCCGGCCGCCGGGCCCTGACCGCGCTGATCGCGGCGGCCTGCGTGCTGGCCCTGTCCGTCACCGCCTACGCCATCGGCGAGCACACCGGCTTTTTCGAGCAGGTGTTCGGCGACACCGGTGTGGAAAGCCGGGACGCCTACGAGACCGTGGCCGACGACACCAAGCCCGACAGCGGCATGGTCACCGTCCCCGCCTACGAGCGGGTACCCGTGGACCCGGAGGCCGCCGAGGACCTGATCGGCGCACAGGTCACGGACGTGAACAAGTCCTTCACCCTGGACGGGGTCACTTTTACCGCCGAGAGCATGGTGATCGATGAAAACGGCATCGGCGCCCTGACCTACACCGTATCCAACCCCGACGGCTTCCCGGACATGTCCGGCGCCTACGGCGAGACATTCCCCGCCCTCATGGAGATGGACGAGGAAGTGGGCTACTATGGCGACGGCGGCGTGCCCATGGTGACCGTGTACAACGACGACGGCGAGGAGCGGTACCTGTTCCCCCACACCTACCTGGACAGCGCTTCCTCCACCGACACCCAGATACGCCTGACCGCCTACTTCTGGGACCACTGGGACGTGGAGCCGGGAGACGAGCTTCGCCTGACCCTGCGAAAGTTTACCTACAACTACGACGAGCCCCTTGAGATCATCGGCGACGACGGCCAGCCGGAGGGCACCGAGCCCTCCATCGACGAGACGGAGGAGCACCTGACCTTCACCGTGGAGGACCCGGTCCCCGCCGTGACCTTCACCGCCGAGGACGGCCATACCGCCTCCGTATCCCCCATGGGCGTGGTGCTGGACGACTGGTATGACGCTCTGCATGGCCTGCGCCTGGACTATGCCGACGGGACCGAATATGTGGTCCGGGGCGACGACGTGGACAACACCCAGTTCGGGGCTCTGTGCAATCCCGGTTCTTTCGGCGTGTACGGCAAAGAGATCGAAGAGGACACCGACGGCGACGGCGAGATCGACACCATCTCCTACGGCGACCCGGACCCGGCGCTGTGCGAGGGCATGTGGCGGACCATGGAGGCGTTCAACCGGCTGGTGGAGCCGGAGAACGTGACGGCGGTCCACACCACCGGCGGCGCAGACTCCCACGGCAACAGCCACCCGGACCGGACCTTTACAAGATAGCTCCAAAGCCTCGCAGAGTTTGCGCCCGCAGGCGCAAATGAAGTAAGATCGTTTTTTCCGGGGACATGTGCCTCGGAAAAAACTCTTATCAGCCCCAAACGTGAACGCCCCCATCCGATGGATGGGGGCGCTTTGCGCTGCGGCGGGCTGCGATCTTTCTCGTTTGAATGCGATGCATTCAAACGACGTTTTTACATTTCCTCGTCTTTAATATACACGATCTTGCTGCGGGAATCTGACTTGTCCTGCCGTTCCTCCACCTTGAACCGGTCGATGGCTTTTACCATGCCGGACAGCTTGGAATAGCCGTAGCTACGGCTGTCGAAGTCCGGCCGCTTCTTCTGGATCAGATTGCCCACCGCCGCCAGAGGCACATAGTCGTCGTCCCGCTCCCCGGACAGGTCCAGAATGGAGTCCGCAATGAGCCAGACGATGCTGTCCGGGATCTGCCGGGGCTCCCCGGCCGGGGCCGCCGGCTGTTTGGCCTCCGGTTCCGCTTTTTTGGCGGGCTCTGCCTTTTTGGCCGACTCCGCTTTCTTAGCAGGCTCGGCCTTTTTGGCGGGCTCCGTCTTCCTGGCCCGGGTCTTCTGGGCGGCGGTCACGGTCTTCTCCGCCCGGGCCCGGATGACCTCGATATAGATGAATTTATTGCAGGCCGCGATCAGAGGCGCCGGGGTCTTCTGCTCGCCAATGCCGATGACGAACTGGCCCGCCTCCCGCAGCCGCCGGGCCAGGCCCGTGAAGTCGCTGTCGGAGCTGACCAGCACGAACCCGTCCGTGTTGCCGGAATAGAGGATGTCCATGGCGTCGATGATCATGGCCGAGTCGGTGGAGTTCTTGCCCTTGGTGTAAGCGAACTGCTGCATGGGGGTGACGGAGTTTTCCAAAAGCGCCTGCCGCCAGCCGGACAGGTTCCGGCTGGACCAGTCCCCGTAGGCCCGCTTCAGGTTGGGGGTGCCGTAGATGGCCACCTCCTCCATGATGCCCTGCAGGCAGTCCCGAGGGGCGTTGTCCGCGTCGATGAGCACCGCCAGGCGCAGGTTCTTGTCGTTGTCGGTCATGGGCATTTCGATCCCCTCCATTCACCGACAGTATACAGGAACCCGTCCCATTTTGCAACTAAGCTTACATAATTCTATGTCCGGTCTGTAAACATTCCCGGCCGGCCATAGAAAAAACTTGAAACGGGACATACCTTGTAATATAATATCATGGACTTCGAGAAAACTACCGCAAGAGGTGTGGACACATGAGTGCATCAAAGGACAAGCGTACCCGCAAGGAACAGATCGCGGCCGGCACCGACAAGCGTACCGCCGCCAAGGCCAAGGAGCAGGCCCAGCATCGCAAGACCGTTATCACGTATACCGTGGTGGCGGTGGCGCTGGTGATCTTCTTCGCCTTTATCTTCATCTATAACTCCGCCTGGCCCAGCCAGCACCTGACTGCCGTCACCGTCAACGATCAGGACTACACCGTGGCCCAGCTGAACTATTACTACTCCGCCGCCTACATGACGTTCTACAGCAACTACTCCCAGTACGTCAACTACGGCATGTTCTTCGATCCCAACGAGAGTCTGGGCGATCAGGAATACGCCGATGGCACCACCTGGCGGCAGTTTTTCCTGGACACCGCTGTGGACAACATGACCCAGATCCAGATGCTGTGCGATCAGGCCGATGCCGCCGGCTTCACCATGACCGACGAGCAGCAGGCGGACTATGAGGCGGAGGTGGAGACCATCCGCACCGGCTGGGAGGATCTGAACTACGAAAACCTCCAACAGTACCTGAACCTGAACTACGGCAAGGGCGTGACCATCGAACTGGTGGAGCAGGAGCTGTACAAGGCCCACTTGGCCGCCGCCTATTCCGACAGCGTCTATCAGGGCTATGAGTACACCGACGCCGAACTGGAGGACTACTACGCCGAGCACGCCGACGAGCTGGACGTGATCGATTACGCCTACTTCACCCAGACCAAGCCCACCGAGACCACGGAAGAGGCCGCTGAGACGGACGACGCCGAGGCCACGGATGCCCCTGAGGATACTGAGGACCCGGAGGACGCTGAGGCCACGGAAGAACCCGCCGCCACGGAGGCTCCCGCCGAGGAAGAGAAGCCCGCGGTGGATATGCAGGCCCTGGCCGACGCGGTGGACGGCACCGATGAGGACACCTTTGCCGAAGAGCTTGCCTCTATGGCGGAGGATGAGACCCCCACGGTCCAGTCCATGGCCGGCGGCGGTCTGAACGCCAACTATGGCGAGTGGCTGCTGGACGAGGCCCGTCAGCCCGGCGACGCCACCTGCATCGACACGGACACCACCACCTATGTGGTCATGTTCCTGGGCCGGGATACCAACGACTACCCCGCCGTGAGCTTCCGGCACATCCTGATCAACGCCGAGGACACGGACGGCGACGGCTCCTTCAGCGACGAGGAGATCCAGGCCGCCAAGGACCAGGCCCAGAGCGTGTACGACGAGTGGAAGGACGGCGACGCCACGGAGGACTCCTTCGCGGAGCTTGCCAACGAGCGGTCCGGCGATACCGGCTCCAACACCAACGGCGGCCTGTATGAGACCGTGGCCAAGGGCACCATGGTGGAGCCCATCGACCAGTGGCTGTTCGCCGACGGCCGCAAGGCCGGCGACACGGAGATCGTCTCCTACGAGGGCAGCTACACCGGCACCCATGTGCTCTACTTTGTCGGTGAGGACGATATGACCTACGCCCACCGGCAGGCGGACACCGCTCTGCGCTCCGACGCCTACAGCGCCTGGTCGGAGGAGCAGATGGCCGGCTATGAGGCCGCCACCTCTCACCTGCGTCTGGCCGGCAAGAACCACTGAGAACAACAGACAACGAAAAACACCCTGCCAACCATGGCAGGGTGTTTTTGCTATCCTCGCTCACCAGAGCTTTGTCAGCGCGGCGGTCCAGGTTTCCACGCCCACTTCCCCGTCCCACTTGGCGGGAGCGGCGGGGAAAAGCTGCTTTTGCAGCTTGACGACCGCCTGTTTGGTGGCGGGACCGAAGTCTCCGTCCACATCGATCTGCCGTCCGGCGTCGTCCAGGCAGCCCCGGGCAAAGCAGATGCGCTGAATGGTCTTGACCTCCGCGCCGATGGAGCCGGAGCGGATCAGATGGACCTTCACGGTCTGTTCCGGGCCGTACTTTTCCGCCGGGACGGCGCTGGCCGCCTCGGTATACTTGGGATGGCCGTACCCGGCGATGTAGGAGCTGGACCTGCTGTAGGTGTGCTGGGCCACCATGTCGCTGGTATTGCCCTCCACCGTGACGATCTGGCTGGCGGTGACCTGCGCCACGATGCCTGTGTGCACCAGCGCGCCTCCTTGCTGGAAGAAGACCTGGTCCCCCACCTGGGGCGTGGTATCGTACCGGCCCTGCGCCTTGTAATAGCTGGCCGAATAGGGGCACGCTGCCCCCAGGGTCCCGGTCTGGCACTCCACCAGCTGGCCCTCGGTTTTGCCGAAAGCCTTATAGAAGCACCAATCCACGAACACGTCGCACCAGGCGTAGCCGTTTTTGTTGCCGTTGTAGTACCCGGCGTTATACAGATCCCGGGCGTACTTGGTCCAGTTGCCTGACCCTGCGTTTGCGCTCGCCAGGTCGAGACTTGCGTTGGAAGCCTTTTCCCGGTAGCCCACCTCCGCCAGGGCGATGGACACCACCTGCGATGCGTTACTCATGGTCCGGGTCCTCCTTTGCCTTGCTGGTGAGGATATCCACCGCGCCGCTGACCGCCGCCGGCAGGGGCAGGCCCATAAGGCCGGCGTTCTCCACGATGGAGATCAACTCGTTGGCGGCGAAGCCGATGATCACGCCATCCCGGATATACCGGCAGCCCAGCAGCATATCCAGCCGGCAGGCAATGAGCACGAACAGCAGTATCATGCCTTTCCGGCACAGGCCCTTGAAGCCCGCCCGGGATTCCAGCGCGCCTCCCTCCGACTTGGCCGAAGCGTGGAACACCCCCGCTACCACCAGGCCGGACACATAGTCCACCGCCATGAACAGGACCAGCGTCACGATGGCCCCGTCCCAGCCTCCGAAGGCCGCGCTCAACACGCCGCCCACCGCGCCGATAGCGGCGCATACTGTATCTTTCATATGTATTGCTCCTTTCCGAACAGTATTTTTTCCATTCTCGGGCCATCGCCCGGTCTGGCGGGCTCAAATACGGCGCATCCGTCTCCGGCTGGGCAGGGTCTTTTATGCCCTGTCCGCAGAATATACACGCACGCCGTCATGAGCTCGTCCCCGTCGCCCATATAGATCGGAATGCCGAAACGGCACTGGGCGCATCGCTGATTCCTCATTTCAACGCCTCCCTCATCTGCCTTATCTCCGCCTCCAGGCCGCGTATCTTGCAATGGAGCATGGCGATCATCTCCTCGTAGGCCAGTGTCAGGCGGGTGTCGCCGCCCTCTTCGGTATACCGGCCCACTACGGCGGCGCCGCCGATGCCCTCTGCCGCCAGTGCGGTCTCTACGTCCTGGGCGATATAGCCCAGATGGAACGGCGCGTCCTCCGCCTCCGTTTTATAGCGGTACCGCACCGGCTCCATCCGGTCCAGCACACGGCCATAAGCCGCCGTCAGCGGCTCCACATCCTTTTTCAGCGTCCTGTCGGAGTTGACCTGGATAGTTTTACTGGAATAGATACTCCCGCCCCGGATATAGGTCTCATAACCCGTGTAATCGCCGCCCAGATACGCCTGGCGGCCCGCGAAATAGGACCGGTAAGCGTCGCCGAAAGTCATAAGGTTCGTCTCCGCGGTCCAATTCACCGCGAGATTGCCGCCCACATATACATTGCCGCCCCCCGCGGTGATATTTCCGGTCAAAGCGGTGATATTGCCGGTTGCCGAGATGTTTCCCTGCATTTCGGCGGTCCTGTTGGTCACGTTGAAGTTGGCGTCCGCCGCCGTCTGCACGCGCCAGCCCGCGTTGGTCAGGAGGATATACGGCGGTATGGCGTTGCCGTTCTTGTCCAGGCCGTTCGGGCCCCAGATAAGCAGCCCTTTGGTGGTCGTTCCGTCCTTGGTGGAGCCGTATCCCTCCTTGATGCCCCCCAGAGTCCCCGCCAGGGTCAGCTTCTCCAGATCGATGGTCCCGGTCCGGATCCAGTCCGCGTTCACACCCTCCGCCTGGATGATCCCCATGATCATCTCCCCGTTGATGGTGAACCCGAACGGATAGCTCTTTCCCCCGTCCGTGGATATACCCACGGCGTTGGCCGTGATCTTCACCAAGTTGGCGGAATCCTCCCGCCGGGGCTTGTCGTGCAGGTAGATCACCGACGACCCATCCGGCTGCTTCTCCACCGTGCAGTACATCCCGCTGGACTCCGCCAGGAGCTTTTCCAGGTTCTCCACCGCCAGCTCCCGGGCGGTCCGCTCTTTTCTCACCAGTTTCCGGGCCTCGATCTCCGCCCTGGCCTCCGACGACATGTACCTGCTGCCGTTTCGGATCACCCCCTCCGCGCTGTTGGCAAGGCTGGTGAGCCCCCCAAAGGTAAAGGTCACGTCGGTGATCACGGACGTGTACCGCCGGCCACGCCGGTCCGTGAACGTCACCGTGTCCATGCACTCGGCCAGGGGATAGCCGATGTGACCGCCGGAGAATTTCCGCACCCGCAGGCCGATCAACCGGTCCCCCATACGCCGCAAAGCCTCCGCCTCCCGGCCCGCCGCCAGGGGATTCTCCAGGCTGAGCACGTACCCGGCGGCCCCCTCCAGGATGTCGCCGTCCTCCCCGGCCATCTTGAGGCCCGTCACCACCACGTCGTCCGTGTCCACGTCCAGCCGGGTCCAGTCGCTCAGATCGTGGTCCGCCGGCCGCTCCCGGTCATAGACCAGGATCCGGATGTCACCCTGCCGGTCCACCCGGGCGCTGCCTCCCGCCAGCATGGCGATATACCCCAGCATCTGCCGGCAGGTGTAGTTTTCCGCCGGGACCGTCACGGTCATGTCGCTGCCGGGGAACACCGCCGTGGTGTAGTGCAGGCCGCACTGCTCGCACACCCGCATGTAAAGCTGCCCCAGCGTCACGCTGCCGCCCTGGCCCGGGTCGAAGTCCCGGTCCGCCAGGAGCATATCGTCCCCGGCGGTGATGGTCACCGTCTCGCCCCGCCTCTCCGGCTCCGATACTGTGAACATGCCAAGCTCCACCCGCTCTGTGGTCTCCGCCAACCGGAACGTGAGCCACAGCCGGATACGGGCCCCGTAGAAGTCATACTCATCCAGGCGGCCGTCCGTATTGATCAGCGCCAGCTTCACCGTCCGGCACAGGGCCGCCCCCAGAGGCAGGCCGTTGGCGCCCGCCCCGTCCGTCAGGCTGTTGCCGCTCATGACGAAGTCATCTTCCGTCAAGGTGAGCCGTCGGCCATCCGCCAGCGCCGCCTCCGCGTAGCACTTGAAGTCGGTCCGCTGCTGCATGGTTTTGCGGAATTCCCTGCTTACATTTATCATCGGATCGGATTCACCCCCACCATATTGAACGACAGGTTTTCAAACACCTCGTCCCGGTACTCCAGCCGGCCGATGGACAGGGACCCCTTTGCCACGTAAAACCGGTCATCCCGCCAGCAGCCGTAGTAGGGCGAGAAGTAGTGCAGCGTAAAGGGCGAGCCCTTTGCCACGATCTGCAATATCTCCCGCATCCGGGCCGCCGGCACCCAGGTGGCCTGGTAGCTGAACGCCTCCGCCGTGAACATGGGCGTGGCGTGCATCACGCCGCTCTGGACCCGGGTGCTGTCCTCGGTATAAGTTGTCTCGAAGTCGTAGCCCAGACCCTCGTCGGGCTGGTAGACCACCACGTCGTTCATCTTGATATAGTCCTGATACTTGTTCATGCCGTCTCACCCCAATTCAAAGGGATTGCGTCCGGTCTGGGTCTGGCTGAGCTTGCCCTCCCGGATGGTCTGGCGGAAGATCTCCCGGCCGTCCAGCTGGGCGACGAAGGTATAGCTGGCCCCTGCCCGGGGACCGGCGTTCCCATCAGCCCCAGCCAGGCCCGCCAGCAGCTGCCGCAGACCGGACGCGCCCAGGGCGGCGTCCTGCCGCTCGGCCGTATACACGGCCTTGGGCGGGATCACGGTACCGGAGGCCATCACCGGCTGGCGGAAGGTGGATATGGCAAGGCCCAGCCGGTCGATGGACCCGGCCAGGTCGCCCAGCCGATCCGCCGTGGCCGCCAGATCCGGTCCGGCGTTCATGGTTGCCAGCCGCGCGGCCAGGCGCTTTGCCACCGCATCCAGCCACTCGGTGTGCCGTTCCAGGGGGATGATGGCCTCCCGGCCAGCCTCTCCCGCGCCGATCAGCGTGGCTCCGTCCACGATGCCGCCTTTGGCGTACCAGCTGACGGAAAAGTGCGGGACTCTGGGTGGATTCAGGGAAAAACCACCGGTGATAGAAATGTGGGGCAGCTTCAGCTTTGGCAGGCTCCAGGAGAAGTTGAAGCAGTTACGGATGGCGCTCACGGCGTTTCTCACCGCGTTCAGGGCCTCCTGTACCTTCTCGCCGATCCCGCCGGCGATGGCGGAAAACACGCTCGTCACGGTCTGCTTGGCCCCGGAGAGCTTTTCCGCGATGGAGGACCGGATACTCTCAAAGACGCCGGCCACAGTCGACAGCGCTGTCTGGCATTTTTCCGATATGGCGGAGCGGATACCGTCAAAGCTCCTGCTGACCGTATCCCGAACGAGACTGAGCTTTTCCGCCGCATAGGAGCGCATCGCCTCAAACCGCTCCCGCACCGTCTCACCGGCGGCATGGATCGCCGTCTCGATCCGCTCCCGGACCGCGCCGAAGGAACCAGCCGCCGTATCCACGATGTCCTGGGCCTTTGTGCGCACGTTCTTTTTCATCTCGTCCCAGTTGTCCAGTACGGCTGCCTTTATCGTTCTCCAGATCTTTCCGGTCCGCTTTTTTATCTCGTCCCAATGGGCGGCAATAGCCGCGGCCAGCGCGGCGACAGCCGCTATAGCCAGCGGTATCCACGTGCCGCTCATCACACTGAGCGCACCGCCTGTCAGCAGCAGTCCGGCCAGAAGGGTCCTCAACGCGCTGTCGGACAATCTGCCCGTCCTGATCCACTCCCGGGCCGCCTCCACCGCCAAAGCCACGCCCCCGGCCAAGGCCGTGAACGCGCCTGCCACGGGCCCTGCCGCCAGGGTCACTCCGGCGATGGCCGCCGCCAGACCCACGAACATCTGCCGCATGTTCTCCAGGTCGATTCCGTTTTTCCAGCCGTCCAGATAGCCTTTCACCGCCGCCACCGCGCCGCCCACAGCCACAGCCAGGCCCAGGGCCGTTTTGAGCCTCACTCCGAAGGCTCTTGCGATCTTCCAGGCCAGCACGGCCGCGCCGATGGTCTCAGCCACGGTGAGAAGGCTGTCAAAATGCTCTTTGAGCCAGTCGATCTTCTCGGCGAAAGCGTCGTTGACGGGGACCTCCTCGAAGGCGAAGCCTCCGTCGCCGATATCCAGGCCCCCGCCTCCGCCGCTGCCGCCGGAACCGCCGCCGCCACCGGCGGGTGAGACTTGCTCCTCCACCCGCCAGAGATTCAGCTCGTCCAGCCCGGACAGGTTATTACGGGCGTCCTTGACGGCCTTTCCCACATTGGAGATACTGCCCGCCGCGATGGTGGCGGCCCTGCCGGCTGCCGTCACTGCCGCAGCCGACGCCCGGCCGAACTGATCCGTCTGCACCGTGGCGATCTTCACGGCGGAGCCCGCCGCGGAGATGCTGGCGGCGTAGCTGTTGGCGCCGGTCACCGCCCGTCTATAGGTGCTCTTCCCGCCCAGCACGGCGAAGAACATGGCCACACAGTTGGCGGCCGTCACCAGCATGTTGCACAGGCTGGAGAGATAGGGCGCCACCGCGGTAGCGATAGGCGCGAAAGCGGTCACCAGCGCGCCTTGCACGCTTCTGAGGGAACTGCGCAGGCTGCCGAGGGCGGCGGAGGTCTCGCCGTCATACATAGCCAGGGTCGTCATGCCGTCCCGGATCGTACCGCTCAGAGACGTAAACAGCGCCGCCAGCGCCTGAATGCCAAGCCCGTAGCGCAGCGCTGCCGCGCCGCCTCCCGTCATACCCGCCGTGAGCCCGGCCAGGGCCGCGCCCGTACTGTCCAGGCCCGCTCCAGCCTTCTCCGCGCTCCCAGCCATGTCGGACAGGGCTGTGTCCATATCGTCCAGGCCCTTCCGATCCGCCGCCTTCTCCATCTTTTCGACGTTCCGGGCAAGGCCAGCCATATCCCGCTGTGCGTTCTGCACCGGCCGCAGATCCCAGGTCCCGGCGGCAGACCGGCGCAGCTTGGCCGCAGCGGCTCCCGCTCTTTTGCATCCGGCCTGGATGGCGTCCACGCCCTGCTCCACGTCGCCGGTCTCAAATCGTACTTTTATGATAACGGAACCGTCTTCCGCCATAGACGCTCACTCCTCACACAAAAAGCTTCCGCAGCTCGTCCCGCCGGACCCTGTCTTTTTCAGTATCTCTTTTGCGCGGCTCCACCAGGGCCCGGTTGTCGCGCAAAAACTCCTGCTCGTATTTTTCCAGCTTCCGGCCCTTGGCCCGCTTCTGCCGCAGCCCCACTACCGTGGAAAAGAGGCTGTCGCCGATCTCCATATAAGCGGCCAGAAACGTCCACCAATGCAGATAGGGCATGGCGCGGACCTCCCGGCCCAGCACCTTGTTGACCGCGGGGATGATGATAGGCCCGTCCTGCCGCCAATCCACGATCCTGGGCGTTTTTCTGTCAGATCGGGCCGGGATGCCCCCGTCCATAAACTCCACCGCCGCCCGCAGCGCCTCTTCCGTATGCTCCGGCGGGATATCCTCCCCGTCCACGAACAGCACCCTCAGACACACGGCGGCTTTCTCGTCCGGCTCATAGTCCGGGTCCGCGAAGATGCCCATCAGGTAGAGCACATCCCGGAAATCCGTCCGAATGGGCATTTCCGCGCCGCCCACGGTCAGTGCCGTGGGCAGGCTCCACCCGTCCATCAGTCCTGGGCCTTGACGCCGGGGGCGGCGGCCGCGGCCTTTTTGATCTTGGCCAGCTTCTTATCCAGTCTCTTTTTGGTGACCTGCTCGATGAGCCTGCCCACGCCCTCCAGCACCTGTTCAAAGAAGAAGTCGCCGTTTTTCGTTACGGACAGGGGCCCGCACTTGCCAAACAGCCCCTCCGACACATCGTAGCCCAGCAGATAATCGAACTGCCCGGCGATACCGTCCGCCAGCTCGTTCATCTGCCGCAGCTGTTCCTCGTCGGACGCCTTGTCGTCCAGGGCGACGGCGTTGAAGAAATCCACCACCGCGCCGTAGCGTTTGAGGATATTGGAATCGGCGGGATTGAACCGGAACGAGCCCAGTGTCTCGCCCCGCTCGTCCTCCACCTCCACCTCTATCGCGCCGGTCTCCACACGCAGCTTCATCACGTCAGCCATGTCTTCTGCCTCCTGAAATATAGATCGCGGGACCCTGCCTTTTACGGGCAGGGCCCCGCTGTTTTAACGCCTCACGCCGCCGCGGTGAACACGGGGCTGCCGGTCTTCATGCTCTCAGCGGTGACGGTGCCCTCCACGCAGGCGCCGTCCTCGTTGACGGTGAAGGGGATGTTGACGCCCTCGGTACCGCCGCCGTAGCTCTGGGGCTTGACGGTGACCTCTCGCAGCCAGGCCTTATGGGTCTCGGCCTTGGTATCCTCCACGATGACCTCCAGCATCAGGGTCTTGCACTCGTCGCCCTTGAGCCGGTTCATGGCGATGTCCCGCAGCTTGGGATAGAGCTTCTTGTCCGGATCGGCGTAGAAGGGATCGGCCTCCATGCTGGGGGCGTAGCCGTTGTCCCGGGTCTTGGTCTGGCCCAGGATGTTCTTGATCTGCTCGGTATCGGAGTTGAGCTCCACGCTCATCTCCTCGATGTCATCGCCGATGATCTCGAATTCGGCCTCCGCCGACTGGGACACCTTCTTGTTGAATTTGGTATCCAGATAATGGCCCAGAGCCTCGCGTTCCAGTTTCATAAAGTTACCTCCCGATCATTGATAAAAGATGTTTTCATAACGGGCGGCCAGCTCCGCCGCCCATGTTTCGGTCTGATGCTCGTCCCGCTCATAGAGGTAGGCCGGTGCCTGGATGGACACATCCAGCAGCCTTCGCCCCCCGGACAGCTCCGGATAGGCCTCCAGTTGATGGACCTGGCCGTTCACCGTGACGCTCTGCCGGCCCAGCCAGCGGCCCAGATCGTCCAGCCATTCCTTGACACGGATCCGGTCGCTCTCGCCGATCCCGGTCCGCCGGCACAGCACCGCGAACGGGTACCGGCACACCTGCCGGACCCGGCCGGTGACGCTTCTGCGCTCTGACTCCACCACCGCGCCCCCGCCGGGGAACATGGCCATGCCGGCCGTCTCTCGCAGGGTGGCGAAGGCGATCCGCTGGCCCTCCTCCAGGCCGGGAAAGCCGTTCACCAGCGCGCCGATGGCCTCCGTCAGGGCCCGGTCACCCTCGGGGTCGTATTTTTCTTTTTTGTCTTTCTCGTCCATATCGTCACCTGCCGTCCAGCGTATCCTGCGCCCGGGCGATCCAGCTTTGCAGATGGTGCGCCTTGGCTGTCTCGAACCAGGCGGGCCCGCCGGCGCTGTAATGCAGGGGCCGGGAGCCGGGGACCAGCTCCGCCCCACGGCGGAAGCGGGGACCCACGCCGGGGATGACCGCGGGTCCCCGGCCCGTGGCCGCGTCCACCATGACCGTTCCCCGGTACAGATACGCGCCCATGGGTCCCACCCCGGCATAGAGCCTGCCGGAGCCGATCATGGCCTCGTTTGCCGCCCTGGTCCTCTGCCGGAATCCTCCGGTGCGGCCGGGCATGTAGGGCAGCATATCGTCCGCGATCTGCCTGTGCAGCCCCTCATAGGCCAGCGAGGCCCGCCGGGAAGGCCGGTCCATGGAAAGGTACGCCGTCACATTTTTCTCCCGCAGAGTAAAGCCCTTGAACCTTATGGCAAGTCCCTCCACAGCCGTTCACCTTCCCGTTATCTCAAAATGGGGCAGCGCGCCGTACTTATGCACGCCGGTCACGGCGAACACCCCGTCCCGGGTCCGGCACAGATGGCCGTAAAACCCGCCGGGCCACCGGCTGTCTTCCGCCGGCTCGGGATCGATCCATTCGCCCAAAATAAAGAAGTCATGATCCTCGCCCCCGGCGAAGGTGACGTACAGCTCCGGCTGAGCGGCCCTCTGCCACATCTTCGGCGGCAGGTAGAACTTCCCCGCAACCAGGGGCGCGCCCTCCATGGGCACATAGGGGACCAGGACTGCGGCCCGGTCGTCCCGTTTCCAGCCGTAGCTGGCGGGAGCCGGCGCCGCGTCCCAGCTGAACTGCACACCCTCGATGACGGTGGGATACCAGATCGGGCCGGTCTCCGTGATCTTCCGGTTAAAGACGGTCACCGTGTCGTCGTACATGTCACACCTGCCCTTTCACCACTGCCGGGTATCTGCCCATATACAGCAGGCTCACGCCGTTGGCGTCGGCTACGCCGGACAGATGCTCCCGCACCGTTTCGCCGTACAGGGCCTCCCGGGCCGCCGGACTGTCTTCGGTCTGCTGGGGCTGGGCGAAGCTGACGCTCTCGCTGCCGGCGGTGACCGCCGTGACCACCTTGGACGCCACCGTGCCGTCGGGCCGCGCAAGGCAGCCCGCCCGCTGCTCTTCCCGCCACAGCAGCCGCACCAGCGCGGCCTCGCAGCGGAGCACAGCTTGGGCGGCGTAGGGGTCCGTGGGCGGCGCCACGGCCAGCTTGCGCACCCCGTCCACGCCGGTGGTGGCCCGGTCCATGATCCGCCCGGCCTGCCAGTCCAGCCGCTTGAATTCGCCCTCGCCCGGTCCATCCGGGTACAGGGCGGCGTAGTCCGCGTAGTCCATCACGCGCCCGCGCCGATGGTGGCCACTACCACGCCGTCCAGCTTCTCCGCCAGCATCTGCATGCCGCACACCACCGTGTCAGTGGCGGTCATGTTGGCGTAATCGGCCTGCTCGTGGATGCCGATGTAGCCGGTGTCGTCGCTGGTGAAGTCAAAGGCCTCGTTCAGATCGCCGCCGCCCACGGGGATGTAGTACAGGACCAGGTTGTCCTTGGCGGTGGCGTAGATCTTCCCCTTGGGCACGGAGCCGTTGAGGATCACGGTGCCCAGACCCATGAAGTTGTCCACATAGCTCAGACCGAAGGCGGTCTGGATGGTGATGGGGGCGCTGGCCAGGTAATCGGCCACATCCAGGGGATTCATGAAGTACACGCATGCCACGCCGTCGTCGTCGAACAGCACCTGCAGCTGGCCCCAAGCCTGGGCCAGGGCAGCCTGGAAGGTATCGCCCTTGGCCGTACCGGTGCCGGTGGCCAGAAAGTCGAAAAAGTCCTTGCGGACGCTCTTCTGCACATCCTTGAGCATCTCGTCGGTGACCATATCCACCGCCTGGTCATAGCCCCGGTCGATGATGGCCTCGGCGGAGGCGGCCTTGCGCCACTTCTTCAGGGTGATCTCCGTGAAAGCCACGGCCTCGGTCCGGTACTGGCTCAGGGGGATGGTCTCGCCCTCGGCCACGTCGCCGCTGGCCAGGGTGCCGGTGGCCTTATAGGCTTTCAGGACCGTGCCGGCCTGTTTGGGGACTTTCCGGGTGACGCCGATGGCCTCCATGAGCTTGGTGATGGAGCCGGCAAAGGCGCTCACGAACTCGATCTCCCGTACCCGGGCCAGATCTTCCGTCACGATGATGTTTTCGTCTGCCATGATCAACTCTCCTTTTCAAACAGATCCAGATTTTGCGCGATAGCGGCCCGGCGGAGGCCCCGGTCCCGGATAGCCATGATCTCGTCCCGGCTCATCCGGCCGTCGCCCCCGCCGGCCATGCTGACGGTGAAACGCGCCTGTCCGGCGGCCTGCCGGGCGGCGTACTCGTCCGGGTCGAACCCCTCCGGCAGTCTGCTGGTGATGCTCTCGGCGTTTTCGGCCCGGCCTTTCCATTCATCCCTCTCGCGGGCAAGCGTGCCGATCTGTCCCTCCAACGCCTGTTTTGCCTTGCCGTGCTCGGCCATGATGGCCTCCACCGCCTCCCTGGGCAGCTTCGCGCCGCCTCCCAGGTCCAGACTCTCCAGAAATTCGCGTTTCATATATGTTCCTTTCTCCCGCTCACGCTGTTTGCCGGTCCGCATCCATTCCGGCTCCCGGAGGGTGCGGCCCCCCGACGCGGGTCTGCCCGTTTCGCCCGGCAGCCGGCGATATAACAAATCCGTTGACCGCCGACGTCACTGTTTATCCGTCGCGGCCTTTTCCAGAGCCTCGGCCCCCTGATCGGAGAAGCCCTCGAATCTGGTCAGGTAATACCGGAACGGGACCCGCCCGTCGGCCACGTAGCCGTACCACCGGGCCCGGTCCTCCTCCCGGTTATAGGTGATGTCTCCAAAGTCATAGGTGACCTGATACGCCCCCGCCGGAGCCAGCTCGTAGGCATCCGCGAACCGGTCCAGGGCGTATATGAGCCCGTCCAGAGCGGTCTCCAGCTTGTCCCGCACATCCTTGATAAGCTGCACGGTCCGCCGGTCGTCGGCCTCCACCTGGGTAGCGGTCATCATGCCGCTGCGCTGGTTAAAGACGAAGTAGCCGTTGGAAAAACCGCACTTGAACCCGATCTGGCCCAGCAGGGCGTTGATGCCCGCCAGCCGGACCTCGGTATGGAGGGCCGGGTCGATCTCCTGGTAATACTCCGACGGGCCGGAGCCGAAGGCCTTTTTGATGAACCGGGGCAGCTTCAGCCGCCTGCCGGCGGCCACAGGCGCGCCGGCCTGCTCGGTGAGCCGGTCGTCCAGCAGGGCCAGACGGCGGCTGTCATAGATCTCCGCCGCGTTGCGGCTGTAGGCCACGTCCAGGTCCCGCAGCTCCTCCAGCGCCCCGGCAAAGATGGGCATGCCCATAGGCGAGTCCGGCTCCAGATGGTTAGCCTGGGGCGTACGCAGCACCCCGAACAGGGGCCGGTCCACGTTCTCGGCGATCACGTCCCCGGCCAGCCCCGCCCAGGGCGTGGCCTCGATGGGGACGGCCTTGCCCCGGTCCTGGGCCGTCCTGCCCGCATAGCACCGGTTGGATATGGCGTACCTTCCGTCGGCCAAAAAACGGTGATATTCCAGGCGGGTATAATACTTACCCCGCTCCGGATCGTACCGGCCGCTCTGGAACACCGCGCCCCGGACCGTACCGTCGGCCCAGTCGGTGATCAAAAACCGGTCCGGCGTCACCAGGTCGATCCCCTCCCCGTTGGGCTTGAGTATAACAGTGCCAAAGGCGCAGCCGTACTCCACCCAGTGGCGCAGGGAATAATAGGCTCTGTCGATCTGTTCCTGAAGCCACACCGCCCGGGGCGATCCGCTTATGGCCACGCCCACGGCCAGGGTGGCGAGCCTGGCCGTCTCCGAGCAAACGCTCTTCGCGAAATCGACCGTCCGAATGGTATTGTCCGGGTCCGGGTCCAGCCAGTCGGGCCGGCCCCGGTAGATCTGCGCGCACCGGCGCAGCAGTCTCTCCGTCTCCCAGGCGGGTGCCCGCTCCACGCCGAACTGCTCCCGCGCTCTGTCTGCCAGCAACATAGTCTGTTCTCTCCTTTTCATCATGCTTTGGAACCTCTGCGCAAAAACATCGCCTCGTAGGCGTAGCGCAGGGCGCTGATGGCGTGGTCGTCCCGATCCGGGTACCCGCTCACCACCCGGCCCTGACCGTCGCGCTCATACTCATATCCCGTGATCTCCCGCCAGGCCCCCGGCGTCCGGGTCGGGTCGATGACGATGGTCCTCGACTGGAGCCACTTAAAGCCGTACTCCACGCTGCCGGGCCCTTTCACCGCGCCCCGGGCCGGCAGCCCCATCTCCCGCCAGTCGGCCACGCTCTTGGGCTCGGCGCTGTCGCACACGATGGGATAATCCCCATAGCCCCGTTCCAGCGCCCACCAGGCCGTGTCCCGGTTGCTCGTTTGGTTAACATAATATTCATCCAGCAGGTATATCCGCTCCTGAGCCGGCTCGTACCCGGTCCGCAGGAAGGCGAACTTATCCGGGTACCAGCCCCAGTCCACCCCCTGGAAAATACGGTCCATCCGTCGGACCTCCCCGTCGGTGATGGTCCGCACCTCCACCCGCTGGAACACGTTCCCACCCGTGCCGGTGGGCACGCCCAGATACTCGTGCTCATAGGCCCTGGGATCGGCGGCTTTGAGCCGCTCCGCCTCCACGAAAAACGCCTCGCCCAGCCAGGGGCGCGGCGCGTCAAGGTATGTGCTCTTGTGGCACAGCCGGTCCGGCCGGTCCCGGGCGGCGTCTTGGTTGGCCCAGTGATCCCGGCTGACCGGCGGGTTATAGCTCTCGAAATTCCAGAACCGTTCCCCGCCCCGCATGGTGGACTGGAGGATGGAGCGTATTTCATCCCGGCCGGCGAACTGATCTTTTTCCTCGAAATGGGTCACAGCGATATAGCCGAACGGGGTCTTGATGGATTTGAGCTTCATAGGGTCGTCCGCGCCCCGAAACAGGATGCGCTGTCCGGTGGGTCGGAATATGAGCTCCATGGGCGCCGTCCGCTCCTCCCACATGCTCCCCATCCCCAGCATGTCCAGCGCCCACCGGTACTGGGCGAACACGCTGTCCCGCAGGGTATTGCCCACCTTGCGCAGGACCAGCGCGTGGGCGTCGGGGTTTTGCAGCAGCAGCGCCGGGACCATCAGGCTGACAGCGGAAGACTTCAGCGACCCCCGCCCCCCGGCTATGTCGTAATGGGTATGACCGTGGCGGAACACGTCCCCCGCCAAATCACGGAACGCCGGCCCCAGCAGCTCCGACAGCCGCACCTCAGACATCCACGATCACCGTAACTCCTTCATCGCTGCCGTCCGGCTTTTCCTTGGGGTGCTCCTGCCACTTGTCGCTGCGCCGGTTGTTGAGCCAGTACATCTGGGCCCGCAGGTCCCCGCCCAAAGCCTTGTCCAGCAGGGCCTGCTCCACCTGATAGTCCACCAGCTCCCGGCCCTTTTTCAGGGCCTGGGCGATCTGGGGGTACTTTTTCTGCCATTTATAAAAGGTGCTGAGCCCGATGCCCATCTGCCCGGCGATCTTCTCCCGGGTGAGCCCGTCCCTGGCCCAGCCCTCCAGCAGCGTCAGCCCCTCGTCCTCCAGCCACCTTTCCGCTCTGTCCAAACTGCGCTCACCCCCTCCGTCACGGCAAAAAAGGACCCTGGCGGTCTCCCGCCAGGGCTCGTTCCTTTTTTCGTTGTGCCTATTCTATCACCGAAAACGGTAAAAATCGTCTCCATTTTGTATCATTTTCGGAATTATCTAAAATGGCTCAGTACGCCACGCCCCAGATGACCATCTTCTTGGCGGGCCGCCCGCAGCAGGGGCACACATCTCCCAGATCTTCCTGATCAAAGGGGATGCACCGGCTGGACACCCCGGCCAGCTCCTTCATCTTCTCCTCGCAGGCGGTATCGCCGCACCACATGGTCTTGACGAAGCCGTCCATGGCCTTGGCCTTGACCTCCTCCACGGTAGAGGCGGGCCAGATATGGCTGTCCAAGTTGGCCTTGGCCCTGTCGAACAGGGCCTGCTGTACGGTCTCCAACAGGGCGGGGACGGAGCTCTCCAGCTCCGCCAGGGGCAGGAACACCTTTTCCAGGGTATCCCGCCGGACGGCCACGGCCTGGTCATTTTCCAGATCCCGGGGACCCACCTCCAAGCGCAGGGGCACGCCCTTCATCTCGTACTCGGAGTACTTCCAGCCGGGGCTGTTGTCGGAGAAATCGCCCTTGGCCCGGATGCCGGCGGCTTTGAGCCGGTCCACGATCTTCTCGGCGGCCTCGGTGACGCCGGGCTTATGGGCGGCGATAGGCAGCACGATCACCTGGATGGGTGCCACCCGGGGGGGCAGCACCAGTCCCCGGTCATCGCCGTGGGTCATGATGAGCCCGCCGATGGTCCGGGTGGACAGACCCCAGCTGGTCTGGTGGGGGTAGGAGGCCTGATTGTTCTTGTCCTGGAACGTGATGTCAAAGGCCCGGGCAAAGCCGTCTCCGAAGTAGTGGCTGGTGCCGGATTGGAGGGCCTTGTGGTCGTGCATCATGCACTCGATTGTATAGGTGTTGACCGCCCCGGCGAACTTTTCCTTTTCGGTCTTGTTGCCCCGGATCACAGGCATGGCCAGGTAATTTTCGCAGCAGTCGGCGTAGATCTCCAGCATCCGCAATGTCTCTTCCCGGGCCTCGGCCTCGGTGGCGTGGAGGGTGTGGCCCTCTTGCCAGAGGAACTCGCGGCCCCGCAGGAAGGGCCGGGTGGTCTTTTCCCAGCGCATGACGCTGCACCACTGGTTATAGAGCATGGGCAGATCGCGCCAGGAGTGGAGCACATTCTTCCAGTGGTCGCAAAAAAGCGTCTCGCTGGTGGGCCGGACGCACAGCCGCTCGGGCAGCTGCTCGCTTCCGCCCATGGTGACCCAGGCGCACTCGGGGGCGAAGCCCTCCACGTGGTCCTTTTCCCGCTGCAGCAGGCTCTCGGGGATCAGCATGGGCATGGACACGTTTTGGTGGCCGGTCTCCTTGAATTTTTTATCCAGGAAGCCCATGATATTCTCCCAAATGGCGTAGCCGTAAGGCCGCAGGATAAAAAGGCCCTTCACGCCGGAATAATCCACCAGCTCCGCCTTGGTGCACACGTCGGTGTACCACTGGGCGAAGTCCTGATCCATGGAGGTGATCTGCGTCACCTGGTTATTTTTTGCCATGACCGTGACCTCTCTCGTATAAAAACTAGCTTATCTATTTTATAGACGCATCGACCCCTTGTCAAGCCCAAACGCCGTACCGGCCGGCCGGGAACTTCCCACTCATGTAGGATATACAATGATGAGTGACAGGAGAAGAAAAAGATAGCGAATAGGGATAGCCTGTGTTAAGGTTGAGTTGACGAGACCAA
>CANRBG010000011.1 GCA_947628805.1 uncultured Oscillospiraceae bacterium | reverse complement strand
ATGTTGCCGCCATGAAGGCCATCCTGCGGGAATATTATGCAATGAAAAAGGAAACCTCCATGTACATCTGTCGCCTTAAAAACCAGCTGCGGCAGATGTGGGAGATCATGTTGAAGTTTTCCTCGCCCCGCGTATAGTCCGGCATGTCCCGGTCCCGGAGCTTTGTACGCTTCACGGCAGGCGTCTCCTTTCCCGCGCTCAGTCCGCGTCCTCGATGACCAGCTCGGACCGCTTCAAAACGACACGGCCCGCTCCTTGGCCCGGATGGCGGGAAACTCCTGTATCCACACGTTGGCCGCCTCCCACACGGGGAACGAGCCGATGGTGGACACGATGGCCGCCCGTCGGCGACGGTATACGACGCCGGCTGCCTCGTCCACTCCCATTGGGCCAGATCGATCATGGTGTTTTCTCCTTTCTCTCGGGGGTCATTTTCTCTGGGCAAACTGGTGCGCCCGCTCCACCCAGCCGAACAACTCCCCGTCCAGGTCGCTCTCCCGGCTGAGCACGATGTGGGTAGTCCACCGGTCGGGATAGGCCTCCGTTTTCGCCGCCACCCGCTCCGACTGGAGCGGACCGGGCAGTCCCAGCGTCAGGACGAAGTAATTTTCCGGCAGCTCCGCCTTCCTCCTGGGCCACAAAAAGGACACACAGGCGAACAGATACCGGTCATAAGCTGTACGCCAACGTAACAATTCGTTAAAAAAGCACAAATACTCCTTGTAAATCCGCCGTCTACATGGTATAATAGCGTAAAATTACCAATTTGCTGGAAATCCATCCCACCGCCTTCCCCGGGAAAAGAGAGGATACCACATGACGATCGTTCAATCGCTGCTGTTTTTCGCGGTCAGCTTTCTGGCCTCCATCGTGGGGGCCATCTGCGGCATCGGCGGCGGGGTCATCATCAAGCCGGTACTGGACCTGTTCGGCTGGGCCAGCGTGTCCACCATCAGCTTTCTGTCCGGCTGCACGGTGCTGGCCATGAGCTTTTACTCCGTGGGCCGGTCCATGGCGGCGGGCGAGAAGACCATCGACCTGCACACCGGCACGCCCCTGGCCATCGGCGCCGCCCTGGGCGGCGTGGCGGGCAAGCAGCTGTTCACCGCCCTGCGCGACACCGCGCCGGACCCGGACATGGTGGGCGGCGTCCAGGCCGTCTGCCTGGCGGTCATCACCCTTATGACGCTGGTCTACACCCTGAAAAAGGCCCGCATCCGGACGAAAAAGCTCGACAGCACGGCCCTGTGCCTGGTCATCGGCCTGGTGCTGGGGATCATGAGCAGCTTCCTGGGCATCGGCGGCGGCCCCATCAACCTGGTGGTGCTGTTCTACTTCTTCAGCATGGACACCAAGACCGCCGCGGCCAACAGTCTGTACATCATCCTGTTCAGCCAGATCACCAGTCTGCTGGCTACCCTGGTCACCCACACCGTGCCAGTCTTCACCCCGCACACCCTGGCGCTGATGGTGCTGGGGGGCATCGGCGGCGGCATGGCCGGGCGGAAGATCAACAAACACCTGGACGAGCGGGCCGTGGATAAGCTCTTCACCGCCCTCATGGCCGTCATCATCGCTATCAGCGTCTATAACGCCTGGCGCTGTCTGGGAGCCTGACGCCGGCCCGGTTCATCCGCCATTCGTGTGACGTGTGTTGCGATTTACACAAAATACGACGATTTTTCAATACAAGTTGTTGTGAAATGCACAGGCACCGGACAACTTTTCGTTTTTTCTGCAAAAAGTTATTGAATTGCGGGAAGAGCGGATGGTATAGTGGCCCCAAGAAGCATACGAAGCCAACCGGAATCGGAAAAACCAACATTTTATGAAGGAGAGACTACGATGAAAAAACACACGTTCCGTCGCATCTGTCTGCTGCTGGCGCTGGTCATGGTCATGAGCTGCGCTCTCAGCACCACGGCCCTGGCCGCCGAGACCTGGACCGTCACCTGCCCCTGGGCCCCTGACGGCGTGGCCAGCCTGGTCAGCCAGAAGGCCGCCTCCCTGAGCACCGAGTACTCCGAGGACATCACCCTGGTGGCCGAGGCTATCAAGGGCGACGCCGCCACCGTCAACACCTGGGTCCTGGACAACGAGGCCGGCGACCCCGGTCTGGTGTTCGTGGGCGAGGGTCTGCTGTCCATCACCGCCACCATGGACCCGGCCAAGATGCAGTTCGGCTATGAGGACTTCGCGTTTGTGGAGAACCTGTACTCCTCCGTGTTCGTGCTGTCCGCCGACGCCAAACTGGAGATCAACAACATCGAGGACCTGCAGGCCTATGTGGCCGAGGCCGATGAGATCACCGTCGCCACCAACGGCGCCACCGGCTCCGAGGCCTTCCTGGCCGCGGCCCTGTTTGGCTCCATGGAGGCCGGCGACGCCCTGAAGCTGGTCCCCTATCAGTCCGCCGCCGAGGCCGCTCAGGCCGTCTCCCGTGGCGAGACCGACTTCGCCGTCAGCCACCAGTCCCAGATCCTGGAGACCTACAACCAGGGCGGTGTCACCGTGGTCTGCGCCTTTGACGAGGGCGCCATCGAGAACGGCCCCTTCGCCGGCGTCGAGGGCGTGGGCGAGTATGGCTATCCCTACTTCCGCAACCGCTGCTTCATCATGGCCCCCGCCGGCACCGACGAGGAGAAGGTCGCCGAGCTGAAGGCCCTGTATGACGACATCCTGGCCGACGAGGAAGTGGTGGAGTGGCTGCACGACACCATGCTCCTGGAAGTGGACACCATGGACGTGGAGGCCGTGGAGGAGCACGTTGCCAACGTGAAGGGCATCGTGGAGGAGTACATCGACATCGTTCAGCCCGAATAAGGGCGGGCGTTATCGGATCGCTCTCGCTCCCATTCGTATAAACTATCGCGGGGGGAATGGGCAAACGGGCCCATTCCCCCTTGTCTTTCCCGAAGGGAGGTCATACCGTGAAAGACAAGCTCGACAAGCTCGGCGCCAGGCTCCAGACGAAGGAGATCCGCATCCCGGTGGACCTGACGGTGGGGATCCTGTTTTTCCTGCTGGGGGGCGTCGTTCTGCTGATCATGCCCCAGCAGGTGGCCATTTCGGAACGCGACGTGGTCAATGGCCGGGCGTTCCCCCGGCTGCTGATGGTGCTGATGATGTTCTGCTGCGCGCTGCTGGTGGGCAAGGAGATCTATAAGATCGCCAAAAAGCAGCCGCTGGAATATAAGACCGTCAATCTGCTGGTGGAGATCAAGGCCCTGATCATCCTGGCTATCCTGATCATCAGCTATCTGCTGGCAAAGTGGACGGACCTGTTCGTGGTGGGGGCGGTGTTCTGCGCGCTGGCGTTCCTCATTTACTTCCGGTGCAAAAAGCCCAGCTACTACGTCATCACCGTAGGCATGGCCGTGGGCATCTGGGCCGCGTTCCGCTTCTTGCTGAACGTGCGCTTTTAAAGGAGGCTGGAAAAAGCTATGCTGCAACATATCATCCCGGCCAGCGGGCTGCTGTTCACGCTGCAGAACATCCTCTGGATCAACATCGGCGTGTTCATCGGCGCAGTGTTCGCCGCCATCCCCGGTCTGACCGTCATCTTATGCGTCATCCTGTTTCTGCCGGTCACCTACTCCATGTCCGCCATCCCCGGTATGATGTTCCTGCTGGGCATCTACTGCGCCGGCGGCTACGGAGGAAGCGTGTCCGCCATCCTGATCAACACCCCGGGCACGCCCCACGCCGCCGCCACCATGCTGGACGGCCATCCTCTGTCCAAACAGGGGCGCACCAAGGCGGCGCTGAAGATCGCCCTGTACGCCTCCACCTTCGGCGGCGTCTTCTCCGCCCTGGCCCTGCTGTTTCTGGGCCCCCAGGTGGCGAAATTCGCCGCCCAGCTGGGTACGCCGGAGTGCTTCATGGTGTGCGTGTTCGGCCTGACCATCATCGCCGGCGTGTCCGGCAAGAGCATGATCCGGGGCATCATCGCCGCTTGCCTGGGCCTTCTCATCTCCTGCATCGGCTCCGACCCCATGACCAGCTATGACCGATTCACCTTCGGCGTGGGCCGGCTGTATCTGGGGCTGGACCTGGCCGTGTGCCTGATCGGCCTGTTTGCCCTGGTGGAGATCGTCAGCCGGGCGGAGAAAAAGCCCGAGGAGCTGCACATGGACACCTCCAAGATGCACGACAACGGCCTCATCACCAAGGCCGAGTACAAGCGCATGGCCCGGCCCACGCTCCTGGGCTCGCTCATTGGCGTGATCGTGGGCATCATCCCTGGTACCGGCGCCTCCGAGGCGTCCTGGTTCAGCTACAGCCAGGCCCGGAACATGTCCAAGCACAAGGAGGAGTTCGGTCACGGCTCCGTGGAGGGCGTGGCGGCGGCGGAGTCCGCCAACAACGCCGTCACCGGCGCCACCCTGATCCCCCTGCTGACTCTGGGCATCCCCGGCGACGGCACGGTTGCCATCATGCTGTCCGCGCTGATGATCAACGGCCTGAACCCCGGCCTCTCCCTGTTTACCACCCAGGGCGACATCATGTACGCCATCATGCTGGGCCTGATCCTGGTGAACATCTTCATGCTGCTCCAGGGCAAGATACTGACCCCTCTGTTCGCCAAGGTGGTCTCCATCCCCCAGGAGATACTGACTCCCATCATCGTCATCTTCTGCTTCGCCGGAGCCTACTCAGTGAACAAGAACTACTTCGACGTGGCGGTGGCGCTGGTGTTCTGCGTGCTGGCGTGGCTGCTGCGAAAGCTGGATATGCCCCCGGTACCAATCCTGCTGGGGCTGGTGCTGGGCAAGATGACCGAGACCAACTTCCGCCGGGCCCTGCTGATCTCCAACGGCAGCCCGAAGATCTTCGTCAGCAGCGTGTACTGCTGGATCTTCATCGCTCTGATCGCGGTGGCGGTATTCACCATCCTTCGCGGCAAAGTCAAGGAGAAAAAGCCCCAGGCGGAGCCTGTCACCAAGGAGGAATGACATGCCTTACAATATCGTATTCTACTTCACCGACCAGCAGCGCTGGGACACCTGCGGCTGCTTCGGTCAGCCCCTTCCCATCACGCCCAACCTGGATAAGCTGGCGGCCGAGGGAGTCAAATTCCCCAACGCTTTCTCCCCCCAGCCTGTGTGCGGCCCCTGCCGGGCGCTGTTTCAGACCGGCCGGTATCCCACAGAGACCGGGTGCTTTCGCAACAACATCATGCTGCCGCCCGACGTCAAGACCCTGGGCCAGTACATAGAGGAGGCCGGCTACGAGACCGCCTACATCGGCAAGTGGCACCTGGCCAGCGACGGGGAGCTGGAAAAGCCCCCGGTCATCGACCACACCGTCACCGCCATCCCCCGGGAGCTGCGGGGCGGCTACACAGGCTACTGGCGGACCGCCGACGTGCTGGAATTCACCTCCCACGGCTACGACGGCTTCGTCTTTGACGAGAACGACAACAAGATCGACTTCAAGGGCTACCGGGCCGACTGCATCAACGACATGGCCCTGGAATTCTTCGACACCTATGATCGGAAAAAGCCCTTCTTCATGACCATCTCCCAGATCGAGCCCCACCACCAGAACGACCACAAGCACTACGAGGGGCCCGAGGGGTCCAAGGAGAAGTTCAAAGACTTTGTCCTGCCCCACGATCTGGAGGTGCTCAAGGGCAACGCGGCGGAGGAGTACCCGGACTATCTGGGCCAGTGCGCCGCCCTGGACGAGAACCTGGGCCGGCTCATCGACCGGCTGAAAAAGGAGGGGCTGTACGACAACACGGTCATCATCTTCGCCTCCGACCACGGCTCCCACTTCATGACCCGCAACCGGGACGAGCATCTCAACGGCTACGACGACTACAAGCGCTCCTGCCACGACGGGTGCCTGCATGTTCCTCTGGTCATCGCCGGCGGCCCCTACAAGGGTGGCAAGGCGGTCCGGGAGCTGGTCAGCACCGAGAGTCTGCCCAAGACCATTTTGGCTATCGCCGGGGTGGACGTGGGCGACGCCATGATCGGCGAGAATCTGCTGGACGTGGTGGAACACAAGGACCCGGACCGGCCCAATGAGGTGTTCGCCCAGATCTCCGAGAGCCGGGTGGGCCGGTGCGTGCGCACGCCGGAGTGGCTCTATTCCGTCTACGCCCCCGGGGTCAACGGCGGCGAGGCCGCCGCGGCGGACACCTACGCCGACGACTTTTTGTACGACATGAAGGCGGACCCCTGGCAGCTCAATAACGTGGTGGCCGACCCGGCCTATGCCGGGGCTAAGGCCATGCTGCGGGAAAAGCTGCTGGCATGGATCGAAAGGGCGGAGGGCGTCCGGCCCGTCATCACCGACTGACAGCCATGGCTCCCGAGAAAAAGACCGAGCAGGTCTACCGCTGGCTGCTGGCCTACATCGACGAGAACAAGTTCGCCGGCAGCCAGAAGCTGCCCTCGGAAAACGCCCTGCGGCGCCGTCTCTCGGTCAGCCGGGAGACGGTGCGGGCGGCCTTTGACCGGCTGGTACGGGACGGGGTCATCTACAAGGTCCGGGGCAGCGGCACCTATTTCAATAAGGAGCTGGCCCTGTCCCGGGAGATGAGCGCCGGCAGCGCCCCGCGCCATATCGGACTCATCCTTCAAGGCCAGGACGCCGACGCCAACTCCGCCCTCATCGACGGGGTCCGAAGCGTGCTGGCGGAGAGTCAGGCGGATCTGAGCGTATTTCTCACGGACAACAAGTTTTCCAACGAGCGCCGGTGCCTGCAGACGGTGGTCCACCAGAATTTCAGCGGCTTCATCGTGGACGGGGTGAAAGCAAGCCTTCTCAACCCCAACCTGGACTGCTATCAGGAGCTATACCGGCGGCGTGTCCCGGTGGTGTTTTACAACAACTACTACAAAAACCTCCGCTATCCCCGGGTCATCGTCAACGACCGGCAATGTGCCGACGAGCTCATAGACCTGCTGATCGCAGCCGGCCACCGGCACATCGCGGGCATCTTCGTCTATGACAACTACCAGAGCATCGAGAAATTCCAGGGAACCATCGCGGCCTTACAGCGCAGCGGCATGGAGTATCAGGACGACTACATCAAGTGGTGCATCTCCAACGAGGCCCATGACGAGAGCTTTGTGCGCGCCATCGAGCGGTTTTTGAAGGGAATCCCCCGGTGCACGGCGGTGGTGTGCTGCAACGCCATCATCTACCGGCTGGTCCGAAAAGCTTTGGAGCGGATGGGCCGGCGGGTGCCGGAGGACTGCTCGCTGGTCTGCTTTGATTACTCCGGCCCGGATTGGGAGACAGCGGGCGTCACCTGCTCGGTTTACCAGGGCTATGAGATGGGCCGGCAGGTGGTCACGCGGCTGCTCCGCATGATCGACCGGCAGGACTGCGAGGATAAGGGCTACTCCTATGTGATGAAGCCCAAAATCTATGTGGGTCGGACGATACGAACACTGTAAAACGCGCAAAAACGCCTCCCTAATGGGAGGCGCTTTTGCGCACATCTTATCGGAACAGCATCCGGGCCGCGGCTTGCAGCCTGGGCAGGACGTAGGGGAAAAAGTCCTTCATGGCGGGGCAGAAATAGTTCTCAGGCCCGGCGGGACCCTCCGTAAAGTCCCGGCGGCAGCCGCCCCGGCACAGGGGCTCATAAGGGCATCCGCCGCAGGCGGCGGGACGCCGGGCGCCCTCGGCTAAAAACCGTTTCATCCCCGGCGAGGCCAGGGCCTGGGCCACAGTCATGGAGCGGATATTGCCGATGCGCCACTGGTCCAGCACGTAAAAATCGCAGGGATAGAGGCTGCCGTCCGCCTCCACCGCCAGATACCCGCCGCACCGGCCGGAGACGGCACATGAGCCGGGGGCCATGCCCGCCATGAGGCGCAGAAGGTCGTCGAAAAATCGCACACTGACGTACGTGCCCCGGGACAGCTCCTCGAACCAGCAGTCAAAAATACCCTTCAAAAACCCGCCGTAGGCCGCCGGCGTCAGAGACCAGGCCATGCCGCCCCGGGACGCGTCCAGCGGGTCCAGACAGGGGATGAACTGCAGGGGGTGGTCCCCCAGCTTTCGCAGGGACTGCCAGACCTGCCTGGGGGCCTTGGCGGCATCGCCGGTGACCACGCACAGCAGATTCGTCTCCACGCCCGCCTCCGTCAACAGCGCCAACGCCCGGACCGTCCGGCCCCAGGTCCCGTTCCCGCCGGCGTCCCGGCGGTATCGGTCGTGGAGCGTCTTGGTCCCGTCCAGGGAAAGGCCGGTCAAAAATCCGTTCTTTTGGAAAAACCGGGCCCAATCCCCGTCCAGGGATCGGCCGTTGGTCTGGATAGCGAAGGAAACATCCGCCCCGGCGGGACACTGTTCCCGAGCAGCCCGGACAAAGGAGCGGAAGAAGTCCAGGCCCGCCAGGGTGGGCTCGCCCCCCTGAAAGAGAAAGTGGACATGGCCCCCGGGGCCCGCATAGGAAAGACCAGCCCGGATCAGGGCGTCCGCCGTCTCCGCGTCCATGAGCCCCAGGCTCTTTTGGGCCCGGCTGGCGGACACATCCTCATAAAAGCAGTACCGGCACCGCATGTCGCACAGGCCGGAGGCCGGCTTGACCAGAAACGTGACATCTCCCATGGCGTTTTCCCTCTCCTGCCGGCTCACATGTCGAACCACCTGATCTCGTTGGCGGCCAGGTCCAGGGGGAACGAGGCAGCGTCGGTCCAGACGGTGGTCCGCTGGGGCTCATAGGTGTTGTTCACCGCGCACCAGCGGCCGCTGGCCGGGTAGGCGTGGACCTCCACGTTCACGTTGTCGGAAGCCCACTTTTTCAAAAGGTCCTCCCCGTGGCTGCTCCACAGCACCGCCCGGTGCAAAAGCCGGGCGTTCTGGGCCGAATACGGAAGTCCGGAGACATACACAGCCCGGCCCTTTCCAAAATCGTTTACCGCCAGCTGTACCTCCCTGTCCCGCTGGACCAGGACCTCTGTGCCGGGGAGCGCATAGATGCTCTTTTTGCCCTCGCCGAAGTCCACGGGGCCCTCAGCGTCCGCCAGGATGAAGTGGTCCAGATGCTCGTCCCAGTTGTACTTGTCGTAGTTCAGGGTGAAGCCCGTCTCCTTCTCCACGCCCAGCACCCCGGCCAGCTGCAAATACCGGCCCTGGTACTGGTGGCCGGCGGGCTCTCCCACGCCGATCAGCCCGCCGCCATTGGCGACGAATCTCTTCACGGCGGCGGAGATACGCGCGTCCTCCCACACGGCGCCGCCGGTGTGAGCCGTGTCGCCGTCGCCCACGTTGATAAGCACGTCCACCCCATCCAGCGCCGCCGGGTCCGCCAGGATGTCGTCAAAGCTGATGAACCGCACGTCGTAGGGCGCCCCGGCAAGGGCCTCTATGACACCGGCATAGGAGTAGTTCTGCTTTTGATACAGGGCGTGATGGACCATATGGCAGCCCCAGGACCGGGCCTTGCCCCAGCAGTTGAGCACCGCCACGGTCTTGACGCACCAGGGCTTTGCGCTTCCCTTGCCCATGCTGTCATAGAGCCGGCGAAACTCGTCGCACACGCTCTGTACATAGTCGATGAATTCCGGAAACTGGCATGCCAGCTTCAGATAGCCCCCGTAACCGATCCGGTCGATGGGCTTGCGCAATATGGCCCGGCGGGCGGTGACCCAGTTCTCCTTCGCCTCCCGGACCGGGTCGCCGCCGGGGTGGAAGGTGTCCGGGAAGAAGTAGGGCAAAAACCGGCCCTCGGTGTATTTCACGCCCGGGATGTCGGAGATCAGCCGCAGCGTGGAGCCGTTGCCCACGCTGCCCACCACCGCGTCCAGACCGATGGAGGCGAATTCGTCCATGTAGGGCTCCGTGCCGATCCAGTGGTCCCCCAGAAACATCATGGCTTCCTTGCCGTATTCATGGGTGATATCCACGAATTCTTTGGCAAGCGCCGCCACCTCCCGGCGCTGGAAGGCCATGAAATCCTTGTACTGCTTGCTTGGGACACGGTACTGGTTGTTGTAGTACCCCTGGTCGATGATGTACTCAGGCCGGAAAGGATAGCCGACTTCCTTTTCAAATCTCTCCAGGATATAGGGGCTCACGGAGGCGGAATAGCCGTACCAGTCCACGTACTTCTCCCGCTTCAGCTCGTCGAAGACCAGGGTGAACTGGTGGAAGAACGTGGTGTAGCGGATCACGTCCACGTAAGGGTGGTCGGCGATGAATTTGCGCAGCCGGTCCAGGGAATAGGCGTGGGTCTTGGGCTGGCGTACGTCGAAGGTGATCTGGTGTTCAAAGTCCTTCCAGCCGTTGGTGACGGCGTTGTACATATGCACCGGGTCCCAGATGAGATAGGCCAGAAAGCTCACCGTGTAGTCGTGAAAGCTCTCCGGTGCGTCGATCACCACGCAGCCGCTCTCCGGCTCATAGCGCCACCGGTCCGGCGGCAGGGGCTCCCCCGTGGACCGATCCATGACCTCCCACCAGCGGCGGATGTCGTCCCGGTCGTTGACGGCCATCAGCTCGGGGCTCACGCCCTGCATGAGCCGGATGGACAAAGGCCCCTCCCCGGCGGTGTGAAAGCCCGTCATGATATAGCACTGCTGCACCTCGTCGGGATTGGCCCGGGCCCAGGCGTTGTCCTTGCGGGTGGTGTAGTAGGTGGAATAGATCCTGGCGTCGATGTCCCGCAGTTCGGCGGGAAAATCTGTGCCGTCGCAGTCCCGGACGGCGTCCGCGCCCCAGCGGTCCATGATCTCCAGGGTGCGCCGGACCACATCCTCGTCGGTGGGTATGGTCACGCGGCCTTTATCGTTCGTCATCGGTATGTTTCCTTTGTGGGATATGGTTTTCTCAGCCCTTCACACCGCCGGCGGTGACGCCGGAGATGATGCGGCGGCTCATGAACAGGTACAGCAGGAACGTGGGCAGGAACACGATGATCACCGCCGCGAACAGCCCTCCGTAATTGCCGGAATACTTCATGGAGTTGACGATCTGCAAAAGCCCCACGCCCACGGGGGTCATCTCCTTGCCGGTGGTGAAGATCAGCGCCATGAAAAATTCGTTCCACACGCTCAGGAAGTTGAAGATGGTCACCGTGATAATGGCCGGCTGGATCAGCGGCAGCATGATGACCCAGAAGGTCCGGTTGGCCGAACAGCCGTCGATGGCCGCGGCCTCCTCATAGTCGTGGCTCAGCGTGGCAAAAAAGTCCAGCATGTAGATGGCCGTATAGGGCACCCGCATGAAGATATACAGGGCGATGAGCAGGATGCGGCCCTTGATGCCCCACTTCACCGCCAGCGAGTACAGGGGCATGATGATCATGATGGCCGGCACGCTCATGGCGATGACCAGGGCGATGCGGATGGTCCGGCTGCCCCGGAAATTCCAGCGGCTGAGCACATAGGCCGCCGGGGCCGCAATCAGCAGCACCCCCGCGCAGGAGATCACAGCGTACAGAAGGGAGTTTCCGAAAAATATGGATACGTTCTGGGTCTTCCAGGCGGTGATATAGTTGTCCCAATGAAAGCCGCTGGCGAATTTCAGCACCGACCCCGTCATGATCTCCCGGGAGGTGGACAGGCTGGCGCCGAATATCCAGCTGAGCATAACCACCAGAAAGCCCACATAGGCGATCACCACCAGGTAGCCGGGAAGCATCTTCAGCTCGCGCTTCCAGTCGAATTTGCGTTTTGTCTTTTCCATCGTCTCCCCCTCCTGTCAGTACTCCAGATCGTTGCTTTTTAGCAGCTTCTCGGTGATCACGTACACGATGATAATAATGACCGTCAGCACCACGCCCACCGCCGCGCCGGCACCGGCGTCACGCTCCACCACGCCCTTGCCGCCGAACACAGTGTCATAGAGGTATATGACCGGCACGATGGTGGAGCCCTCCGTCTGGACCGGGCTGAACAGCTTCGACCACAGATAGAAGGTGGCGGCGTTGATGGTCCAGAAGGTGATGGTGGTCTTGACGATGCCCTTCAAAAGGGGCAGGGTGATGCGGAAAAACTGGATTGACTTGCTGGCCCCGTCGATGGTGGCCGCCTCGTACAGGTCCGTGGGGATGCCCTCGATGCCACTGATGTAGATGAGCATGTAGTAGCCGATGCTGCCGTAGATGAAAGCGGCGATCATGGCCCACAGCTTGGCGTCCGTGCCCAGCCAGCGGACTTTATCGAAGCCAAGGAAGGTGACCAGCTGGTTCAGCAGACCGTAGTCGTAGTTGAATATGTACTGCACCCACATGGTGGCCAGGGCCACGGCGCTGATGATGTTGGGCAGATAGATGGCCGCCCGGAAAAAGCCTTGAAAGCGGATCTTGCTGGTCAGGATCACTGCGATCAGCAGCGACAGAGCCAAGGTGATCACACCGCCTACGATCCAGATGGCCAGGAAGTTTTTCAGGGACGTGATGAAGCTGGCGTTGTGGAAGATCTTGACGTAGTTGTCCACGCCGTTGAAGCTCCACACGCCCACGTCCGCCGTCACGCTCTCCACCCGGAAAAAGCTCATGGCTACCGTGCGCAGTACGGGATAGACATACATCAGAAACAGGCAGATCACCGTGGGGGCGATGAAGAAAAAGATCAGGGCCCGGTTCTTTTTCATAAAGGGTTCACCTCTCTCGCCGGAAGTTGGCCCGGCCCAAGGCCGGCCGGTATCAAAAAACAGGCGGCACCGAAGTGCCGCCTGTCTCAGTCAGGGATCAATACAGAGCGTCCATGGCGGCGCAGAAGTCAGCGCCCGTCTCATACTTGCCCTCGAACAGCTCCGTGAACATGGTCTTCATGTCGCCCCAGGCGGGGTGGGTGTTCAGAGAGCCACACCAGGTCATGGGCTTGTCGGCAGCCTTCAGGGTCTCCACCGTGCCGGTCAGAGACGCGGGAGCGGTGTTGTTGGGGTCGGCGGGGATCTGCGCGGCCGTGTCGGCCATGGTCTGATCCCACTCGCCGGTGACCAGGAACATGATGAAGTCAAAGGCTTCCTGGGGATGCTCACTGTAGGAGGTGATGGCCAGGGAGTTGGCACCAGCGTAAGCGGCAGTGGGCTCCGCGCCGCCGTCAACGGCGGGATAGTTGAACAGGCCCCAGTTGACCTCCTCGCCCACCGCGGCGTTGACCTCGGCGGTCACGTAGTTGGCACACACCACCATGGCGGCAGTGCCCAGGCCCACCTTAGTCTGGCTGGAGGGATACTCGTCGGGAGCGCCCTCGGCCAGGTAGCCGGCGTTGACCAGGTCGATGATGTCCTGAGCGGCCTGCACGGCGCCCTCGCTGTCGGCCCAGCCGCCGTTGTCACGCAGCTCGGCGATGCCGTCCTCGCCCAGGTAGCGGACCAGGTGATAGTAGAAGGAGAAGTTGGTGTAAGCGCCGTCCTGAGCCAGAGGCGCGATGCCCGCGTCCTTCAGCTTGGCGCACACGTCCAGGAACTCCGCCCAGGTGGTGGGCTCGGCCTCGATGCCGGCCTCGGCGAAGGCGTCCTTGTTGTAGAACACGCCGCCGACCTGGGGCTGCTCGGTGATGGAGTTCAGATAGCCCGCCCAGGCGATGGCCTGATCGTTGAAGCAGGCGTAGCCCTCGTATCCGGCGGCCTCGGCCATGTCGGTCAGATCATAGGTGTAGTCGGTGTAGACCTGGCCGATGCGGTTGTAGTCGTCCTCGAAGATGTCGAAGGACTCGCCCGCCTCCAGAGCGGCGGACAGAAGGGTGTTGATGTCGCGGCCCTTCCACTCGATGTTCACGTGTACGCCGGTCTCGGCCTCATAGGCCGCGGCGGCCTCGGCGATGACGTTTGCCTGGGGCTCGCCCTCGTTCCACATGGACCAGAAGGTGATCTCCGTGCCGTCGTCCGCCAGGGCAAAGGCACCCAGGGACAGGACCATGACCAGCGCGAGGATCATGCTGAGAAGCTTCTTCATGGATGATTCCTCCTTAAAAAATTTGATTTTTCGTTCCGTAAAACTTGCTTCCAACTGTTCTGGTCCCAGTATATACCTTTGTCCGGCGAATACAATAAAAATATTGTTCTTGTCTTTATATTAATTGCTATTTCTATATATTTTTACTTAATCATCTCTGGTATATATGCGTCCATTTCGTTGAAATTTAATAATTTGCTATGCAAAAGACATCCACCCGGTCCAGGCCGGCCAGGGACGGCCATATTGCAAAGCGGCGGGAAAAAACGTATAATGTCCCCCACAGGAGCAGCGCGCGCGAAAGGAGGCGGCAGCCGTGAGCACCCGTCAATACGCCCTACCTCCGGAGGAGCCGGTCCCCGGCCTGGACGGAGCGCGACTGTTGTATGTGACCCGCGCCCAGTACAGCCCCGAGTGGGACTGTTCCCAGCACATCCACGCCTGTGCGGAGATGTTCTTCGTCACCGGCGGCAGCGGCTCGCTTCAGCTGCAGCAGGGCACGGTCCCCCTTGTGGCGGGGGACCTGGTCACCGTCGATCCGGGCGTGCCCCATACCGAGTATAGCCAGCCGGCCGATCCTCTGCAGTATGTGGTTCTGGGGGTGGACGGGCTGGAGCTGCACGCGTCCGCCGGCGGATATGTGCTGCTGCACGGGTTTGCCCAGCAGCGGCAGACGTCCGCCTGCCTGGAGCTTATGCTGCACGAGGTCTCCACCGGCCTGAGCGGCAGCGCCGCCCTGTGCCAAAGCCTGCTGCGCATCTTGCTGATCCTGATGACACGGCAGTTTCAGTCCGTGCTCTTTCCCGTCCCGGCGGAGCAGAAGTCCAGCCGAGAGTGCGCCCTGGTGCGCCGGTACATCGACAACCATTTCAAAGAGGCCCTCACCTTGGAACAGCTGGCGGTGGTGGCCCATCTGAACAAGTACTATCTCAGCCACGCCTTCCAGAAGGAATTCGGCGTCTCCCCCATCCGCTACCTCCTGCAGCGCCGCATCCGGGAGAGCCGCTTCCTCCTGGCCCAGACGGACCACACCCTGTCTCATATCGCCCAGATCCTGGGCTTCTCCTCCCCCAGCTACTTCTCCCAGTGCTTCCGCCGGGTGGAGGGCATGAGCCCCACGGAGTACCGCCGCCGGAACCAGGCCAGGCGTTCCGTTGAACGGGTACCGTGACAGAAGGCTGTCACCATATCAAAAAACCGGGGGCGTTCAGCTGAAATAGTCAAGGGTTAGTGGACACAAAAGTAATAGGTTAGAGGTGGTCGTCCAGCGATGCATCGTCCATTTGGTCCGCAATTCCGTACGCTATATCCCCTCAAAAGAATATAAGCGATTTACCGCTCACTTGAAGAAGATCTACGGCGCGCCCAGTCTCACGGCAGCGGAGGCAGAGTTTGAGCGATTTCGGACGGCATGGAGCGCTTACCCTGGCACCGTTGACGTATGGGTACGAATGCCAGCGTTGACGGCCTGGATCAGGCAAAGCTGGAGGAATACATCGTCCTGCGGAAAAAAATCGGCCCAATTTGGCCGCCACCCCCACAGAGCAGCTGTATACCCTCATCGGCGTAACCAAAAGCGGACAGGTGACCCTGTACGCGGTGTTGCTGTTCAGTCCCTATCCTCAGGCCTACTTCCCCCAGCTGGGCATCATCGCAGCCAGTGTGCCGGGGACGGAGTTGGGCGTACTGGATGAGAAGGGACAGCGTTTTAGCGACAGCCGCCGCATCGAGGGGACGCTGTCGGAGATGCTGGAAGGGACTCTGGCCTTCGTCCGCAGCAATATGCGTATCGCTACCAGGATCGACCCCCAGACCGGCAAGCGCACAGACATCCCCCAATATCCCATGGACGCCGTCCGGGAAGCAGTGCTGAACGCGCTGATCCACCGGGATTACAGCATCCACACCCAGGGGATGCCTATTCAGATCACCATGTATACCGACCGCATGGAGATATCCAGCCCCGGCGGACTCTACGGCCGGCCGCGGGTGGATCAGCTGGGCAAGACCCAGCCGGATACCCGAAACCCTGTGCTGGTGACGGCCATGGAGGTGCTGGGCGAGACAGAGAACCGCTATTCCGGCATTCCACGCATCCAGCACGCCATGAAGGAGATGGGCCTGCCCGCGCCGGTGTTCACCGACTCCCGCGGCACCTTCACCGTCACACTCTTCAATGGCAACTACGCAGCCAAGCAGCTGAAAGAGGCCCTTTCTGTTGTGGACGAAAAGGGACTGATCGCTTTCTGCCGGACGCCCCGGAGCCGAAAAGATATCCTGGACTATCTGGCGATCCCGTCCAGACAGTACGCCCAAAAGCGGTACCTTGAACCTCTCATCCGGGCCGGCCTGATTGCCATGTCCGAGCCGGACCACCCCAAAAGCCCCCGCCAGCGGTTTTATACGGTAATGAAGTCATAACTACTATGACCATTGCAGCTTAAACATGCCCCAATGCCGCCGGAATGTTCCGGCGGCATTGGGGCATATGAAAGTTTCCTCTGCCAATTTGAATATTTGTACGGACTTTTTGTTTTTCTTCATTCAAAAAATACATTTTGCAATCGCTCCCGCTCACTGCTACGCTGAAGACAAAGCTTAAACGACATCAATTCGGGCAAGGATTATGGTGGTCCGGGGAGGTGAGCGAGAGGATGTCACAACGGCAGATACACATCGGCTGCGCAACGTATACCGTCCAGCGCAGTTTTCAGGGCGGGCAGCCTCTCGCTGACTTGCTGGTCCAGCAGCTTCTTCACCAAGCGCTGCCAACGTCTTCATTTGACTGCAGCCGATCCAAACGGTATAATGTTATCGATGGGTCGGTCCGCAAAGGAGGCGAAAATGAGGACCGATAAGTCGTTGCTGGCATACGCATATCTGCGGCTCTCCAACGAGGAGGCCCAGGGCGGCGAATCGTCCAGCATCACCAATCAGCGCATGATCATTGAGAATCATTGCCGCCAAAACGGCATCATCCTGGTCCGCGATTTCGTGGACGACGGCTGGTCCGGCGGCAACTTCATCCGCCCGGCATTCCAGCAGATGCTCGGCGAGCTAGAGCAGGGCAAGGCAAACGCAGTCATCACAAAGGATCTGTCCCGGCTGGGCCGCGATATGCGCGAGGCCAGCTATTACGCCGAACAGTTCTTCCCTGAGCACGGCATCCGTTATATCGCTATTTCGGACAACTTTGACTCGGACAGGGACAACATCATGGCGCCGTTCATGTTCGCCATGAATGAGGTGTATTTGCGCGACGGCTCACGCAAAGTTCGGGATGTTCTGAAAAGCAAGCGGGAGGACGGCCAATACTGCGCCTGTCCCCCCTATGGCTATCGCAAAGACCCCAACCGCCGAAGCTGCCTGATCCCCGACGAGATGACCGCGCCGATGGTCCAGCGTATCTTCACACAGGCTGCCGCCGGAGACTCCTCCCGGAAGATCGCCCTGGACCTGAACGCTTCCGGCGTCATTCCCCCGCTGAAATTCAGGGTCCTTTACCGGGACAAGTTCAGTGAAAGCGGCGCGGCGCGAGCCTCGGATCTGTGGAATTACACCACCGTCAAACGCATCTTGAAAAACCCCGTCTATCTCGGTCATACCCTGCTGGGGAAGACCCGCAAGGCCAGTGTCAAATCCAAGATGAAGGTCCCCGTACCCCAGGATGAATGGGCTGTCACGGAGAACACCCACCCGCCCCTGGTATCCCAGGAGCTCTTTGATCGGGCCGCTCGCAACCTCGGCCGCGGGTCGAAAGATTACCGTGCCTATGACCATGTCCGCAAGAGCATCTTCTCCGGTATCGCGGTCTGTGCCAAATGCGGCCACGCGCTCTGCTCCGGCGGCACTGTGTACAAGGGCGAGCGGGAAAAGTACTGGTATCTCTCCTGCACCCATCAGCGGCAGGACATCGCCAACTCCTGCGAAGGCGTACGGATCCGGTATGCAGATCTTGTCGAGCTCGTCACGCAGGACCTGAACGCGTTGCTGTCGCTCACCGACGAACAGATGGACAGCATCGTCCAGTCCGTACTTCAGCGCGGCGGCAGCGAGGAGGCAGCTGTGGCCCGGAAGCGCCGCAGCGAGCAGATCGCCGCCAGGCTCTCTGTCATCGACAGGATCATCGTTAAGCTCTATTCGGACAACGCGGAAGGCGCCTTGGATGACGACCGACTGCGGCGTATGGTCGACGAGTATCAGGCGGAGTCACGAAGCCTGCGCGCGGAGCAGGCCGATCTCACTGTCACCGATCCTGTCAAGTCCGAAGCAGACAATTATGCCCGTCTGTTTGATCTGGTTCGTCAGAACACCCGCATCGAGAAATTGGATAGAAATATTATGTTAACCTTTATCCAGCGCATCGAGGTGGGACCGAAGCAGTTTCCGCCAGGTCTTCAGAAGGCGACGCACCGAAATACACCTTTCAGCCAAAAAGTTCGCATCATCTACAAATTTGTTGGAGACATCGACCTTCAGGACGTTTTGACCCCGCCGGAAGGGGGAAAAACCCGCTCTGCTTGATGTAGAAGGTACGCCCAGGGAGGTGGGCGTCAACCTGAAGCAGGGTTACAACGGCGACCTGACCAGCCGTCAGGCCGGCTCCGTCGGCGGCCAGATGGTCAAAAAGATGATCGAGGCCTACGAGAACGGCATGAAGTAAATCCCTCTGTAAGAGGAACGGTCCGACAGCGATGCCGGACCGTCTTTATTATGTATACCATATTATGTTGATTATTTTATGTTTACTTAATTATGTATATAATATTATGTAAATAAGAGGCCTGACGGCCTCTTATTTTTTCTCACAGGGGGAACAGCGCTTTTTTGATCTGGCCCACCGCGTTTTTCTCCAGTCTCGACACCTGGGCCTGACTGATGCCGATAGCCGCCGCCACCTCCACCTGGGTCCGGCCGTCGAAAAAGCGCATGGACAAGATCTTCTTCTCCCGCTCGGCCAGCTTGTCCACCGCCTCGGTGAGCGCGATCCGCTCCAGCCAGGCGGCGTCGGTATTTTTGCTGTCCCCGATCTGGTCCATCACCGATACGCTCTCGCCTCCGTCGGAGTATACCGGCTCGAACAAGCTCACCGGGTCGGATATGGCGTCCATGGCCATGACCACGTCCCCCGGCTCCACCCCCAGCATCTTGGCCACCTGCTCCATATCCGGCTCCCGCTGGTGCTCGTTCAGGTATGCCTCCTTGGCCTGCATGACCCGGTACGCCAGATCCCGCAGGGACCGGCTCACCCGCAAGGCGCTGTTGTCCCGCAGATACCGGCGTATCTCCCCGGATATCATGGGCACACCGTAGGTGGAAAATTTCACGTCTTGGGTGATGTCAAAGTTGTCGATGGCCTTGATCAGGCCGATGCAGCCCACCTGAAACAGGTCGTCCACATTCTCCCCCCGGCCGGCGAATTTCTGTATCACACTCAGCACCAGCCGCAGATTACCGCTGATCAGCTCCTCCCGGGCCTGCATATCCCCCGCCTTGGCCCGGACCAAAAGCTCACGGGTCTCCTCGCTTTTCAGCACCTTCAGCCTGGCAGTGTTCACGCCGCAGATCTCCACTTTGCATTGCAACGGACTATCCCCTCTCGTTTCGTCTTGTCAGGCAGAGATAGTGTTGCCAGATGGGCCCATTTTGATTCACCGGCCCCGACCGGTCCCGGAAAAATGCAGCGCCCCTCTTTCTTTTTGCGCGCAGGCGTGCTATAATACCATGCTGGATCGCAGGTCCGCGAAATATTGTAGAATTTTGAGGAACTTCGTCTATGCCCAATCCCTACAAGACAAGAGAGGGCGGCGCCACCGTCACGGTGTTCGTGCCGTACGACTGCCAAAACCACTGCCCCTTCTGCATCAATAAACAGGAATACGCGGACATGACTGGTTTCAGCCTGGAGAAGATCTGCGCCAGCATCCGGCGGATGGACGTCATCACCCCCCGGTGCGATTTCGTATTCACCGGCGGCGAGCCCATGGCGAATCTGGCCAGTCTGCAGACCATGCTGGACTGCATCCCCACCACCCACCGGCTGTTTATCAACACCACCCTGCCCGTGTTCCCGGACCAGACCCAGGAGGACGTGCTGGCGTTTTTGGAGCGCAACAAGGACAAGATCACCTGCGTGAACATCTCCCGGCATATGCAGAAGTACGTGGAGGAATCCCCGGATGAGCTGATCGGCCGGCTGCCGGTCCCGGCCCGGGTCAACTGCGTGCTGTGGAAAAACTACCCGGACCAGGACCTGCCCGCCTTCGTGGAGCGCTGGAAAGGCAGAGGCGTGTCCATCCAATTCCGCTATGACTACACCGATACCACCCCGGAGAACCTGTATAAAGAAGAGGGCGACCGGATCCTCCGGGACCTGAAAAAATACTTCACCTACAAGGGCCTGGACGGCTGCCGTATGCGCAACGGCTACCACTTCGAGTATGACGGCGTGGAGATCACCTACCATAAGACCCTGCCCTACTCCACCATCACCGAGACCGGCCCCGACGGGATCACCTACGACATCCTCTACGACGTGATCATCAAGCAGAACGGGGACATCCACTCCGACTGGACCGGCGTGCCCATGGACGTGCCCGCCTACGAACGAGTGGTCTTTGAGCCCGACGATCAGCACTGGATCGAGCGCTGCTGACCAAGACCGAAACGCCCTGCCGGAGAACTCCGGCAGGGCGTTTTTGCTTTACATTTTTATATGAATCACCGTGTTTTTTCTCCGTCATTTTTACCAGTTTATTTGCCCGCTTCCCATGGCGTTCACGGCAAAAACGGCGAATTTTGCAGTTTGGCCGCGGTTTTACTGCATATCGGCAAAAACTTCCCTTGCGTTTTTGCCTCAAATCCTTTAATATAAAGCTATACTTTAATATGGTAAAATAATAATAAAAATATTGACCGCATCATGCGCCGCCGCCGATCCGGCGGTCCAGGGGCCGGCCCCTGGCGTCTTTTGCTCCGCAAAAGACGCGGCGCGGATAAGTAGATACAACCAACGGCAAGGAGGCGGTGTGCTTGAACACCAAAACGCTGGTATACATATTCAAACGTATCCTGTTGGCCATCCTGACGGTCTGGGTGGTCATCACGGTGACGTTTTTCGTCATGCGCGCCGTCCCCGGCGGCCCGTTCATGAGCGAGAAGGCCATCACCCCGGCCGCCCAGGCGGCTCTGGAGGCCAAGTATGGCCTGGATAAGCCCCTCATGCAGCAGTATTTCACCTATCTGCGAGACATCGTTACCAAGATGGACTTCGGCCCCTCCCTGAAGCAGCGGGGCCGGGATGTGATCGACATCATCGCCGACGGCATGAAGACCTCCGCCAAGCTTGGCGTGATCGCCGCCTTCTCCGCCCTGGGCGCGGGACTGGTGCTGGGGGCGGTGGCGGCCCTGCGGCGCAACAAGCTTATCGACAAGGTCATCATGGTCATCACCACTGCTTTCGTGTCCATGCCCTCGTTCATCATGGGCTCGCTGCTGTTGGTCATATTCGCCATCAAGATGCGGGTGCTGCCCGCCAACGGCTCCACCGGCGCGGGGCTGGTGCTGCCCATCATTACGCTGGCGTTGTATCCCATGGCCTACATCACCCGGCTCACCCGCTCGTCCATGCTGGACGTGCTGGGCCAGGACTACATACGCACCGCCCGGGCCAAGGGCGTCTCCGGGCCCCGGATCATCTTCGGCCACGCCCTGAAAAACTCCCTGATCCCGGTCATCACCTACTTTGGCCCCATGCTGGCTTACATCGTCACGGGCTCGCTGGTGGTGGAGCAGATCTTCGCCGTCAGCGGCATCGGCCGGGCCTTCATCAACTCCATCACCAACCGGGACTATCCCCTCATCATGGGCACCACCATCATCCTGGCGGCACTGATCGTCATTCTGAACCTGGTCAGCGACATCCTCTATAAAGCGGTGGATCCCCGGATCACGCTGGAATGAAAGGAGGCGCCTCGCTTATGGCAGACAAGAAATTCACCATGCATGTGGACGTGGACGCGTTCCTCCCGGCCACGGACGAGGAAAAGGCCTATATGGTCCAGATGCGGCCCTCCTCCACCTTCTTCAAGGACGGCGTGAAGCGGCTTTTGAAAAACAAGGTGGCTACGGTCAGCTTCATCCTGATCATCCTCATCACCCTGACGGCCATCATCCTGCCCATGTTCTGGCCCTACTCCTATGACGCCCAGCTGGGCATCCAGCCGGGCAAACCCGTGGACGCCTCCTTCGCCAACCTGAAGCCCATGGAATACGGCCGTTCGGAGCTGAAGCGCATAGAGGACGGCGAGAAAGTCTTCCCCCACCTGTTCGGCACCGACTCCGCCGGCCGGGACTATTTCATCCGCATCGTGTACGGCACCCGTATCTCCCTGGCGGTGGGCTTTTTCGCCAGCATTATCGTGCTGATCATCGGCATGACCGTGGGGGCCATCTCCGGCTACTGCGGCGGTAAGGTGGACCTGGTCATCATGCGGATCGTGGATATCATCTACTCCCTGCCCGATATGCTGATGGTGATCCTGCTGTCCTCGGTGCTGGGCACGGTTCTGACGCCCCTTATCGAGGGCACGGTCCTGGCCAAGATCGGCTCCAACATCATCAGCCTGTTCATCGTGTTCGCCGTATTGTACTGGGTGAGCATGAGCCGGCTGATTCGGGGCCAGATCCTGTCCCTGCGGGAGCAGGAATACGTGCTGGCGGCCCGGGCGGCCGGGGCCAGCGGTTCCTGGATCATCCGCAAGCATCTGATCCCCAACTGCATCAGTGTGGTGATCATCTCCACCGCTCTGCAGATCCCCAACGCTATCTTCACGGAGAGCTATCTGTCCTTCCTGGGCCTGGGCGTCAACGCCCCCATGCCCTCCTTGGGCTCTTTGGCCTCCGACGCGCTCAACGGCATCACCTCCTATCCCTACCGGCTGGTGATCCCCGCGGTGGTCATTTCGCTGATCGTGCTGAGTCTGAACCTGTTCGGCGACGGCCTGCGGGACGCCTTTGACCCGAAGCTGAACGCTTGAGAAAGGAGAATGTGATATGTCCACACTGCTGGAAGTAAGAGATCTGCACACCTCCTTTTTCACCGACGCGGGCGAGGTGAAGGCCGTCAACGGCGTGAGCTTTTTTCTGGACCGGGGCAAGGTCCTGGGCATCGTGGGTGAGTCCGGCTCCGGCAAGAGCGTGACCGCCTACTCCATCATGCAGATCCTGGCCGGGACGGGCAAGATCGTCTCCGGCTCCATCAAGCTGGACGGCCAGGAGCTGGTAGGCGCGGGCGAGAGCGTCATGCGCACGGTCCGAGGCAATAAGGTGTCCATCATCTTCCAGGACCCCATGACCAGCCTGAACCCCACCTACACCATCGGCAAGCAGCTGATGGAGGCCATACTGCTGCATACCGACCGGAACCGGAAACAGGCCTGGGACCGGGCGGTGGAGATGCTCCGGCTGGTGAACGTGAACGAGCCGGAAAAGCGCATGAAGCAGTACCCCTTTGAGTTTTCCGGCGGCATGCGCCAGCGGGTCATGATCGCCATGGCCCTGGCCTGCGAGCCGGACATCCTGATCGCCGACGAGCCCACCACGGCTCTGGACGTGACTATCCAGGCCCAGATCCTGGAGCTGATGAAGTCCCTCCAGGAGGAGCTGGGCATGGCCATCATCATGATCACCCACGACCTGGGCGTGGTGGCCCAGATGTGCGATGAGGTGATCGTCATGTACGCCGGCTCCATCTGCGAGCAGGGCACGGCGGACGAGATATTCTACAACCCCCGCCATGAGTACACCAAGGGCCTGATGCGGTCCATCCCCACCGTGCATACTGCGGGCACCAAGCTCAAGCCCATCACCGGCACCCCCATCGACCTGCTGAATATGCCGGCGGGCTGCCCCTTTGCCTCCCGGTGCGACAACGCCATGAAGATCTGCCTGAGGTCGCGGTGTGAGAGCATGGTCATCAACGCCGACCACAAGTCCGGCTGCTGGATGAACGTGAAAGCCGGCGTCGAGGACGGCTCCATCACGGTGGATATCAGCGAGGAAGGCGGTGAGGCACAGTGACGGAAAACATGACGGCGGAGCGCCCCCTGATCGACGTCAGAGACCTGAAGGAATACTTTGACATCAATGTGGGCCTTTTCCATACCAAGCCCCTGAAGGCCGTAGACGGGGTGTCCTTCTCCATCAAGAAGGGCGAGACTCTGGGTCTGGTGGGCGAGTCCGGCTGCGGCAAGACCACGGTGGGCCGCACGATCCTGCACCTGTATAAGCCCACCGGCGGCGAGATCTGGTATAACGGCAAAAAGCTGGAGAGCAAGGAGGACATAAAGGCCTTCCGCAAAAAGGCCACCATGGTCTTTCAGGACCCCTACTCCTCCCTGAACCCCCGCATGACCGTCTCGGACATCATCGGCGAGCCTCTGGACATCCACGGCATGTACTCCAACAAGAAGGAGCGCGAGGAGCGCATTTTGGAGCTGATGGGCCACGTGGGCCTCAACAGCGAGCACGCCTCCCGCTACGCCCATGAGTTCTCCGGCGGCCAGCGCCAGCGCATCGGCATCGCCCGGTCCCTGGCGGTGGAGCCTGACTTCATCGTCTGCGACGAGCCGGTATCCGCTCTGGACGTATCCATCCAGGCCCAGGTCATCAACATGTTCGACGAGCTGCAGGAGCAGCTGGGGCTCACGTACCTGTTCATCGCCCATGACCTGCTGGTGGTGCGCCACATCTCCGACCGGATCGCGGTGATGTATCTGGGCAAGATGGTGGAGCTGGCGGACGCGGCGGAGATCTACGACCACCCCCTGCACCCCTACTCCAAGAGCCTGCTGTCGGCGGTGCCGGTGCCGGACCCCAAGGAGGCCCGGGCCAACAAGCGCATCGTGCTGACCGGCGACATCCCCAGCCCCCTGAACGCCCCCTCCGGCTGTCCGTTCCGGACCCGCTGCGCCTACGCCTGCGACCGTTGCGCAGAGAGCATGCCCCCCTTCGAGGAAGTCTCTAAGGGCCACTTCGTGGCCTGCCACCGGACGGCGGAGGTAAACTGACCTTGTATTCTTTCTGCGAAAAACGCAGTTTGAAAAAAACATTTTCTTAGGAAAGGAAAAGCAACATGAAGAAATTCGTATCCCTGCTGCTGGCCGTCGCGATGGTCCTGTGCCTTGGCACTGTCGCCCTGGCCGACGCCGAGCCCACTACCCTGGCGGTGTGCCTGGCCTCCGAGCCCGACACCCTGGACCCGGCTCTGAACTCCGCCGTTGACGGCGCCACCATGGTCTCTCACCTGTTCGCGGGCCTGGCCAAGTGGGCTCAGGACGAGAGCGGCGCGCTGGTCATTGCGCCCGACTGCGCCGTGGAGCTGCCTGAGGGCGTGGTCAACGACGACGGCACCGTCACCTACACCTACACCCTGAAAGACGGCCTGAAGTGGTCCGACGGCGAGCCTCTGACTGCCGGCGACTTCGAGTTCGCCTGGAAGCGCGCCGCCTCCGAGGAGCTGGCCGCCGACTACGGCTACATGTTCGAGGTCGTCGCCGGTTATCCCAACGACCTGCAGGTCACCGCGACCGACGACGTGACCCTGGAGGTCACCCTGAACAACGCCGTAGCCTACTGGAACGAGCTGATGGCTTTCCCCACCTACTTCCCCGTACGTGAGGACGTGGTGGCCGACGAGGCCTGGGCCACCGATCCCTCCACCTATGTGGGCAACGGCCCCTACACCATGACCGGCTGGGAGCACAACAGCGTCATCACCCTGGAGAAGAACCCCAACTACCACGACGCTGACTCCGTGACTCTGGACAAGCTGGAGTGCTATCTGTCCGATGACAACAACAACATGCTGGCCAACTTCGAGAGCGGTGCCTGGCAGATGATCGACGGCGTTCCCACCAACGAGATCAACCGTCTGGAGGCCGACTATCCCGACGAGTACAACGTAGTGGGCCAGATCGGCACCTACTATGTGTGCTGGAACATCAACGAGGAGATCCTGCCCGAGGGCTCTGAGCTGACCGGCGAGGAGGCCGAGGCCGCCAAGGCCGAGATCCGCAACGCCATCGGCCTGCTGTTCGACCGCAACTACATCTGCGAGGAGATCGGCCAGGCCGGCCAGGTCCCCGCTTCCTCCTTCGTCGCCATGGGCATGACCGATACCGACGGCTCCGAGTTCTATCAGAACGCTGGCCACAACGACGACTTCGTGGGCTACTTCGACGTGTCCGAGGACGCTCTGGAGAGCAACTACAACCAGGCTATCGAGACGCTGAAGAAGTACTATGAGTACGACGAGTCCACTGGCATGTTCACCAACTTCCCCACCCTGACCTACCTGTACAACACCGATGAGGGCCACAAGGCCATCGGCGAGTACCTGGCCGCGGCTCTGGCCGGCGTGGGCATCAACATGCAGCTGGAGAACCAGGAGTGGAACACCTTCCTGAACACCCGTAAGGATGGCGATTACTCCATCGCCCGTAACGGCTGGCTGGCCGACTACAACGACCCCATCTGCTTCCTGGATATGTGGGTCACCGCCTCCGGCAACAACGACGTCCAGTACGGCAAGGGCGCTCACGCCGACCTGGCCATGTACGATCTGGACCTGACCGAGTACGGCTATGACATCGCTGTGGAGGACGGCACCTGGGCTGAGACCTATGACGTGCTGATCTCCACCATCAAGAGCTGCACCGATACCGAGGTCCGCTATCAGCTCATGCACATCGCCGAGGATATGCTGATGGCCACCGGCTGCATCGTGCCTCTGTACTACTACACCGACATCTACATGATCGACTCCAGCATCCAGGGATTCTACACCAACCCCCTGGGCTACAAGTACTTCATGAATGTCACTTTCGCTGAGTGATACGAAGCGAACGCCAAACGTACGCATCCCCCGGACCGTGGGTCCGGGGGATGTTTCATTATTTCCTATTTACATCTCGCTGTACAGCTTCACGATGTTCAGCAGGATCTCCACGACCTTCTCCATGTCCTCGGCGCAGACGCACTCCATGGGCCCGTGGAAGTTGTATCCGCCGGTGCCCAGGTTGGGACAGGGCAGGCCCATGAAGCTGAGCCGGGCCCCGTCGGTGCCGCCCCGGATGGGCTCCACCGTGGGGATCACCCCCGCCAGCTCCGCCGCCTTTTTGGCGTTATCGACGAGGTGCATGCAGGGCTCGATCTGCCGGCGCATGTTGTAGTAGCTGTCCTGGATGTCCAGCCTGATCCGGGCCGTGGGATGGGCCCGGCCCACCTCCTGACACACCTTTTCCAGCAATGCCTTTTTGGCCTGGAACTTCTCCCAGTCGTGGTCCCGGATGATGTAGCCCATCCGTGCCTTGGCGGCAGTGCCCTTCAGCCCATCCAGGTGGAAAAAGCCCTCATACCCCTCGGTCCGGGCGGGGATCGCCTCCGGGGGCAGGGCGGCGTTGATCTCCTGGGCGATGAGCAGGGCGTTTTCCATGATGCCCTTGGCCGAGCCAGGATGGACCGACACGCCGTCGATGTCGATGACCGCGCCGGCGGCGTTGAAGTTCTCAAACTCGATGGACCCCGCCGCGCCCCCGTCCACAGTATAGGCGTACTTCGCCCCGAAGGCGGCCACGTCGAAGTGGTCCGGCCCCTGGCCGATCTCCTCGTCCGGGGTAAAGGCCACCGCCACCCGGCCGTGGGGGATCTGGCCCGCCATGAGCTGGGCGGCCAGCTCCACGATCTCCGCCACGCCGGCCTTGTCGTCCGCCCCCAACAGGGTGGTGCCGTCGGCGGTGATCAGGGTCTTGCCGGCCAGGTCTTTCAAAAAGGGGAAGTCGACCGCCTTTATGACCCGCCCCGCCTGGGGCAGGACCACGTCGCCCCCATCATAGTCCGGGTGCAGGACCGGCTTCACGTCCTTGCCGGAAAAAGCCGGGGAGGTGTCCATATGGGCCAGAAAGCCGATCACCGGGACCGCTTCATACCCAGGCGTGGCCGGGACCCAGCCGGTGACGATGCAGTGCTCGTCCACCGAGGGGGCTTCCAGCCCCAGGTCTTGCAGCTCCCCCGCTAGCAGCTTTGCAAGCTCCCACTGGCAGGCGGTGGAGGGGGTGGCGCCGGTGTCGTCGCTGGAGGTGGTATGCACCTGCGCGTAGCGCAAAAAACGTTCCGTCGCGCTCATGACCGTCCTCCGCTCACAGGGGCAGGTTGGAGAAGAAATAGGGCAGCTGCTTGCGCCACCAGGGCCAGTCGTGGCACACGTCCGGGCCCCAGTAATCCGCCCACACGGGCACGTTCTTCACGTGCAGGATGGATTCCAGCCGCCGCTCGTGGGCCATCATCTCCTCGTCCCAGGCCCCCTGACCGGAGCAGAGGATGATGTTGCTCTGCCGGTACAGGTCCAGCCAGGGATGGTCCGCCGCCATGTTGGGGATGAACTGGATGGGGGAGTTGGCGTAGGTCAGATCGTCGTGGTAGTTGCCGAAAAAGAAGTTGGCGTCGAAAAGCCCGCTCAGGGAGATCACCGTGTCGAACAGGTCCGGCCGGCGGAAGAAGAAGTTGGCCGCGTGCAGAGCCCCCATGCTGCAGCCGGTGGTCATGGCCTTCACGCTGGCGGCCCCCAGCTGATACACCCGGGGCAGCAGCTCGTCGGTCACATAGGCGAACCACCGCTCCTGCAGCTCCAGCCGCTGGCGGGGCGTCCCCTGGGTGGCGGACCAGGTCTCCCCGTCGATGGCGTCCACGCCCACCACCATCACGCGCCCGTCCTCGACCCAGGGGGCGATGGTGTCCACCATGCCGTAGTTCTCAAAGTCGAAGAACCGGCCGTTCTGGGGCGGGAAGGCGAAGCAGGGCTTGCCCCCGTCGCCGTAGAGCTTGAACTCCATATCCCGGTCCAGGATATGGCTGTACTCGCGAAAATACCTTACATTCATGGCGTTGCTCCTTTATCAGCACCGCTCCAGGACGAAGCGGATGAATTCCTTTGCCTCGCTCTCCGTGGAGGCGTGGATGGTGTACATCTGGTTGCCCATAGCGTCAGCCAGAGCGTCCGGCATGCGCTCGCACATGGCCATCTGCGCCCCGTACCGCTCCAGGACCTCCTCATGGGAATGGACGTAGCTGGCGCTGTCCCGGCGGCTGGCGTAGGCGCAGAAGTGGTCCTGGCCGTCGGCGGGCAGCCGCCGGCAGTCGTCGGTCACCATGTCCGCCCAGATCTGGTAGATGTCCGTGCTGTGGGCGAAGTTGATCATGTCCGGCGTATACCCCCCGGCGGGGCGCATGTTGACCTCCAGGCCCACGAAATCCCCCACGTCCCCCAGGCCCGGCTTGGCCTTTGTCAGCTCGAAAAATTCCAGGTGGATGAACCGGCTGGCCGCGCCGAATGCCTTGGCCGTGGCCCGGCCCCGCTCCGCCAGCTGCTCCGGTACCTTGTCCACCACGTAGTAGGCCAGGTCACCCTGGTCGTTGACGATGTCCGCGATGGAGGGCGGGAACACGGCGGAGGACTCGATCAGCGGCTCGCACCGGCTGTCCATCACCGCGTCATAGGATCGGATGGCCCCGAAGATGAATTCCTCCATCACGTAGGGCTCGTCGGGCTTGTCGGCGAAAAACCGGTCAAGATCGGCCTGGTTTTCCAGCTTCCAGGTGTGGGAGGCCCCCACCCCGTTGTCGGGCTTGACGATGACGGGCCAACCCACCTTTTTTATGAACGCCTCCGCCGCAGCCTTGTCCGTGACCACATGGCACCGGGCCGTGGGGACCCCGGCCTTGGCGTAATAGGTCTTCATGCCGGACTTGCTCTTGAAGGGTTTCACCGCCTGGCTGTCCACGCCGGTGATGATGTGAAAGTCCGTCCGCAGCCGGGCGTCTTGTTCCAGCCAGTACTCGTTGTTGGACTCCAGCCAGTCGATCTTCCCGTAGCGGAAAGCGAAAAATGCCACCGCCCGGAACACCTGGTCGTAATTCTCCAGCGAATCCACCCGGTAATACTCTGTCAGGGCGTTTTTCACGCAGTCCTCTAATCCGTCATAGGCGCAGTCGCCCACGCCCAGCACGTTTGCCCCGTTTCGCTTCAGCCGGTCGCAGAAGTTCCAGTATGTACGGGGAAAGTTGGGGGAAATGAAAACGAAATTCATCTATGCTCTCTCCTCTCCGGCGGGTTCAGCCCGCTTTTTTGTCGATCCACTCGGTCTTATATTTGGAATAGACGATCTTCTGTTCGGTGTACAGGCTGGAATAGCCGGAGAGCATGTAGCTGACCGCGCTGCACAGAGCGTACAGCACCATCCCCTCCCCGCCGAACAGCTCAAAGCTCAAAAGCAGGGACGTGACCGGGCAGTTGGTGGACCCGCAGAATACCGCCGTCATGCCCAATGCCCCGGAAAAGCCGTGGGGAAGCCCCAGCAGCGGCCCCATCCAGGTGCCGAAAGCGCACCCCACGCACAGCGCCGGCACGATCTCTCCGCCCCGGAGGCCCGCTCCCATGGTCAGGGCCGTCAGCAGTATTTTCAGCAAAAAGGCATACCAGATGGTCTGGCCCCCCAGAAGAGCGCGGATCAGCTCGTCCCCCGCGCCGCTGTAGAGCTGCGTCCCCAGCGCCAGGGTAATGGCAAGCACGATGGCGCCCCCGGCGAAAGCCCGTAAAATGGGGTCTTTTATGTACTTGGCGTACAGCCGCTTGGACTGGTGCATGGCCTCGCAGAAGAGCACCGAAACCAGCGCGCACAGGGCCCCCAGGATCAGCACCTGGACCATGGACGCCGCCGTCAAAGCCGCCGGCTGTCCTTCCGCGTAGCCCACCAGGCCGTGGAGCCCCAGGGCCCGGGCCAACAGGAACGCCCCCACCGAGGATACCAGACAGGGCACGATGGTGGCGTAGTGCATGATGCCCACGCTGACCACCTCCATGGGAAACACCGCCGCGGTGATGGGGGTGCCGAACAGGGCCGAGAAGGCCGCCGCCATGCCGCACAGGACCATGATGCCCCGGTCCTTTTCGTCCAGCTTCAGCTTCTGACCGAACCAGGAGGCCATGGACCCGCCCAATTGCAGCGCGGCCCCCTCCCGGCCGGCGGAGCCGCCCACCAGGTGGGTCACCACCGTGGAGAAGAAGATCAGCGGCGCCATCCAGAGCCGGATGGGCGAGCCGTCCCGGGCGGAGAGGATCACCTGATTGGTGCCCTTGTCGTTCTCCATGCCGGTGAGCTTATAGGCCGTGGCGATCACCGCGCCCCCCAGGGGCAAAAACCAAATGAGCTTCGGCCGCATGATCCGCAGGGCCGTCACCGTGCCGATGCACCAGTGGAAAGCCGTGGCCGCCGCGCCGATCACCGCACCGGTGACCCCGGCCAATACCAGCCACTTGGCAAAGGCCCGAAAGCCCTCCGCCCCCGTCAGGAGCCGCTCTTTCAACTGCCGCACACTCTCGCCGCCTTCCTCTTGCCCAATATGACGCTACGCCCAGTATAGCACACTTCCGCCCGATTTGCACCCGCCCGGGGAAATTTCTGCGACAAATGAAGACCGCCCGGCCGGGCGGTCCTTGTCACGCCATATCGATCTTTTTTACAGGGACGCGGCCAGCGCCCGGGCCCGCTCCTCGGCGGCGGCCACCAGAGGCTCCGGGTCCGCGCCCGTGTCCAGCCCCTCGGCGGCCACGCACTCGAATCGGCCAAAGCCAAAAAACTTCTGCAGGGCGTGGAGATAGCTGTCGCCCTGGTCCATGTCGGTGCCCCCGTAGTATCCGCCCCGGGTGGTCAGCAGGACCAGCATCCTGCCCCCGCAAAGGCCCTTCCGGCCGTCCTCCCCGGTCCGGAACGTGATGCCCTCCACGCTGATGTTCTCCACATAGATCTTCAAAAGCGCCGGGAAGCTCATGTCCCAGAAGGGCGCGGCGAACACCACCACGTCCGCTCCGGCGAACTGTTTGGCATAGTCGAACCGGGGCCGGCCCAGGGCTCCCTCCGCCAACAGCCGGTCCCGCTCCCGCAGGCTCTCCCTCGTCAGGGGCCGCATCCGCTCCTCGTCGGGCCGGATCACGCTGACCGTGTACTGAGCCTCATCCAGGCCTTTTACGAACGCCCGGGCCAGCCGGGCCGTGCGGGACTCCTCCCGCCGCACACAGCAATCCACCAACAATACCTCTTTCACGCGGGGCCCCTCCTTTCTTTTCCTGGCCCCATTATACAGGCTCATCGGGCACAAAGCAAGATTTTTCTGTAACATATTGGGCAGTTTTTATAAATTTTTCCGGATTCTTCTGTAAATATTTGCCACTTACCCTAAAATGCGCCCAAAAACGGGCCTACACCGATCGGCACAGGCCCGTACGCAAGATTTTTGTCGGGTACTTGCTGTTTCGCCCGGAAGGGTATAAAATAGAATTGCTACAAATCCTGTATGTTTTTAGGGAGGCCCGCCGTGAAAACCCCTGTATACGCCACCCAATACGACAAAATGACCCGCCAGGGCATCCCCTCGCTGATCCTGGAGCTGGGCCTGCCCACCACCATCAGCATGCTGGTGACGAATCTCTATAACCTGGTGGACACCTGGTTCGTGGGCCGCATCAGCACCAGCGCGTCCGGCGCTACGGGAGTGGTGTTCGGGCTGATGGCGATATTGCAGGCGGCGGGGTTCATGTTCGGCCATGGCGCCGGCAGTCACATCTCCCGGCTGCTGGGGGCGAAGCATGTGGGCCGGGCCCGGCAGTTTGCCTCCACGTCCTTTTTCGCAGCCCTGGCGGCGGGCATCCTGATCGGCGGCGTGGGCCTGGCGTGCCTGACGCCCCTATGCCGGCTGCTGGGCTCAACGGACACCATCCTGCCCTACGCCCGGGTCTACGCCACCTGCATATTGCTGGCGGCCCCCGCCATGGTGACCAGCTGCGTCATGAACAACATCCTCCGCTACGAGGGCCGGGCGGCCCTGGCTATGGTGGGCCTGGTCAGCGGCGGGGTGCTGAACATCTTCGGGGACGCGCTTTTCATGATGGGCTTTCACATGGGCATCGCCGGGGCAGGCCTGGCCACCATGCTGAGCCAGTACATCAGCGCTGCCATCCTCTTTTTCATGTTCCACCTGGGCAAGACCCAGACCTGCTTCTCCCCCCGGTATATCCCCCTGCGGCCCCTGCCGGCGGCGGAGCTGGCCCCGGACGACGGGCCTGTCCCCGCCGGGGCCGGTGCTTTAGGCGCCATGCTGGGCCGCATCGTGGTGGCGGGGCTGCCCAGCCTCTGCCGCCAGGGTCTGGGCAGCATCTCCACCATGCTCCTGAACGGCCAGGCCAAGCTCTTTGGGGACGCGGCCATCGCCGCCATGAGCATCGTCAACCGGGTCTGTAACTTCCTGTTCTGTGTGGGTCTGGGCATCGGCCAGGGCTTTCAGCCCGTCTCCGGCTTCAACTACGGGGCCAAGCTCTACTCCCGGGTCCGCAGCGGATTTTTCTTCACCATCGGCTTCGGCACGGTGGTCATATCCACCTTTGCGGCTTTCGGCGCGGCCTTTGCCGCCACGGTGGCCCGGGTCATGCGGGACGACCCGGCGGTGATCGCCATCGCCGTGCCCGCCATGCGGGCCCAGTGCGGGGCGCTGCTGTTCATGCCCCTGTCCGTTTGCTCCACCATGCTCTTTCAGAGCATCGGCCTGTCCGGCCGGGCTACGCTGCTGTCCACCATGCGCAGCGGCGCGTGCTTCATCCCGCTGCTGCTGATCCTGTCGAAGCTGTGGGGCCTGCCGGGCATCATGTACGCCCAGCCGCTGGCGGACGTGCTGGCGGGGGTGGTGTCCGTGCCGTTCCTGCTCCACTTTTTCCATCACCTGCCGAAAGACGACACGGAGGCCGCGTGATCCACCTCCGGTCGAGCAGCACAAAAAATACCCATAGGGGCGTTGCCCCTATGGGTCAGTCTGTCAAAGAACGAGCCGTTTTCAAGGAACAAGAACGGCTCGTTCTTTGACAGACTGAAACGCCGCGCTGCTTGGCAGCGCGGCGTTTGCTATGTCGTTTTCTCTATCCCTTTCGACGGGCCTCGTCCAGGGCGGCCAGGGCCTTTTTATGGGCCGGCAGCCGCTCCCAGCGTTTGTATGTCTTCACATACTCGTCCCGGACCGCCTGGGCGTCCGCCGGGTCCAACCGGGCCGCCAGGGGCGCGGTCATGCCCTGGACCGCCTGGAACGTCCAGTAAGCCGTCAGGGGCTGGGGATAGACCTGGGGCGCCCGGTAGATGTACTCCAGAAGCTCCCGGACCTCCCCGGAGGCGGGCTCCCGGGCCAGGATCTGGCCCAGAAGCGCCTCCAGGTCTTTAGCGAATCTCTCGTGACAGGGATCGTCCTTCGGCCCGCCGCCGAAGCCCAGAAGGCCCTCGCCGAGCTTTCTGTCCCGCTCCAACTGCTCTGTCTTCGCCAGGTACTGCTCATACAGCGCCCGGACGGGCGTCAGAACGCTCACGCCCAGGGATTCTCCGTGGGATAGGGCAGGGTCTTGGGCTGGTTGTAGGCGATATCGCTGACGCCCAGGAACTTGAACACCTCAAACAGGCTCTTCCCGTAGTGACCGAAAGCCACCGCCCCGTGGTGGGGATACCGCTTCTGGATCAGCACATGGCGATAGAACCGGCCCATCTCCGGGATGGCAAAGATGCCGATGCCGCCGAAGCTGCGGGTAGGCACGTCCAGCACCTCGCCCTCGGCGATGTAGGAACGCAGCACGCCCTCGCTGTCGCACTGGAGGCGATAGAACGTGATGTCCCCGGCGGCGATGTCGCCCTCCAGGGTGCCCCGGGTGAAGTCGGGCTCGGACCCCTTGGGCTCCAGCAGCCGGTGCTGGATCAGCTGATACTTCACCGCACGGCTGGAACACAGCTTGCACTCGGGGGTGTTGCCGCAGTGGAAGCCCATGAACGTGTCGGTGAGTTTGTAGCCCAGCTTTTCAATGCCGTCCTCGTCGTAGATGTATTTGGGGACGGAGTTGTTGATGTCCAGCAGCGTCACCGTGTCGCCGGAAACGCACATGCCGATGTACTCGCTGAGCGCGCCGTAGATGTCCACCTCGCAGGACACGGGGATGCCCCGGCTGGCAAGGCGGGAGTTTACATAACAAGGCTCAAACCCGAAAGCCTCCGGGAACGCGGGCCAGCACTTGTCGGCAAAGGCCACGTACTTGCGGGCGCCCTTGTGGGCCTCCGCCCAATCCAGCAGCGTCAGCTCGAACTGGGCCATGCGGGCCAGCAGGTCGGGATAGTACTTGCCCTCGCCCATCTCCTTGGCCATGTCCTTGCAAATGTCGTCGATGCGCTTGTCGCCGGCGTGGGCCTTGTAGCTGACCAGCAGGTCCAGCTCGGAGTTTTCCTCGATCTCCACGCCCAGCTCGTACAGGCCCTTGATGGGGGCGTTGCAGGCGAAGAAGTCCTGGGGCCGGGGGCCGAAGGTGATGATCTTCAGGTCCTTCAGGCCCAGGATGGCCCGGGCGATGGGGACGAACTCGCCGATCTTCTCCGCCAGCTCCTCCGCCGTGCCCACGGGATACTCGGGGATGTAGCCCTTCAGGTGGCGCATGCCCAGGTTATAGGAGCAGTTGAGCATGCCGCAGAAGGCGTCGCCACGGCCGTTGATCATGTCGCCGTCGCCCTCGGCCGCCGCCACGTACATGCAGGGACCGTCGAAGTTCTTGGCGATCAGGGTCTCGGGGGTCTCGGGGCCGAAGTTGCCCAGGAACACCGCCAGGGCGTTGCACCCGGCCTCGGTCACGTCGGCCACGGCCTTGAGCATATCCTTCTCGTTCTCCACCGTCACCGGGCACTCATAGATCTCGCCCTTGTAGGCCTCCACGATGGCCTTGCGCCGCTTCTGGCTAAGCTCGATGGGGAAGCAGTCGCGGCTCACCGCCACGATGCCCAGCTTGACCACAGGGATATTGGTTAACATAATATTATCCTCCTTTTCCGCCGGTCACAGATCGGCGGCGATGTCAATGTTGACGCCTTTCAGCGCGGCCGCCGCGCCCTGGGCAGCCTCACCGCTGTCGGGATGGGCCAGCAGCCACTTGTTGCAGGCCCACAGGGTCTTGTCCTCCCCGTTCAGGGGCTCGATGGCGGGCTTGGGGCCGTTGGTGCCCTTGGGCAGCACGATGGCCACCCGGAACGCGCCGTCCTTCTCCGCCTGACAGGGGGCGTAGTGCAGGGTGGTGGCGTAGACCTCCACCACCGCGCCGGCGGGGGCCTTGAAGGCCTTTACCTTGGCGGTGTCCAGCACGCCGTCTACGATGTCCTCCGCTTTCGCCACCAGCAGGATGAAGTCGCCCTCGCCGATGTTCAGCTCGCTGTCCCGGTGGTATTCCAGGCAGTTGAGCATGGTGTTGCGGCCCCAGCACATGCCGATCTGAATGGGCATGCCGCCGTAGGCGTTGGTCCGCAGGGGGCCGCAGATACCGGCGGCCTCCAGCGCGGGGATGCCTGGCTCGTAGGCCGTGCCGGTCTCCGGCAGGGGGATGGTCTTCATGGCCGCGATCAGCTCCGCCGTGTCATAGCCCTCCAGCACCTTCCCATAGGGGGCGAAGGAGGGGTCAAATACCGATTCGATCTTCATACATTCTCCTTTCCGGGAGCCAGGGCCCCCGTCTTGCGTAAAACGGCCTGGCAGATGCGCTCGCTCCGGGGCATGAACACCTGGGCCGCCGGGCCCACCAGAAAAGCCGCGGCCAATGTGCCCACCCCCAGCACGCCCCCCAGGGCGTACCCCGCCAGGGCAAAGCACAGGTCCACCGCCACCCGCACCGGGCCGAAGGGCTTTTTCAGCTTCTCGCTGATCACCACCGCCACCAGGTCGTTGGCACCGGTGCCCGCCTCGGAGCGGATCACGATGGTCATGCCGAAGGCCAATATCACGCACCCGACCGCCAGCATCAGCGCCCTTGCCCACATGGGCAGGGAGCTGTTGAGCCAGGGACCCAGCAGCATGGTGAACAGGTCGATGATGGGCCCGCCCAGAGCCATGCAGATCACCGTACCGATGCGCACCTTGTCCCGGTCCACGAACCAGAGCACGGCCATGATGATCAGGCTGACCAGCAGATGGGTCCGTCCGTGGGTCATGCCGGCCCAGCCGGGCCAGGGGATGGACCGGAACAGGCCCTGGATCAGCACGTTGAAGGGGTCCGAGCCCAGGTCGGACTGCAAAAACAGCGTCACGCCCAGGTGGGCCACGGTGAGGCCCGCCAGAAGCAGGGCCACCCGCACGCAGGTCTCCCGCAGGGGCCGCCGGCCGCTCATGGGTCCGCCTCCCCGGCGTCGTCCTTTTCCTCCAACGCCGTCTCCCCGGGCAGTTCCGCGTTTTTCAGGTCCGCCTGGTACCGCTTGAGGGCGTAAAACTCAAAGCCGATGGCGACCAGGGTGAACACGGCGCAGATGGTCCAGCCCATCCAGGGCTTCATGGTGGTGTTCACACCGCCGGCGTTTTGCGCCACGTTCCAGCCCAGGTAGGCCAGGTAGAAGGCCACGATGGACCGGAGCACCGCCGTGATGGTGGCCTTGGACCGCTTCTGGGGGTCATAGTTTGGCTGGGGCTTTCTGTCCATGTCCATGTCCATTGCCTCTCCTCTCACCCGTTCAGCGTGGGAAACAGCGCCTTCAAGGTGGGATAGATCTGTTTGAACCGCTTATACTGCTGCTCATACCGCCCGGCGATCGCCGGATCCGGCTCCACCGTGCCGGTGACCTTCACCAGCTTCCCGGCGGCCTCGCCCACAGAGGCGTACTCCCCGCAGGCCACCGCCGCCAGGATCGCCCCGCCGTAGCCCGGGCCTTCCTCGGACTCGATGCGCTCCAATGTCAGGCCGCACACGTTGGCGATGATCTGCCGCCACAGGGGGCTCTTGGCCCCACCGCCGCAGATGCGGCTGGTCTTCACGTCCACCCCCAGGCTCCGGGCCACCTCCAGGCAGTCCCGGATGCCGAAGGCCACGCCCTCCAGCACCGCCTGGGTCATATCGGCACGGCTGGTGTCCATGGTCAGGCCCAGGAAGCAGCCCCGGGCGTCGGTGTCGTTGATGGGGCTGCGCTCGCCCATGAGATAGGGCAGGAAGTACACGTGGTTCCGGCCCAGCTTCTCCGCTGTGATGGGCTTCTGCTCCCCGGCGTAGTCCTCCGTGCCCACGATGTCGTCCATCCACCACTTGTTGCAGGAAGCGGCGGACAGCATGCAGCCCATCAGGTGATAGCTGCCATCCGCGTGGGCGAAGGCGTGCAGGGCGTTGTGCTTATCCACGCCAAAATGGTCGCTGGCGATAAAGATGGTGCCGGAGGTACCCAGACTGATGTTGCAGGCCCCCTCCCCCACAGTTCCGGTGCCCACCGCCGCGGCGGCGTTGTCCCCCGCCCCGGCGCAGACCACCACCGTCTCGGGCAGGCCCAGCTCCTTCGCCATCTCGGGCTTCAGCGTTCCCACCGGCTCATAGCTTTCGAAAACGCGGGCCATCTGGTCCTCCCGGAGGCCGCAGATATCCAGCATCTCCCGGCTCCAGCGCTTGTGCTCCACGTCGAACAGCAGCATGCCGGAGGCGTCCGACACGTCTGTGCAGTGGACGCCGGTGAGCATATAGTTTACATAATCCTTCGGCAGCATGATCTTCGCGATCTTGGCGAACAGCTCGGGCTCATGCTTTTTCATCCACAGCAGCTTGGGGGCGGTGAAGCCGGCGAAAGCGATGTTGGCGGTCAGGGCGGACAGCTTCTGCTTGCCCACCACGGTGTTGAGGTACTCCACCTCCTCCGCCGTGCGGCCGTCGTTCCAGAGGATGGCCGGGCGCAGCACGTTGTCGTGCTGGTCCAGGACCACCAGTCCGTGCATCTGGCCGCCGCAGCCGATGCCCGCCACCTGGCTTGCGTCAAAGCCCGCCGTCAGCTCCCGGATACCGGCGACGGTCTCCCGCAGCCAGTGGGCCGGGTCCTGCTCGGACCAGCCCGGGTGCGGGAAACTCAGCGGGTACTCCCGGGAGACGATGTTCAATATCTTCCCACCGCCGTCCATCAGCAGCAGCTTGACGGCGGAGGTGCCCAGGTCTACGCCTATGTACAACATGGCCGCTCCTTATCAGCCGGCCTTGCCGGTCTTGTGGTTGGACACCACGTCGAAGATGACGGCCACCAGCAGCACCGCGCCCTTGACCACGTACTGCCAGTTGTTGTCCAGGCCGATGATGCTCATGCCCTGGTTGATAACGCCCAGCAGGATGGCGCCCACCATGATGCCGGGCACCGTGCCGGAGCCGCCGTAGGCGGAGGCGCCGCCGATGAAGCATGAGCCGATGGCGTCCATCTCGAAAGAGGTGCCGGTGTCGCCGTTGACAGAGCCGATACGGGCCGCCATCAGCAGGCCGGACAGGCCCGCCAGAAAGCTCATGGAGGCGTAGGCCATGAAGTAGACCTTCTTGGTGTCGATGCCGGACAGCTTTGTGGCCTTCTCGTTGCCGCCCACCGCGTAGAAGTAGCGGCCGAAGGCGGTCTTGGAGGTGATGAACGCGTAGATCAGCACCACCGCCAGCACCCACAGGGCCATCACGGGGATGCCCTTGTAGTGGGCCAGCTTCCAGGTGTAGACCAGGATCAGCGCGTCGATGACCACGATCTTGCCAAAGGCGTTCAGCGCCGGGGCCATCTTATAGCCCTTTTTGGCCTTCTTGGCCCGGCTCACAGCCGTGTTGACCAGCAGGAACGCCGCCACGATCACGCCCACGATGAACGCGGACCATTTCACGTCGGCGTCCAGGCCGGGCACGTTGATGTAGGAGGCGAAGATGTTCAGGAAGAGCTGGTTGTTGATGCTGACGGTCTTGGACCCCAGTACCACGCGGCCCAGGCCACGGAACAGGAACATGCCCGCCAGGGTGCAGATGAACGGCGGGATGTGCACGTTGCCGATCCAGAAGCCCTGCCACACGCCGATGACCGCGCCGGCGGCCAGGCAGATGAGGATCACCAGCACGGCGTTCATATTGGTCTTGGACAGCAGCTGCGCGCCGATGGCGCCCACCAGACACACCGTGGAGCCCACGGACAGGTCCACGTTGCCGCCGGTCAGGATGCACAGCAGCATGCCGCAGGCCATCACCAGCACGTAGGCGTTTTGCAGCAGCAGGTTGGACAGGTTCTGCGGATACAGCAGCCGTCCCTCCGTCAGCACGGCGAAGAGGATGAATACCACCACCAGGGCAATGACCATGGTGTATTTTTTGATGAATTGAGAAACTTTCGTCTTTGTCATTGTTGCCACTCCCTCGCGTTATTCTTTGTCAGACTTGAGGATCGCCGCCATGATCTTCTCCTGGGTGGCCTCGGCGGCGGTCATCTCCGCCACCATGCTGCCCTCGTTCATGACGTAGATGCGGTCGCACATGCCCAGCAGCTCCGGCATCTCGGAGGAGATCATAATGACCGACTTGCCCTGAGCCACCATGTCGTTCATGATGCAGTAGATCTCATATTTCGCGCCCACGTCGATGCCGCGGGTGGGTTCGTCCAGCACCAGTACGTCCGCGTCCGCGAACATCCACTTTGCCAGCAGCACCTTCTGCTGGTTGCCGCCGGACAGGTTGCCCACCAGCTGCTGGACGGAGGGCGTCTTGGTGTTGAGCTTTTCCTTGAATTCCTCCGCTGCGGCGTTTTCCTTGTCCACGTCGATGATGCCGTGGGAGCAGACCTTCTCCAGCCGGGCCAGGGTGGTGTTCTGGGCGATGGTCTCCTCCAGCACCAGGCCGTTGCCCTTCCGGTCCTCAGTGACATAGGCCAGACCAGCCTCGATGGCGGCCCGCTCGCTTTTCAGCTTCACGCTCTTCCCGCCGATGGACAGCTCCCCGGAGATGTTGGTGCCGTAGGACCCGCCGAAGATGCTCATGGCAAGCTCCGTGCGGCCAGCGCCCTGCAATCCAGAGAAGCCCACGATCTCCCCCTTGTGGACGTTGAAGGAGACGTTGTCCACCACTTTCTTTTCAATGTACACCGGGTGGTACACGGTCCAGTTTTTGACCTCCATGCCGATCTCCGGCGACACATGGTGCTCCCGGGCGGGATACCGGTCGGATATCTCCCGGCCCACCATGCCCCGGATGATCCGGTCCTCGTCCACCTTCCGGTCGGAGTTGTCCAGCGTCTCGATGGTGGCGCCGTCCCGGACCACGGTGATCTTGTCGGCCACGTAGGCGATCTCGTTGAGCTTGTGGGAGATGATGATGGAGGTGAGCCCCTGCTTCTTGAAATCCAGCAGCAGGTTCAAAAGCATGCGCGAGTCCTCCTCATTCAGGGAGGAGGTGGGTTCGTCCAGGATGAGCAGCTTCACGTTCTTGGAAAGGGCCTTGGCTATCTCCACCAGCTGCTGCTTGCCGGTGCCGATGTCCTTTATAAGGGTGGTGGAGTCTTCCTTGAGCCCCACCTGGTCCATGTGCTGCTGGGCCTCGTGATAGGTCTGGTCCCAGTTGATGCCAAACTTGCCCTTGCGCTCGTTGCCAAGGAACATATTCTCTCCGATGGACAGCTCCGGCACCAGCGCCAGCTCCTGGTGGATGATGACGATGCCCTTTTCCTCGCTGTCCCGGAGAGTCTTGAACCGGCATTCCTCACCGTTGTAGATGATGTCGCCGGTGTATGTACCGTATGGATAGATGCCGCTGAGTACGTTCATCAGGGTGGATTTGCCGGCGCCGTTCTCGCCCACCAAGGCGTGGATCTCGCCCCGCTCCACCTCCAGATTCACGTTGTCCAGGGCCTTTACGCCGGGAAATTCTTTCGTGATGTTCTTCATCACAAGGATCTTATCCGCCAAATTCCGTGCCTCCTCTCTCCCCCGATCCGGCGCCGGCCGGGTCAGGGAGCGTATTTGCCGTGAGGGCTTAAAGACAGAGGGGCGGGGTCATACCCCGCCCCTCCGGTATAGGTTGTGCTTGTAAGGTCAGGCCGCTCGATCAGGTGGTCTCAGCGGTGGAGACCAGGTACTGGTTGTCGGCGTCCCACTCATACAGGCCGGTGTCCACCAGCAGATCCAGGTTGTCCGCGGTGATCACATAGGGGACCAGCAGATAGGAGGGGATGATGCCGGTGCCGTTGTCATAGCTCTCGGTGTCGTAGGAAGCCTCGGCGCCCAGGCTGTCCAGCAGCTCCTCGGCGGGAGTCTCGCCGGCCAGGATGGCCTTGCCCAGCTCCAGGGTAGCGCCGGCCTCGTCGGAGACGTTCTTGTAGACCGTCATGGTCTGCTTGCCGTCCACGATGTTCTGCAGGTTGGCGATGTCGCC
>CANRBG010000010.1 GCA_947628805.1 uncultured Oscillospiraceae bacterium | reverse complement strand
CCCTGGCGGGAGCCATCGACTGGAACGTGCTGATGATGCTGGCGGGCACCATGGGCACGGTGAGCCTGTTCATCGAGTCGAAAATGCCAAACCGCATGGCGGAGGTGCTGCTGACCAAGACGCCCAACGTCATGTGGGTGGCGGTGGCCATGAGCCTGTTCGCCGGGGTGGTGAGCGCGTTCGTGGACAACGTAGCCACAGTGCTGATGCTGGCCCCGGTGGGGCTTGCCATCGCCGCAAAGCTTGGCGCCAGCCCGGTGCCGCTTTTGATCTCCATCGCCGTCAGCTCCAACCTGCAGGGGGCCGCCACCCTGGTGGGGGATACCACCTCCATCATGCTGGGCGGCTATGCCGGTATGGACTTTCTGGACTTCTTCTTCATGGACGGCAGATTCTCCATCTTCTGGGCGGTGGAGCTGGGGGCGGTCATGACGGTGCCCATCATCCTGTGGCTTTTCCGGGACCAGCGGGAGCCGGTGACCATCCCGGACAGGACGGAAGTGACCAACTACTTCCCCACGGTCCTGCTGGTGGGTACGGTGGTGCTGCTGATCTGCGCCTCCTTCATCCCCGGCAAGCCTGCCATCACCAACGGACTGATCTGCGTGGGTGTGTTTCTGGTGGGAGCGGTCCACTCCCGGCTGCGGGAGAAGAGCTGGCACAACGTGAAAGCCGCGTTTTTGGAGATCGACTACCAGACCCTGCTGCTGCTGGCGGGACTGTTCGTGGTCATCGCCGGCATCACGGAGGGAGGCGTCATCGACGCCATCGCCGCGCTGTTCGTGCGGCTGGGCGGATCGAACCTGTTCGTGATGTACACCATCATCGTCTGGGGCTCGGTGCTGTTTTCCGCCTTCGTGGACAACATCCCCTACGTGGCGACTATGCTGCCCGTGGTCAGCGGCATCGCCGTCAGCATGGACTGCTCGCCCATTTTGCTGTACTTTGGCCTGCTCACCGGGGCCACCCTGGGGGGCAACATCACCCCCATCGGCGCCTCCGCCAACATCACCACCATCGGCATCCTGCGCCGGCAGAACTACGAGGTCTCCACCCGGGACTTCATGCGCATCGGCGTGCCTTTCACCCTGGCCGCCGTCATGACCGGATACCTGTTCTGCTGGTTCGTGTGGCATTAAGTTGACATAATATTGAACGCGCCCCCGCGACGAGCGGGGGCGCCTGTTTATGTTTGTGGAATTTAAACCCGGCCCTTGCCGAATACGGAAACGTACAGGCCCAGTGCCAGTCCCGCGCTGAGAAGGTCGGCCACGGCCTGGGCGGCCAGCAGGCCGTCGTAGCCCGCCAGGGCCCGGGCGGCGGCCAGCACGGCGATGAACACCAGCCCCTGCCGGCTCACGGACAGGATAAAGGAGGGGACCACCCGGCCCGTTGCCTGGAAAAGGCAGGTCAGCAGCATCACCACCGCCGCGAACACGGTCCCGGCGGTCTGCCAGCGGAGCATGGCCGCGCCCTGGGCGATGATGTCCCCGTCCCGGACGAAAGCGGCCATCAGAGCGGGGGCGGTCAGGGCCAATGCCAGGCTCAGAGCGGCGGCCAGGGCGCACAGGAAGGTCAGGCAGAAGCGGGTGAGCTTTCTAAGCCGCATCCGGTCCTCCGCCCCGTACAGGTAGCCGAACAGCGGCACCCCGCCGAAGGACAGGCCGATCAGGAAGCACTGAGCGATCATGTTGATCTTCAAAGCGATGCCCATGGCGGCCACCCTGCCGCTGCCGTAGACGGCCAGGTACTTGTTCATCAGCACCAGGCTCAGGCTGCTCATGAGGTTGGTCAGGGCGGCGGACACGCCGATCAGCAGGATCTGCCGCAGCTCGTCCCCGGAGACATGGCAGGCCCGGATGTCCACGGACAGATACCGGCTCCTGCGCCGGAGCATGACCAGCAGAAACAGGTCGCTGCATGCGTAGCCGATCACCGTGGCGATGGCCGCGCCCAGCGCGCCCCAGCCCAGCACGGAGATCAAAATGGGGTCCAGGACGATATTCACCGCCGCGCCACCCACGGTGCCCGCCATGGACAGGCCGCTCATGCCCTCGCAGCGCAGCAGATTGGAGTGGATGAAATTCAAGATGACGATGGGCGCGCAGCCCACCAGCACGGAGAAGTATTCCCCGGCGTAGGGGAGGGTGTGTACGTCTGCGCCGATGAGGGCCAGCAGCTGCCGGCGGAAGAGAAGCCCCGGCGCCGCCAGGACCAGGCCCGTGGCGATAGCCATATAAAAGCAAAAGGAGCTGACCCGCCGCACGCCGTCCCGGTCGTTCTGGCCCAGCATCCGGGAGATCAGGGAGCTGCCGCCCTGGCCGTAGATGTTTCCAAAGGCCATCAGGGCGGTGAACACGGGACTGCACAGAGACACCCCCGCCACCAGGTCCGTGACCCCGGTCCGGGCGATGAACCAGGTATCCGCCAGATTGTATATGAGCGTCACCACCATGCCCAGCATCACCGGCAGAGCCAGCTTGAAATAGGTCCGGGGCAGATGGTCCAGATCGAAAACGGTCTGCTGCATAACGGTCGGCCTCCTTTGCCTGACGGGACCAGTATACCAGACCGGCGGCAGAAGGGAAAGCGCGACATTTTAACCAAAGTTTAATCATTGGGTACTTTTCCTTTTGGCGGGGGTGTGGTACAATTAAACTACTATGAGTGAGTATCATTATAATTTTAATAATTCCCCCGGCCCGGGCCCGGGCTCGCCGGGCCCCCGTCCCCCGCGGCGGGATACGGACTGGGGCGGCGTCAGCTGGGTGCTGGGGATGATCCTGACCGTGGCGGTAGGGCCGCTGGGGTTCCTTTTGACCTTTTCCCATGCGGCGGGACACGATATTTTGGGGAACCTGCTGCAGCGGATATTCGGCGACCGGCCCGCCCGGCAATATTCCGCGCCCAAAAAGGCGGCCAAGGCAAAGAAAGAGCCCAAGGCCGGGGAGGCGGAGAGCGAGCGCTTTGACGACGTGCGCCGGGCGGATACCGGCGCCACCGTCAAGACTGTGGCCGGGTGGATATTGGCGGCTTTTGGCGCGGCGTCGGCCATAGGGTCCATCGGCAGCGGCCTGTGGCAGGTGCTGAGCATGGTGGCGGTGGCCCTGAGCGGCGGCGTGCTGGCCTTTTCGGGCATCCTGGGCCGCCGGAAGGAGGCCAAGTTCCGCCGGTGCATGGCCGTCAGCGGCGATCAGGGCGTGGTGGATATCAAAAAGCTGGCCAGGACCCTGGGCGTCAAGCTGGAGGAGGCCGACAAGCTCCTGACCGAGATGGTGGACCGGGGCTATTACGGCGAGAAGGCCTACATCGACCACGAGCGGTGTTTGCTGGTCATTGACGTGGAGGAGATGCGGGATGTGTACCGCCGGGAGGACGAGGCGAAAAAGGCCCGGGATGCGGCGGACACGCAGTCAAAGATGTCGGAGTATGAGCGGTACGTGGAGCGCATCCGCCAGGCGGATATCGACATCGCCGACGAGGTCATGAGCGAGAAGATCCGCCGGATGCAGAATCTGACCGCGTCCATCTTCGCCGAGGTGGAGGCCCACCCGGAGAAGCGGTCCCAGATCGACCGGTTCATGACCTATTATCTGCCCACCACGTTGAAGCTGCTGGAATCCTATGCCCGCATCGAAGCCCAGGGCGTCACGGGAGAGAACATGGCCAAGGCCAAAAAGGACATCGAGGGCATAGCGGATACCCTGGTGGCCGGGTACGAAAAACAGCTGGACAAGCTTTACAGCGCCGAGGCGGTGGACATCGCCGGAGACGTGAGTGTCATTGAGAACATGCTCCGCCGGGACGGTCTGGCAGATCAAAACGATTTCGGAAAACCGATGGGAGGACATTGATATGGCGAACGAGTATTATGAAAAGCTCATCCGTTGCCGGGACGCGGTCCGGGCGAAGACGGACTTCCAGCCCCGGATCGGGCTGACGCTGGGCTCCGGCCTGGGCCCCGTGGCGGAAACCATGGACATCGTGGCGACGGTGGACTATAAGGACCTGCCGGGCTTTCCCGTCTCCACGGTGCCGGGCCACGCGGGCCGGTTCCTGTTCGGGTACATCGGCGGGGTGCCGGTGGTATGCATGCAGGGCCGGGTCCACTACTACGAGGGCTTCGATATACACGATGTGGTCCTGCCCGCGCGGGTGATGGGGCTGCTGGGCATCAAGACCCTGTTCCTCACCAACGCCGCCGGGGGTCTGGACCCCAAGATGGACATCCCGTCTTTGATGGTGATCCGGGACCAGATGATGTTCAACCTGCCCAATCCGCTGATGGGGCCCAATCTGGACGAGCTGGGCCCCCGGTTCCCGGATATGAGCGACATTTACGATCCCGCTCTGCGCAAGGTCCTGCACGAGACCGCCGCCAAGCTGGGCCAGAAGCTGGAGGAGGGTGTCTATATCCAGCTGTCCGGCCCCAGCTTCGAGACGCCCTTTGAGGTGCGCTACTTTGGCAGCATAGGCGGCGGCGCGGTGGGTATGTCCACCGCCTGCGAGGCCGTGGCGGCCCGGCATATGGGGCTGCGGGTGTGCGGCATCAGCTGCATCGCCAACCTGGGCGCCGGTCTGACCGACGCGCCCCTGTGCCACGAGGAAGTCATGGCCGCCGGCGACGCCATCGCGGAGCGGTTCTCCGCCTTGGTGACCGCCGCCATCCCCGCCATCGACAAGGCGTGAGCGGGCAAAAAGTGAAAAACATCGCGCTCTCGCCTGACGGGAGCGCGGTGCGCATTGTGGACCAGACCCGGCTGCCGGGAGAGCTTGTATACCTGGACCTGTGGGAGCGGGACGCCATGGTGGAGGCGATCGTGTCCCTCCGGGTCCGGGGGGCCCCAGCCATCGGCATCTTCGCGGCCTGGTGTGTGTACGTGTTGGCGAAGAGCTATCCGGCGGAGGACTTTTTCGCGAGGCTGGACGCGGACTGCGACGCGCTGAGCGCAAGCCGTCGCACGGCGGTGAACCTGGCCCGGCAGACGGAGCGGATGCGGGCGCGGGCCTACGGTATGCGCGGCGCGGCGGCGGCCGATATCGCGGCGGCGCTGGGCCGGGAGGCGGAGGCCATCCACCGGGAGGATATCGCCATGTGCCGGGCCATTGCCCAGGCGGGGCTGGACCTGCTCCACCCCGGGGACACGGTGCTGACCCACTGCAACGCGGGGCCCCTGGCTACCAGCGAGTATGGCACGGGCCTGGGCCCGCTGCTGCTGGCGGCGGAGCGGGGCATAGATATCCGGGCCTATGTGGACGAGACCCGGCCCCTGCTGCAGGGGGCCCGGCTCACGGCCTGGGAGCTCATGAACGCCGGGGTGGGCTGCACCCTGATCTGCGACAATATGGCCGCTCTGGCGATGAAGCAGGGCCGCATCCAGGCGGTGCTGGCCGGCTGTGACCGGATGGCCGCCAACGGGGACGCCGCCAACAAGATAGGCACCTCCGGCGCGGCCATCATCGCCAAGCACTACGGCGTGCCGGTCTATATCCTTCTGCCCTCCAGCACCATCGACCTGGCCTGTCCCACCGGAGCGGACATCCCCATCGAGGAACGGGACGGGGAGGAGATACGGTCCATGTGGTACGCCAGCCCCATGGCCCCGGCGGGGGTGAAGTGCTGGGACCCGGCCTTTGATGTGACGGACCACGAATTGATCACTGCGGTGGTGACGGAAAAGGGCGTTTTGTACCCGCCCTACGACGTGAATCTGAAAAAGATGTTTGGACAATGAAAAACGCCGCCCGGATGGGCGGTGTTTTTATCCGTTTGACTTATCGGTCAGACACAGGATGTAATCAGTGCTCACGCCGTAAAACCGGGCCAGCTTGACCAGCAGCTCGTCGGTCAATGGCTGGGTGCCCGTCTCCACATAGCTGTATTTCCGCTGGGTGATGCCCAGGGCATCCGCCACCTTTTGCTGGGTCAGGTCATGGTCCTCCCGCAGGTCCCGTACCCGATTTTGCATGGCGTCCACCCCCTTTGTCCGGCAGCTTCTGGCTTCAATATAGCCCAGGGTAGTTTCCCCCATTGACTTTTAGATAATTTTTGTCTAAAATATGGGTCGGAAATACAAAGTGGGGTGAGTATATGCCGGACTATCGGAGGATGTATTATCTGCTGCGCGCCGGCGTATCGTCTGTTTTGGATGATATGCGGGCTGACGGCGAGTTTCAGAGCATTTACCAGCGGTTGGAGACGCTTCTTCAGGAAGCGGAGGAAGTGTATATAGAGACTTCCAATGTCATACCGCTGGCAGACCAGTCGGAAAAGAACGCCGGCGCGAAATGAAGTACGCGCACTGAGTAATGTGCATCCCTCTGACGAGGAAAGTCCCTCCGCTTGCACACAGGCGGAGGGACATGTTATAATCATGGAAACATGGCTGCGGAATAAACGGATATAGCAAAGGAGACGCGAGATGATACGTTTTTATAACGGCCTTACGCTGGAGCCCGGCGGCGTCACGGAAAACGAGGTCTGGGTGGACGGGACCGCCATCAGCTACGTGGGCCCGGCCCGGGAGGACATGCCTGCCTTTGAGCGGCAGGTGGACCTGGGCGGCGATCTTTTGATCCCCGGCTTCAAAGACGCCCACACCCATTCGGGCATGACCTTTTTGCGCTCGGCGGCGGACGATCTGCCCTTGCAGGAGTGGCTGGAAAAGCAGGTGTTTCCCAACGAGGCGAAGCTGACAGCGGAGAGCCTGACCGCCTTTGTAAAGGTTGCGTTTTTGGAGTACATCGCAAACGGCATCACCGCCTGCTTCGACATGTATTTCTTCCCGGACCAGTTCGTGCAGGTGGCGAAGGACTGGGGCTTCCGAGCCATCATGTGCGAGAGCCTGACCGCCGGGGACGATCCCCAGCGGGTCTACGACCGCTATGAGAAGTACAACAGCATGGGCCCCTTTGTGGGCTACCGGCTGGGCTTCCACGCGGAGTACACCAACGGCCTGGAGACCTTCAAGACCGTGTCCGAGGCGGCCCACCACCTCAAAGCCCCCGTGTGGTGCCACAATTCCGAGACGAAAAAAGAGGTGGACGAATGCATCGCCCGCCACGGCGTCACGCCCACCCGGCTTTTTGACGACCTGGGCCTTTACGACTACGGCGGCGGCGGGTATCACTGCGTCTACTTCACCGACGAGGACATGGACATCTTCGCCCGTCGGGGGGCCTACGCGGTGCTGAACGCCGGCTCCAACGGCAAGCTTGCCAGCGGCATCTTCCGTCTGCGGGAGGCCATGGAAAAGGGCGTGAAGCTGGCGGTGGGCACCGACGGCCCCGCCTCCAACAACGCCCTGGACATGTTCCGGGAGATGTACCTGATCAACACCTACGCCAAGCTCCGGGAGTCCAACGCCGCGGCCGGTGACCCGGCCCTGATCCTGGACGCGGCAGTGTCCGGCGGCGCCCGGGCCATGGGGCTCGGGGACTGCGACGCCATCGCCTCGGGCAAGCAGGCGGACATGGTCCGCATCGACATGCACCGGCCCAATATGCGCCCGGTGAACAACGTGGTGAAGAACCTGATCTACTCCGGCGACCCCTCCAACGTGCGTATGACCATGATCGCCGGCAAGGTGCTGTACGAAAACGGCGAGTTTTACGTGGGCGAGGACCCGGAGAGCGTCTACCGTACCGCGGAGAAATACACCCGCGCTATCCTGGGATAAGAAGTAACGGTCCGCCGCCCCTTAAGAGCGGCGCAGTAAAAGTCCGAAGACCAGAACCGGAAGTGTCCCTCGACCCGCATGGTGTTGAGCGAAGCGAAACTGTGCGGGCGAGGGATACTTTCGGGCTGGTCCCGATACCCAGATAGAACAGCCGATCTACAACGCGGCCTCGTGCTGCAAAAGCCAGCTTTTGACGCCCAGACCCGCCGCGTAGCCGGTGAGAGAGCCGTCCGAGCCCACCACCCGGTGGCAGGGGATGATGACGGAGATAGGGTTGTGGCCCACCGCGCCGCCCACCGCCTGGGCGGACATGGTATAGCGGCCCATCCGCCGGGCAGCCTTGTCCGCCAGGGCCCCATAGGTGGTCACCTCCCCGTAGGGAATATCCAAGAGCAGGTCCCATACCAGCCGGCGAAAACCGCTGCCGGCGGGGGCCAGGGGCAGGACCCGGGGGTCTGGCTCGTCCCCGGCGAAGTAGCCGTCCAGCCAGGCCCGGACCGTGCCGAACAGGGCCAGGTCCTCCCGGGGCTCCATGGGCTTTTTGGGGAAATATTTCTGCCCGTCGAACCAAAGCCCCGTCAAGGCCGCCCCGTCCGAGGCCAGCAGCATCCGGCCCGCCGGGGAGGGATACCAGGCGCAAAACTCCATAAAAAACGCCCCCTTTCGGAACGAAGATAGCACATTCCGAGAGGGGGCGCAAGCTTTTGTCTTTTACCGGTCGGGCGTCCGCCGGCGGATCGCCAGCCCCAGCCCCGCCAGGGCCAGGGTCAGGACCAGCCACAGCAGCGGCGCGGCCTGATAGCAGGTCAGGTATCCGCCCAGACGGACCAGCCGGGGGTCCGTGTAGCCCTTGACGCCGATGATGCTGGGCAGCAGGCTCCATATCTGGCTGACCGGGCCCCACTTGGGGGGCAGGGACGGGATCATGATGCTGGCAAGCAGCACGCCGAAGCACACCCCCATGGCGGCTGTCCCTCCCTTTGTGATAAGGCTCACCGCCATCACGAAGGCACCGTACAGGACCCCGGCGGCCAGGTACAGCCCGCAGGCGATCAGTGCCAGCCGCCGCACGGTCATGGGTTCGTCATACAGGATGTTGAGATGCTGCTGCACGGCGGTGGGGCCGTCCTCCGGGCCAAGCAGGAGCAGGCTGGTCCCGGCCAGGGTCCCCAGCATGATCGCCGCGCCGCAAAAGCTCACCGTGAGCCCCGCCAGGATCTTGGCCCAATACAGGGGTGTCCCGCCGAACCGGGCGCACCGGGCCAGCGCGTCCGTCCGCCGCTGCCGCTCCATGGGAAACAGCCCCGCCAGGGCGACGGTGGCGAACAGGAGTATCAGGATATCCACCGTGTAGGCCTGCTGTTCGATCCGGGCCCAGCCGCCGCTGGGATAGCCGTTCAGGATCAGGGGCGAGGGCAGCTTTTCCCGCTGGGCCGCCCACCAGTCCCGCTGGCCCTGGGACAGGCCCATGAGGTCATAGTAATTGTCCCGTATGGTATCCACACCGGCCTGGTAGGTCTCCAGGGTCAGGCTTTCGTTCAGGTCCTCATTGGCCACATTCAGCCGCAGCGCGTCCCAGAGGGAGGTATATTCCAGCCGCGTCACGTACCCCTCCAAGGACCAGTCCATGGGTGCGCTGCCCATCACCCGGCGGACGGTGACCTGGTTGCCCTGGCCGTCCTCGCCGCTGGAGACGACCCGGTCCGTCTCGTCCACCACGCCCATCTGCCGGATGGTCTCCCGGATGAGGTCCGTATCGAAAGGCCGGCCGTCCAGCCCCGCCGGGTCGCTGCGCTGGCATTGGATCAGGTCGTAGTCGGAGCAGACCAGCGGCTCCCGGCCCGTCGCTTCGCCGGAGATGTACATGGTGCCCATCACGTCCATGGCGGGCAGGAAGGTCGACACTGCCGTCAGGATCACCAGGGCGGCCCACAGCATCTTTCGCTGGAAGAGCTTTTTCAGCTCGAAACGGTACAGTGTGCCAAAATTACGCATCGCTTTCCGCCTCCCCTCCAAATCGGCGCAGATAGAAGTCCTCCAGATCGTCCTCCGGGTCCCAGGCACCGTCAAAGGTGATCTGCCCGGCCCGCATCATCAGCACCCGGTCCGCGATGTGCTCCACGTCGGAGACGATATGGGTGGACAGCAGCACCACGCTGTCCCGGCCCAGCCGGGCGATCAGCTCCCGGAACCGGACCCGCTCCTTGGGGTCCAGCCCGGCGGTGGGCTCGTCCAGGATGAGCAGCTTCGGGTCGTTCAAAAGGGCCTGAGCGATGCCCAGCCGCCGGCGCATGCCCCCGGACCAGGTCCTGATCTTCTTCTTGTACACCCGCCCCAGGCCTACCGTGTCCAGAAGCTCCATGCTCCGGCGGCGGGCCGCGTTTTTGCCAAGCCCCTTCAGGGCGGACATGTACAGCAGAAAATCCAGCCCCGTGAAGTCCGGGTAATAGCCGAAGTCCTGGGGCAGGTACCCCAAAAGGGCCCGGTATTCCTCCGCCGTCACGTCCAGGCCGTCGAAGCGGACGGCCCCGGCGGTGGGCTTCAAAATGCCGCAGATCAGCCGCATGAGGGTGGTCTTGCCGGCTCCGTTGGGACCTAAAAGGCCCGTGACCCCGGGCCCCAGGCGCAGACTCACCCGGTCCACGGCGATCTTGCTTTGAAATTGCTTGGAAAGCCGGTCTGTGACTAGTTCCATGAAAGTTCCTCCATTTTTCGGACGGTCCGGGCATAGGCCCGGCCGGTGAGAACGGCGGCGGCGGCCAGGGCCAGCAGCCACCAGTGAAAGTTGACGGGATCGTAGGCCCCCCGGTGCTGGGACATAGCCGCCGCCAGTCCCGCCGTCAGCACCGCCGCCCCGGCGCAGACGTACAGGGATTCCCGGCCCCGGACCCGCCGAACCGCCTCCAAACACAGCAGGTCCGTCAGCAGATAGGGGACCAGCAGGTATATCCCCCGGCGCAGGGCGTCGCCGCCCCCCAGCAGGGCCAGGGCCAGCAGCGCCCCCAGATGGACCAGGCCCACGGCCCCCATCCGGGCCAGAACAACGCTTTTGCGGCCGAACCGGCTGGCAAGCTCCAGCTCCTCCATGCCGTACAGGACCGCCCGGCCCTGCTCCGATACGGCGGCCATGGCAGCGAAGGGCGTCAGCGCGGCCCCGATCCAGATCCCCTCCGCCGGGATCAGCCGGCTGGCCGCCAGGGCCAGGACGAACACCGCCGCCGACACGGCCCATACCGCCTTTCCCACATACCCTGCCTGGCTCAGCATGAAGGACGCGTGGCTCACCGGCGGGACCGGCGCGGCCCGTAGGAATGCACGCTTCCGGGCCGGGTCCGGCCCGGGGTACGCCTCCGCCAGCAGGCCGATCAGCTCGCTTTTTTTCATGGCTCCTCCTCCGATAGCATCCGCCGCAGAGTCTCCAATGCCGCCCGGGTCCGCCGGTACACGGCGAACCGGCTCATGCCCGTGGCGGCGGCGATAAGAGATACGGGCTCTTGGTTAACATAACGCAACAATAGCAACTCCTGTTCCTCCTGGGAAAGAGACGCCAGGGCCTGCCGGAGAGCCAGGACCGCGGCGGCTTTTTCCGGGTCCTCCGGGGCGGGCAGGTGCGCCGGCAGGGGCTCGGCCTGGGGCCGGCGGTAGTGGTCCGCGCACAGGTTCCGGGCGATGGTATAGAGATACCCCATGCCCCCGCCCCGGTCCCGGCGGCTTTCCGGCGCGGCGAAATACCGGACAAAAGTCTCCTGGACCGCGTCCTCCGCCGCCTCCCGGCTGCCGAGCCGCCGGTAGCAGTACCGATATATCTTGTCGTAGCGTTCTTCCAGGTCCATGGACGTTGAAGGCTCCTTCACCTTGTATAACGGCTGAGCGGGCAAAATGTGCGCCGGGCGGATAAATTCTAGCATATTTTTCCCGCCTGTGTTACAATGGGCGGTAGTTTTATATAAGAGGTATTCGCCATGGGATTTCTGCGTGTTTTAGAGGGGCTGCGCACGCCGGCGCTGGACCGGCTGATGTCCGCCGTGACGGCTTTCGGCGGCGAGGGGCTTTTCATCGCGGTGGCCATCGTGGTGTTCTGGTGCGTCAGCAAGAAAAACGGCTACTATCTCATTGCCGCCGGGGTGGGCGGCACGGTGATCAGCCAGACCATGAAGATCGTCTGCGCCGTGCCCCGGCCCTGGGTCCGGGACCCAGATTTTACCATCGTGGAGTCCGCCCGGGCGGGGGCGGGGGGCTATTCTTTCCCCAGCGGTCACAGCCAGATCGCGGTGTCGGCCCTGGGCGGCGCGGCCATGACGTTGAAAAAGACCTGGCTCCGGGCGGCGCTGTGGATCCTGGCGGGGCTGGTGTGCTTTTCCCGGATGTATCTGGGGGTCCACACCCCGGAGGACGTGGCCGTGGGCGCGGCGATCGGTCTGGCGCTGGTGTTCGGGCTGTGGCCGGTCTTTAAAAACCACGGGGACGAGACCCGGGCCGTGACGGCGGTGTTCGCCGTGACGGCGGCCCTGGCCCTGGCCTCCGCCCTGTACGGCCAGCTCCACGCCTGGCCCGCCGACGTGGACGCGGAAAATCTGGCGGAGTTTCAAAAAAACAGCTTCACCATGCTGGGGGTGGCCGCGGGGGTGCTGATCGCCTGCCCCCTGGAGCGGCGGTATGTGGATTTCAAAACGCAGGCCCCTCTGTGGGCCCAGGTGCTGAAATGCCTGCTGGGCCTAGCGGTGGTGATGGGGCTGCGGATCGGGCTGAAAGCCCCCCTGAACGCCCTGTTCGGCGGCAGCCTCGCGGCCGGGGCGGTGCGGTACTGCGTCATGGTGCTGGCGGCGATCCTGGTCTGGCCGCTGACGTTCCCCTGGTTTGAAAAGGGCTGTCCCATGAGCCGGGGATGGAGAAAGGCATTGAAGATAATGGGTATCGTGCTTCTCGTGATCGCGCTGCTGGCGGCGGCGCTGCTGTGGGCGGTGACCCGGGATTCCTCCATGGCGCCCCGGGACTTTCCGGAGGCCACGAACCCCCTCATCACGCCCCTGGGCGTCACTATGCTGTCCGGCCACCGGGCCGGAGGCGGCGCGGCCCCGGAGAACACCATGATGGCGCTGAAAAACTGCGTGGAGTGCGAGGACTATCAGCTGGATATCTTTGAATTCGACCTGCACCTGACGGCGGACGGGGTCCTGGTGCTGCTGCACGACAGCACCCTGGACCGGACCAGCGACGCCCAGGAGGTATTCGGCCGGCCCAACGTGGAGGTTGGTACCCTGACCTTTGACCAGCTTAAAAAGCTGAATATGGGCGCTCAATTCATCGCCGACGACGGCTCCATGCCCTACGCGGACCTGCACGGGGACGACGTGCCGGAGGACCTGCGGATCATCACTGTGGACCAGGCGCTGACGTACCTAGAGTCTGCGGAGCGGGACTACCGCTATATCATCGAGATCAAAAATGACGGGGAGCGGGGTTTCGAGGCGGCGGATAAGCTGTACGCCACCCTGCGGGAGCACGGCTGCCTGGACCGGACGGTGGTAGGCACCTTCCACAACGAGGTCACGGCCTACATGACCGATAACTACCCGGACATGCACCGCAGCGCGGGGGTCCGGGAGGCCATTGGGTTTTACGTGGCGGCGCTTCTGGACTTGCACAGGGATAACGACACTTTCGCTTTCCGGGCGCTGCAGATCCCCACCACGGACTATGTGGTGAACCTGGGCACGGCCCGGGTGGTGAATTACGCCCATGAGCACGACATCGCGGTCCAGTACTGGACTATCAACGACCCGGCGGAGATGGCCCGGCTGCAATCCATCGGCGCGGACGCCGTCATGACGGACCTGCCGGAGCTGGGCGTGGGGGTCTTGAACCAGCCGTAGATTTTTTGCAAGGGGGAGCTCGAGGGGGCGGGAGTCCCGCCTCGAATCAGATCTGACGCCCCGCGCTTTGCGCGGCGAGCGGAGCGAGGACTTTTGCGGAGCAAAAGTAATGGCGTCATTAAGAAAAGCAAAAATTTTTTTGCTTTTCTTGTAACGAACGAGAAAGAACCACGTCTAACCAAAGGGATGGGAGGTGTCGGCACTGGACTACGAGGGTCTCTACGACGCCTGTTACATGCAGGTGTACTCCTTTCTTCTGACCATGTCCAGGGACCGAGGCCTCTCGGAGGAGCTGACGGCCCAGACCTTTTACAAGGCCATGACCACTCAAAGCGAGTTTCGGGGGGAGGGGTCGGAGCTGACGTGGCTGTGCGCCATCGCGAAAAACCTCTACCTGGACGAGCAGCGCCGCCGCTCCCGCCAGTCGGAGCTGCCGGAGGAAGGGCCCGCCGCCCCGGCCGCCGGCCCCATGGAGGACGACGCCCTGGACCGGGACATGGCCTTCCGGATCCACCTGATCCTCCACGACATGCCGGAGCCCTACAAGGAAGTGTTCCAGCTGCGGGTGTTCGGGGAGCTGGCGTTTCGGGAGATCGGCCGGATATTCGGCAAGACGGAGACCTGGGCCCGGGTGACCTACCACCGGGCCCGGCTGCAGATACAGGAAAGGATGGGTGAGGATGGATAAGACCTGCGATATAGTGCGGGACCTGCTGCCGCTGGTGGTAGACGGTGCCTGCTCCGACGCCAGCCGCGCTTTTGCCGAGGAACATATCCGCACCTGTCCCGCCTGTGAGAAGATATACAAGCAATTGCAAAACGACGCCTGCGAGAACTCTCTCCGCCAGGAGACCTCCGCGGTGCTGGCCCCCCGCCGGTGGCGGAACCGGGCTTTCGCGGTGAGCTGCGCGCTGGCGGCGTTTTTATGCGTGCCGGCGTGCCTGCTGGCGGTGGTGGTCCCGGCCCGGAAATGCGGCATGACCATGGACTGGGGCTGGCTGCTGCTGCTGGCCCCGTCCCTGCTGGTGGAGATGAGCGCCACGGTCCTGCCCCTGCGGACCAGGCGGTACACGGGCCGGTGGACCCTGCTGGGCTTCACGGGGAGCCTTCTCTTGCTGCTTCTGGCCTGCATGGTCTACACCAACGCCTGGTATTTCAAGGCGGCGGTGGCGGCTCTGTACGCCCTGTCGGCGGCGGTGTTGGTCCCCTGGGCGGTAAAGGAGCTGCCCCTGCAAGGGGGTTTCGGAAAGAACAAGGGCCTGGCCCTGGCCGCCTGGGACGGTGGCTTTGCCTTTCTGACGGTGACGGCTTGGTGCATGACCCGCTCACGGTGGTCTCCGGTACTGCTGGGGATCGGCGCGGTGGGCGCGCTGGCGGCGCTGTGCCTGACGGAATACGGCTTGGCGACCAGGCTGCCTCTCAATAAAACGGTCCGGGCGGGCCTGTGTGTCGCCCTGGCCGGCAACGGGCTCACCTGGCTGATCCGGCCGTTTCTGCTGTTGACCGGCGCGGAAAAGGACGTGATCGCTGCCAGCTGCACTGGGGGCTTCTGGCTGCTGACAGGCTCCACGGTCCTGGGTCTGGTCCTGGTGGCCTGGGGCATCCGGCAGGCCTATAAACGAAGCCGCTATAAGGGATAATAGGAGATGGCTATGCTCACAAAGGGAAGGACCGAGGCGGTGATCCACCTGGACCGGCTGGCCGCCAACCTGGAAAAGACCCGGGCGCTGCTGGGCCCGGAGACGGAGATCGTCGCCGTGCTGAAAGCGGACGCCTACGGTCTTGGGGCGGCGGGCGTCTGGCCCGCCCTCCACGGCTGCGGGGTGCGCCGGTTCGCCGTGGCCTACTGGCAGGAGGGGGCCGCGCTGCGCTCCGCCGGGCTGGAGGACGAGATACTCCTGCTGGCGGACGTGTGGGACGAGGAACTGGACAAGGTGATCGAGCACCGGCTGACCCCCGCGATCTTTGATCCGGCCACCGCCGCCAGACTCAACGGCCTGGCCCGGGCCGCTGGCGTGGTACAGCCCATCCAGTTGAAGATCGACACGGGCATGAACCGCATCGGCCTGCCCTGGGGCGAGGCCGCCGTACCGGCGGCAAAGCGCATCGCCGCTATGGAAAACCTCCGCATCGAGGGGGCCTTCACCCACTTCGCCAAGGCGGACGATCCGGCCTCGCCGGAGACAGAGCGGCAGATGGAGCGGTTTCTGGAGACCGTAAAGGGCATCCAGGACGCGGGCATATCCCTGCCCATGATCCACGCGGCCAACTCCGCCGCCGTGATCCTCCGGCCGGCCACGGCCCTGGACGCGGTCCGGGTAGGGGACATCCTCTACGGGCTGATCACCGTAGACGACAGGCCCTGGGACGCGCTGGGCCTGGAGGAGGTCATGACCTGGTCCGCCCGGGTCAGTCTTGTGAAGACGGTCCCGGCGGGGGCGGCCATCGGCTACGGCGGGACATACGTGACGGACCGGCAGACGGTGGTGGCCACCATCCCGGTGGGCTATGCCGACGGCTACAGCCGGCGGCTGTCCAACAAGGGCGCGGTGCTGATCCGGGGTCAGGAGGCCCCCATTTTGGGCCGGGTGTGCATGGACCAGTTCATGGTAGACGTGACGGACATCCCCGGGGTGCGCCGGGGGGACGAGGCCGTGCTGCTGGGCGGCGGCATGACCATCCGGCGGATGAGTGAGCTCTCCGGCGTCAGTGTCGATGAGCTGTCCTGCGGTATCACGGCCCGGGTGCCCCGGGTCTATACGGGGACATAAGGAGCGTTTCATTAATTTTCCATATAAACCCATTGGAGAAAGGACGAGAAGAAAATGAATGAGAACAACAATCACCGCATGCCAAAGATGTGGGAGGCCCTGCTGACTCTGGCCTTCCTGGTGGCTATGCTGGCCATCGGCATCATGGTCTACGGCGTGGACCCCCACGTGCCCATGTTCGTGGGCACCATGGGCGCGGCCCTGATGGCCCTGCGGCTGGGCTACAAGTGGCAGGAAGTGGAACAGGCCATGTTCAGCGGCATCAACAAGGCCATGCAGTCCATCATCATCCTGGCCATCATCGGTATTTTGATCGGCGTGTGGCTGGACGCGGGCACGGTCCCGGCCATGATCTACTACGGCCTGAAGATCCTGAAGCCCTCCATCTTCTTCATCGCCACGCTTCTGATCTGCTCCATCACCAGCCTTGCCACCGGCACCAGCTGGGGCACCATCGGCACCATGGGCGTGGCCCTGATGGGCATCGGCTACGGCCTGGGCATGAGCCCTGGCATGACCGCCGGCGCGATATTGTCCGGCGCCTACTTCGGCGATAAGATGAGCCCCCTTTCCGACACCACCAACCTGGCCCCCGCCATGGCCGGCACGGACGTGATGACCCACGTGAAATTCATGATCCTGCCCACGGCCATCGTGTACGGTATCAGCATCGTGTTCTTCGGCGTGCTGGGCGTGATGCAGTACCACGGCGGCGCGGCGGACATGAGCAAGGTGGAGGAGCTGCAGGAAGCCCTCACCAACATGTTCAACATCAACCCGGTCCTGCTGCTGCCCCCGGTGGTGGTCATCGTGGCGGTGGCCTGCAAAATGCCCGCCATCCCCGGCATCACCCTGGGCATCGTCACCGGCGCGCTGGTGGGCCTCATCTGCCAGCCAGACTGCAACCTGGGGACCCTGTTCTCCTGCGGTATGAACGGCTACGTGTGTGAGACCGGCATCTATGAGATCGACGAGCTTCTCAACAGCGGCGGCCTTATGAGCATGATGTTCTCCATCTCCATGACCATCATCGCCATGATGTTCGGCGGGATCATGGAGGACAGCCACCAGCTGGAGGTCATCGTGAACAAGCTGACGGGGCTGGCCAAGCGGCCCGCCTCCCTGGTGGCCCTCACCGAGGCTACCTGCGTGGCCTCCAACGCCCTCATGCCGGAGCAGTACATCTCCATCGTGGTCCCCGGCCGGATGTACGCCGAGGAGTACAAAAAGCGGGGCCTGGCGCCCCAGTGCCTGTCCAACGCCCTGGAGAGCGCGGGCACGGTCAGCTCCTGCCTGATCCCCTGGAACACCTGCGGTGTGTTCATCCTGGGCACCCTGGGTATCGGCGTGAGCACCTACGCTCCCTGGGCCATCTTCAACTGGCTCATGCCCATCGCCGCCATCGCCATGGCCTTTATGGGCATCACGGTGGCCGACGCCAACGGCGTGCGCTATATCAAGCTGAAAAAGGCCGGTGCTGCCGTGAAAGGGGACCAATAATAAATGGCGTCCGTCAAGTACTATCTGCGCGTGCTGTCCGGCATGCGTTATAAGAAATTCGCCGAGGTCCTCCAGCGGGCCCACGACAAGTCCGGCAAGAGCAAGCTGTGGCTCACCGCCGATATGGTCCACTGCGCCCGGAAATTCGGCGCGGGGTATTTCGACTATGTGACCTTCGGCTTCTGGGACCTGAACGATGAGCAGCGGTCCACCTACGTGACCCGCATGATCTCCAAGGATCTGGTCATGTTCCTGAACGACATGTCCTTCGAGCACTACTTCAACGACAAAGAGGAATTCAACACCACCTTTGCCGACTTCATCCGCCGGGACTGGATCAACTTCCGCAAGGCCTCCAAGGAGGAGGTCAAGGCTTTCGCCGAGAAGCATCAGACCCTCTTCTCCAAGCCCGCCCACGGCTCCTGCGGCAAGGGCTGCAGCAAGGTGAGCCTGGCGGATTTTGCGGACTTCGACAGCTTTTATGCGGAGCTGCAAAAGAATGACGCCTGGCTTTTGGAGCAGGTCCTGGAGCAGCACCCCCAGAACGCGGCGGTCTATCCCAACGCCATGAACTGCATGCGCATGATCACCCTGATCGATAATGAGGGCGTGCCCCACGTGATCTTCGTCACCCAGAAGTACGGCCTCAACGGCCGGGTGGTGGACAACTACGGCTTCGGCTGCCGGGTGGACCTGGAGACCGGCTGTATCCGCTCCCCCGGTGTCAGCGGGGACGGCTCTTTGGGCATCGTCTACGACGAGCACCCCATGACCCACGTGAAGCTGGTGGGCCGGCAGGTCCCCTGCTTCCAGGAGGCCTGCGAGCTGGTGAAGAAGGCTGCCATGGTGTTCCCCAAAATGCGCTATGTGGGCTGGGACGTGGGCATCACCCCCGACGGCCCCGCCATCATCGAGGGCAACAACTACTGCGCCCACGACTTCTGGCAGTTGCCCGCCCAGACCCCGGAGAAGACCGGCATGCTCCCCGTGTTTATGAAATACGTGCCCGACTTCAAGCGATAAAACACGCTCGTATCCGCCCGGCCTGTCCTATTGACAATCCGGGCGGATATGCTATAATGATGGAGACATATAGGAATTATTCCTAAAATATCATGGAGGTATATTTTTATGGCAAAGTGGGTTTGCAGCGTTTGCGGTTACGTACATGAGGGCGACGAGCCCCCCGAGTCCTGCCCGGTGTGCAAGGCTCCGGCGGAGAAGTTCACCAAGCAGGCCGGTGAGATGACTTGGGCCGCCGAGCATGTGGTGGGCGTGGCCCAGGGCGTTGATCCCGAGATCATCGAGGGCCTGCGCGCCAACTTCAACGGCGAGTGCACCGAGGTGGGCATGTACCTGGCCATGGCCCGTGTGGCCCATCGTGAGGGCTATCCCGAGATCGGCCTGTACTGGGAGAAGGCCGCCTATGAAGAGGCCGAGCACGCGGCCAAGTTCGCGGAGCTGCTGGGCGAGGTGGTCACCGACTCCACCAAGAAGAACCTGCAGATGCGCGTGGAGGCCGAGAACGGCGCCACCGCCGGCAAGTTCGAGCTGGCCAAGAAGGCCAAGGCCCTGAATCTGGACGCCATCCACGACACGGTCCATGAAATGGCTCGTGACGAGGCGAGACACGGCAAGGCTTTCCAGGGCCTGCTGAAGCGGTATTTCGGCGAGTGATACGCCACAAAAAAGCAGCGCGGGAACGGATCTATCCGTTCCCGCGCTTTGTTTGTTTCACTCAATAGATGAAGCCCCGGTCTGGCTCGGAGAATTGCTCCAGCCGGTGGGCGTACACGTCCATGGCGGCCTGCTCAAAGGCCAGGGCGGGCTCCGCCACCCCCATAAGGCGCAGCAGATATTTGGCGAAAGGGGGATTCAGCAGCACCAGCGGGCCGATCACATAGGTGGCCAGCAGGTTATTGCGCCGGATGCCCTCGGCCTTCTCGGCGGGATTGATGCCCGCGCCCCGGACGGTCTGGAACAGGGGCTCGTTGTTGACGCCGTAAGAGTGGCCAAACTGGCTCTTAAAACCCACGATGTCCATGTCCTGGTCCTCGTCCGCCAGCTTGCCCAGGTACAGGGAGTTGTAGCGGTTCATGAAATGCCGGTCCGCGTGGAAAGGGAACAGGTTCAGCATGGCCTCCCGGGAGCCGTCCTCGTCCTCAATGTACTCGCCGAAGATTTCCATGGCGTTGCCGGTGATCAGGGTGAGGCCCCCCGCCTCGGTGCGCTTTTTCAGCCCGTCCAGATAGGGGGCGAAGGCGTCCCGGACGATGACCTGGCCACGCTCGGTGGTGCCGCCCATGTACACCATGGCGATATCCTCCGTCAGGAACCGCGGCTGGGCGGCCAGGGGGGTGTCGATCAGCTCCGCGCCGCCGGACCGGGCCAGGTACTTGGCGTTGGCCAGGTCGCCGTAAAGGTTGCAGAGCTCCGGGTATAGGACTTCTATCTTCATTTTGCCGCCTCCTCCGCCAGCTTTTTCACCTTCTCCCGGACCTTGTAGGCCAGGGTCAGAGAGTCGGTGCCATAGAACATATAGACCTGACTGCCGGGCTCGAAGCGCAGAAGCTCCGTGGCCTTGAATTCGTCCGGCTCGCAGTCGATGCGCTCATCCGGCACCCCCGCCAGCAGCAGCCGCAGCCGGTAATCCAGGGCCCGGGGCCCGGTGGCTACCAGGTGATCCACGCCCTCCCGGGCCAGGAACTCAAAGTCGCAGTCATACAGCCAGCAAACGTTTTCCGACCAGTGCTTTTCGTCCCCCAGACAATTCATCATGAGAAACAGCTCCTTGTGGCCGGGCTGCTGGGATACGTAGTCGAAAGCCCGGGAGCAGGCCAGGGCGTTTTTCTCCTTGGCCATCTGCATCACCAGGTCCACGTTCCCCACGTGCTCCACGTTATAGCGGGTCTCCACCACGTGGGCTCTGTCCATGTATCCGGCGATCTCCGCATGGGTCATGCCAAGCTGGCGCAGCACCGCGGCGGCGGTGACCATGTTGTAGATGTTGAACACCCCGTCCGACAGCAGCCGGTAGGTGGCCGAGTCGTCCTTGTCCCCGATGGTCATGGTCATGTGCTCCAGGTCCACGTCCCTGCCCGCGTAGTCGTAATCCGGGGCCCGGAAGCCGCAGCGGGGGCAGTAGGCCTTGCCGATGTGGTGATAGCGCAGGTACTCGTATTGCAGGTCCCCGTTGCACTTGGGGCAGATGCGGATGTCGTTGATCAGGTTGACGCACTCGGTCACATCCGTGGCCATGCGCTCAATGCCGAAGTACACCCGGGGGTTGTCCGGGGCCACAGAGGCGGCGATCAGATCGTCCGCGTTCACCACCAGCTTGGTCTCGGGAGGGATGCTGTCGGTGAGAAAGTCCGCGATATACTGGGGGTGGGCGTTGCGCATGATGGAGTCCCGGAAAAGATTCGTCAGGGCCAAGATGTCCGGCTTCATGAAAGGATAGATGCGCTTGGAGGACCGCTCGTCGATCTCCAGCACCGCCACATGGTACTTGGACCGGTTGAAGACGCTGACGCCGCCCGCCAGGCTGGTGGAGACGCCGGAGATGATGTTGGAGCCGTAGCGGTTGTCCAGCACTTTCTTGCCGCTCATCTCCAGAATGTCGCACAAAAGGTTCGACACGGTGGTCTTGCCGTTGGTGCCGGTGACGGCGATGACATGCTCGGGCTTGGCCACGTACCGGAGAAAGTCCGGGCATATTTTGATCGCCAGCTCCCCGGGGAAGTTGGTGCCGTTGTGTTTTGTGATCTTCAAAGCCGGCTTGGACAGCTTGGCCGCCCAGAGGGCCATATAAAACTTCAGCTTACCCATCTTTTGTATACCTGTGCCTTTCCGCCCGTGCGGTGTTATTCAATAGTATAATATTCGACATTAAAAAAGTATAATACACAGCCGGCGGAAAGTCAAATCGTCCCACAAAAACAAAAACTGCCCGCCCCGGTCAGGGGCGGGCAAGGCGCAGATCGATCTTCAGCCATCGTCTTCGGTCTTGATGTTCATGTAATCGGACAGGAGTTGGTTGGCCTGCTCGGATTTTTCATAGAGGGACAGGAAGTCGTACTGGAGCACCTCCGGCAGCTTTTCCGACACGAACAGCGACCCGTTGCCGTGCCAGAGCATGTACCCGCCGGTGATGTCCGCGTCATAAAGCGCCACGATCTGGCGGATGATGTTCAGCGAGTCGTACTCATAGCCGTAATCGTCCCAGGTCTGGATCCAGGTGCGGACGACGGCGGGGGAGCCGCACTCCGTCTGCCGGTCGCTGACCTTGATGGCCCAGTCGTTGGTGGACTTATAGGGCCGCTTATAGGGCACGATACGGTCGTTATTCTCATAGTAGGTGCCAAAGTGGTCCGGATAGGGCATGCCGCAGACCACGTCCACCACGTTGGAGATGGCGGGCCAGTACTGGCCGTAAGGGGCCACGTAGTAGTTGCCGGTCTCGCCGAACATATCCGCGGCCACATAGGCGCCATGGGAGTGGATCACATCGGTGGCGTAGGTGAGGAACCGCTGCAGGGCCTGGGCCTTGGACTCGTTGCCGGCGTTTTTCAGGTCCACCGTGCCCTCGTTTTCATAGTTCTGGATGTAGTCGGGAAAACGGACGTAGTCGAACTGGACCTCGTTGAGATCAAAGGTATCCACCGCCTCCGCGGCGAAGGCCACCTTTACCTGCCACACGTCCCGGCAGAAAGGACTGGGCCAGAAGCTCTCGCTCATCTGCATGAGCTGGCCGCCCCAGTCGGTGATGCTCCAGTCGGGGCGGGCGGTGGCCAGGGCCGAGTCCTGGAACGTGGTCAGACGGCCGATCACGTAATAGCCCGCGTCCTTGAGCATCTGAATGGCTTCCTTGGCCTCGTCCAGGGTCCCGGTCACGGTGTAATCATCCAGCAGCTCCGCCTGCTTCAGCCAGGGAGAGGGATAGGCCAGCTGGAAGTTCTCCATCAGGGTGACCACGAAGGCGTTGATCTGGGTATCCTTCGCCAGGTCCAGATACTGGGAGACCGTATTCGGATTGACCTGATCGGCGGTGATATACAGGGCGTATGTATCCACGGGCATCACGTTGCCCTCGTCGGAAAAGTCGCCTTTCTCATGGGGCCAGTAGTCCAGCGCGCCGGCGTCGCCGCCGCCGTAATCGTCGCCCCGGAAGACGTGGTCGCCATAGCTGTCCTTGTCGTTATTCCAGTTGCTCATGGCCTCGCCGTAATCCAGCGCCACGTATTCGGACTTGATCCAACCGAATTCCTCGCCCATCATGACGTGGTACATGTTGACCGTGCCGTCGGGGCGGAAATAGTCATAGCCCACGATGCGCAGCAACGTGCCCTTCTGGGCCAGGGGCCCGATCAGGATGTCGTTGGACTCCTGGAGCATATTGACCGTGGAGCGGACGTACAGCTGGGCTTCCTGCAGCAGGGCGGACTGGTCGTCGGTCACGTTCTGGCAGGGGATGTAGCCCATGTGCCCGTCCAGGTAGGCGTGGTAGTATTCCTCGCCGTTCTCGGCCTTAAATGGCTCCCAGTTCTCCAGCTCGATCTCCGTGCCGCGGCCGTACTCGCCCACGGGGGCCAAGCCCTCGTTGTAGAACGTGGCCGTCAGGCTGCCCTCCTGGGCCAGCACATAGGCGTGCACAGGGTCGGGCCAGTCGGAGCTGTCCACCGCGGGCTCATATGCCTCTTCCATGGAGTTCAGGTCAAAGAAGACCGTGCTGCACACCGCGAATACCGCCAACAGCGCCACGATGAACAGCAGCTTCTGACCGGGCGTCATATGATGGCGCTTGCGCGTCCTTTTAACCGTTCGAGACGTAGCCATATTGCCTCCCGGGGATCAAATCCCATAAAATCATATCACACCCCCCCAAAAAATGCAAGCGGGTGGGGGATGCAGACCATATATTGGGCTTTTTTTCGGTTTGAACGCCAGCAAAAGTGTATCCGGTGACATAACGCGGTTTTTAAACTACTGCAATAGTTTGGTATACACTATCACAATAGTTTGGAGATGTCAACACCCTTTAGGGAAAGAGACGCCCCCGTCCGTGGGACGGGGGCGCGGATCGCGTCGGGATTCAGATCACTTCCAGCAGCACCAGGATCAGCAGCGTGCCGGTGACCACCAGGGCCCCGCCCAGCAGCAGCGCCCCTGTGTTCACCTTGCCCTTGCCGGCGGAGGAGGATTCCTCCACAAGGTTGGCCTTGCGCAGGGCGGTGACGACGGGCTTATACAAAAGCAGGGTCAGTCCCGCGTTGATGGCCCCTTTCACCAGGTTGAACGGCAGAAACAGCGTGGGCAGCATGGAGGCCACCACCTGCCGGGGCACGCCCTGGTAGATGGGGGTCACGATGTAGTTCCACAGGCACATCATGGCGGCCATGACGGCCACGCCGGCGGCCAGGCTGCCGATGGCGCCCTTCATGCTCCGGGCCTTCTTGTAGATCAGCGCTGCGGGCACGGCGAAGGAGCAGGTGCTCACCACGTTCATGATGAAGCCCACGGGGCCGGTGGAGGAAACGGTGAGCATCTCCACCAGACTGGTGATGGCGGAGATGAGCACGGCGGTCAGCGGGCCGTAGATGAACCCGCCGATGACCACGACCACATCCTTGGGGTCGTAGCTGAGGATGCCCTGCACGGCGGGGACCACCTGGCCGATGAGCATGGCGGCATAGGCCACGGCGCAGAGCATGCCGATGGTGGCGGGCCGGCGCGCGCTGGCGGCGCGGCGGGCGGTGGGGTGACTGTCCATAGGATAATACCTCCCATATAATATTTGACACCTCGAAAGCTTTCATGCCTTCCAGGTGTCAATATGGGGCCGCGTCATGGCGGGGGCCGAAGTCCGCCGCGCCAACTGCGCCGCTCAACACATCTTCTTCCATCCAGACTGTAACTGTCGGTCCCGGAGTTGCACCGGGTCGGCGCGCTTTGCGTGTTCGCGCCGGCCAAAAGGCCGGTCGCCTGCCGCGCTGCGCGTTCGCGGACTGTACCGCCGGTCGGGGATCTCACCCTGCCCTGAAGACATCGCTGCCTTTTCAGTTGTCGCTACATACTATAGCACTTTAACGCGCGATGTGCAATACCCAATATCAGAGATTTTTGATATCCTCCACCAGGGCCGCCACATCCGCCGGGTCCGTGTACCAGCTTGTGCAAAAGCGCACGCAGATCCGGTCCTGGTCCACGGTCTGCTCCGGCTCGTAGATATATTTTTCTGCCAGCTTATCCGCCTGGGCGTGGGTCAGCACCACGAACTGCTGATTGGTGGGGCTGTCGATGAAAGCGGGGACGCCCTTGGCGGCAAAGGCGGCGCGGATATCCATGGCCAGCTCCACCGCCCGGCGGCAGATATCGAAGTAAAGGCCCGTCTCAAAGAGCGCCGCGAATTGCACGCCCAGCAGCCACCCCTTCGCCAGCATGGCGCCGTTTTGCTTGATGAAGCTGCGGAAGTGGGGCTGGAGCGCGCCGTTGGGGATGACCACCGCTTCCCCGAAGAGGGTCCCGCACTTGGTGCCGCCGATGGTGAAGATGTCCGCGAAGCGGGCCATATCCGCCAGCGTCGCGTCCGAGGCCGCCAGGCCGTAGCCCATCCGGGCCCCGTCCACGAACAGGTACAGACCGTATTTGTCGCACACCGTCCGGATGGCGGCCAGCTCCGCCCTGGTGTAGACCGTGCCGTACTCGGTGGGGAAGGAGATGTATACCAGCTTGGGCTGGGTGATATGCTCCGGGATGGGGCTGGACCGGTAATCCTCCGCCACGGCGGCGATCTGACTGGCGGCAAGCTTGCCGTTTTCGGCGGGGAGAGTCAGGATCTTGTGACCGCCGTGCTCCACCGCGCCGGTCTCATGGGCGTGGATATGGCCGCTGTCAGCGCAGATCACGGACTGATAGGGCCGCAGGCAGGCGGCCACGGCGATGTAGTTTGCCTGGGTGCCGCCCACCACGAAGTGGATAGCGGCGGCGGGGCAGTTCAGATGCTCTTTTATCAGTCCGGCGGCCCGCTCGCACTGGGGGTCCAGGCCGTAGCCGGCGTAGCTTTCATGGTTCGTATCGGCCAGGGCCTGCAGCACGGCGGGATGCGCGCCCTGGGAGTAGTCGTTGTTGAAACGGATCATGGCGTCTCCTCTCATGTGGTAGGAATGGGGAAAGTATAGCATGAAACGGGCCCGGTGCAAAGGGGTCCGTTTATTTTTCCTGCCCGGTGTTTAGGATATAGTCGGGAGGGATGGACATGCGTTCGATATGGTGGGAAGAAGTCGATATACCGCCCCGGGGCAGCCTGAACGGGGACCTGCGGGCGGACGCGGCGGTGATCGGCGGGGGACTGGCCGGGTGCCTGACAGCCTATCTGCTGCAAAAGGAGGGTCTGCGGACAGTCGTGCTGGAGGCGGACCGGCTGGGCTCCGGCCAGACCGGCGGCACCACCGCCAAGATCACCAGCCAGCACGGACTTATCTATGACCGGCTCATCACCCAGCTGGGCCCGGACCTGGCGGGCCAGTACGCCCGGGCCAACCAGCGGGCCGTGGAGCAGTACAGGGCCCTTGTGGAGACGGAGGGCATCGACTGCGATCTTCAGGAGCTGCCGGCGTATCTGTACACCACCCAGAGCCCCTCGGCGCTGCAGCGGGAGTGGTCCGCGGCGGTGCAGCTGGGGCTGCCGGCCCGGCTCACCACGGCGACGGACCTGCCCTTTCCCGTGGCGGAGGCCCTGCGATTTGAAAAGCAGGCCCAGTTCCACCCGCTGAAGTTTCTGCGGGGCCTGGCGCGGGAGCTGACCGTCTTTGAGCATACGCCAGTCCTGCGTGTGGAAGGCGGCACGCTGATCACAGACCGGGGCAGGGTATCGGCCGGAAAGGTGATATTTGCCTGCCACTTTCCCTTTGTGAACTTCCCCGGGCTGTATTTTGCCCGGATGCATCAGGCCCGCAGCTACGTGCTGGCCCTGGAGCGTACCCGGAGGCTGGAGGGGATGTACTACGGCATAGACCCGGACGCGCTCAGCTTCCGCATGGCGGGGGACGTGTTGCTGCTGGGCGGCGGGGAGCACCGGACCGGGGACAACGCCGCCGGAGGCCGGTATGACCGTCTGCGCCGGGCGGCTCGCCGGTATTGGCCGGGCAGCCGGGAGACAGCCGCCTGGTCTGCCCAGGACTGTATCCCCCAGGACGGAGTCCCCTTCATCGGACAGTTCGCCGCTTCCCGGCCGGACTGGTACGTGGCCACCGGCTTTCAGAAGTGGGGCATGACCACCTCCATGGCCGCGGCGCACATCCTTGCCGACGCCATCCTGGGCCGGGCCAACGACTGCGCGGCGGTGTTTTCGCCCCATCGGTTCCGGCTGCGGGCCAGCCTTGGGACCCTGGCGCAGGACATGTCCGTCACGGCTCGGAGCCTGGTGCGGAGCTATTTTGGCACGGCGAAGGATCCCGCCGGGGAGATGCCCCCGGGCCACGGCGGGGTAGTAGAGCTGCGCGGCCAAAAGGCGGGCCTTTACCGGGATGGAGAGGGTCAGGACCATGTGGTTGGCGTCAGGTGCCCCCACCTGGGGTGCCAGCTCACCTGGAACGCGGACGAGAAGACCTGGGACTGCCCCTGCCACGGCTCACGCTTCGACCACACCGGCGCGCTCCTTTCCGGTCCGGCCCAAAAGGATATCGCACCAAAGGCTTGAAGGCCAGGAGCGTTCTATCTCGGTGTCGGAGCTCGGCCGTCGTCGTCGCCCGCAAGCCAGGTCTCCCTTTGCCGCAAGCGGCAAAGCTCGAATGGCTCGCGGCTCCTCCTCTCCCCAAAAGGCAGGCGTGCCTTTTGGGGACCCCAATCGCCCGCACAGTTTCGCTGCGCTCAACACCATGCGGGTCGAGGGACACTTCCGGTCCTGGCTCTCAAACCTTTGGTGCCTAAGCGCCCCGCCGTTACTCAGGCTGAAAAGTTTCGCAAAAACTTCTCCGCCTCTTTGGCGGTGTTGGCAAGATACCGGATGACCTCCACGGGGTATTGGCCCACGGCGGTCTCCCCGGTGACCATCACCGACGCGGCCCCGTCCAAAACGGCGTTGAACACGTCGCTGACTTCCGCCCGGGTGGGCACGGGGCTGGTCTCCATGGAGGCCAGCATCTGTGTCACCACCATAAAGGGCCTGCCCGCCGCCCGGCATTGGGCGGCGATGCGCTTTTGCAGGGCCGGCAGCTCCCACAGGGGCAGGGCGTTGCCCAGATCTCCCCGGGCGATGACGATCTCGTCCGCGGCGGGCAGCAGCTCCGGCAGCTTTTCCGCCCCGGTCAGGTTTTCGATCTTGGCAAGCAGCCGGATGCCCCGCCCGCCGGCGGCGTCCAGAGCGGCCCGGACCGTCTCCAGATCCCTCCGGCTCCGGACGAAGGGCTGCATTACGCCGGTGACGCCATAGTCCCCGGCGACAAGGATGTTGGCCCGGTCCGTGTCGGTCATGGCGGGGGAGCGGACATCTGCCCCCGGCAGGGCGATGCTCTTGTGGCTTCGGAGCGTCCCGCCCCGGATCACTTCCGCCAGCGCGCCGCCGTCGGCCCGCCGGGCCGTCACCCGCAGCAGCAGCTTTCCGTCGTCCAAAAGCACCTCCTGCCCCAGCGGCAGATGGCCCAGCACCGGCTCCGGCACGGGGATGCTGCCGGGTCCCAGCATCACAGACCCGCCGGTGGGCAGCTCCAGCGGAGACGGCAGCGTTCCAACCCGCAGCTCCGGCCCCTGCATGTCGATAAGCAGTTTCGCCTTGATCCCACACCGGTCCGCGGCCAAATGCAGCTTTTCGATCTGATCCGCCGCGTCCGGCAGCGTCACGTGGGACAGATTCAGCCGCACCCCGGTCATGCCGGCCCGGAACATGGCCTCCAGCGTATCGGCGTCGGTGCAGGCGGGACCCAGCGTGCCGTATATATCCATGACGATACCCCCTTTTGTTCTTCCCTGACAGGGTAACACATCCCGGACCCGGGCGCAAGAGCCGACAGCGATTGACGGCCGGGTCCGGATACGGTAAAATAACGGCATATCCACGCGCTATACGGCGTTTATGCAGCCGAAAAAGGGCGGTATACGGACCTTTTCAGCCTATGCGTGCCGCATCCCGCCGAATATCCCATGCGTTTGGATAACTATGCATGACGCATCCTGTCGGAGGAAGAGATATTATGTCAACTGATAGAGTCTTCGCGGAGGACGATCTGGAGGCGCTGCGGCGGAAGTATTTCCCCCGGGTGCCCTGGGGACCGGCGGGGCCGGTGCGCCGGCGGTACCGGGCCCGGGCGGCGGAGCCGGGCCGGAGCCTGGAGGAAGCCCTGACGGCGCTGGCAAAAGCGGAAGGGTTCATCGGCCCGGGCCGGGAGGCGATCAGCGGCGGGCCGGAGGCGTGCCTGGGGGCTTTCCGGGACCGGAACGGACGGGACACGATGGTCTTCGGCCACGGCCTGGACGCGGTCTGGTGCGACTTTGCTCTGGGCCCGGTGGGGGAGGACGGCTGGCAGGAGCTGATCGTCCGGTCCGAGGAGGCGGAGAATCTGACGGCCCTGGCCCACGCGGTGGGCGCGGCGCGGTTCAGAAGGATATAATAGATGTAAAAAGTACAGGCCCGCTGCGCCGCAGCGGGCCTGTTCATTCTATTTTCGTCAGCCCTGGTACTTGACCACGGCCTCACCGTCGGCCACGGTCTCGCCCCGCTGGTTGGTACAGACGGTCTCCAACCGGTAGATGCCCTTGTGCGGGTTGAGCACGTCCAGCACCGTGACGGTGGCGGTGACGGTGTCCCCGATCTTCACGGGAGCTGTGAAATCCAACGACTGGTGCAGATAGATCGTCCCGGGCCCGGGCAGGTACATGCCCAGCACCGTGGAGATGAGCCCAGCGGGGAGGATGGAGTGGGCGATGCGCTCGCCAAAGGGGCTCTCGGCGGCCCGCTGGGCGTTCACATGCAAGGGGTTCATGTCCCCGGTGGCCCCGGCGATGGCGTAGATGTCCCACTCGGAGACGGTCTTGGCAAAGCTGGCTGTCTGGCCCGGCTGCAGCGGCATGTCAATTCACCCCCATGGCGTATTTCATGTAGTAATTGGTCCGGCGCTCCCGGTCCAGGGTGGTGGGGCCCATGTGGCCCGGCCAGACCTCATAGTCCCCGGGCAGGTCGTGCAGCCGCTTCAGGCTGGCCAGCAGCTGGCCCATGTCCCCGCCGGGCAGATCGGTCCGGCCGCAGGAGTCCCGGAACAGGGTGTCCCCGGAGAAGATGGCGTCCTCGCAGAGCAGGCACACCCCGCCGGGGGTGTGGCCCGGGGTCTCCATGACGTGAAAGACCAGGCTCCCTACGGTGAAGGTATCGCCCTCCCCGTAAAAGATGGTGCCCTTGGGCGGGTCGAAGGCGTAATCTCCTTTGCCGGTGTCCTTCCGGTCCATGCACACGGCGGCCCCCGTTTCCTCCTGGACCGGGTATACCGCCATGGTGTGGTCGAAGTGGCCGTGGGTCAGGAAGATGTACTTGGCGGTCAGGTGGTTTTCCTCCAGGTAGTTGAGGACGGTGTTGGACTCATCGCCGGGATCGATCACGGCGCACTGGAGGGTGTTCTCATCGGTGACGATGTAGCAGTTGGTCTCGATCTGGCCCACGGTCAAGGTCTTGATCAGCATGATTCAAAGCTCCTTTGTGTCGAGAATTATGGTGACGGGCCCGTCGTTCTGGCTGCGGACCTGCATGTCCGCGCCGAACACGCCGGTCTGGACGGTAAAGCCCCGCTGCCGGCACAGGTCGATGACCTGCTCGTACAGGGGGATAGCCTGCTCCGGCCGGGCGGCGGCGGAAAAGCCGGGCCGGCGGCTGCGGCAGTCGGCGAAGAGGGTGAACTGGCTGATGATGAGGAGATTGTTGGCCCCCGCGTCCGTGGGATTGAGATTCATCTTGCCGTTTTCGTCCTCAAAGACCCGCAGACCGCAGATCTTGTCGGCGATCTTTTCCGCCTCCTTGGGCCCGTCGTCCGTATGGACACCCAGCAGCACCAGAAAGCCCTGGCCGATCTGGCCGTGGATGGAGCCCTCTATCTCCACGGAGGCGTTTTTCACTCTTGTGACAACAGCGCGCATATTTCATATCCCTCCCCGGTTGATCTCCCGCACGCCCCGGACGGCCTGGAGCTTGTTGATGATGGTCTGCAGTTCGGCGGACTGCTTCACCTCCAGGGTGATGATGACCATGGATGACCCCTTGCCGGTGTCCCGGGCGGTGAGGCTGCGGACCTTGGCGTTGAGCGAATTCAAAATGGTGGCGATGTCCATGACCAGACCGCCCCGCTCGTCGGAGGTGATGTACAGGTCCGCGGCGTAGTTGTCGGTGATGTGGTCGGCCCAGGACACGCTGATCCACCGGCCCTTGTCGTCGTCCCGGCGGTAGTTGACGCAGTCCCGCCGGTGGATGGACACGCCCAGGCCCCGGGTGATGAAGCCCACGATGGGGTCCCCGGGCACGGGGGTGCAGCAGCGGGAGAATTTGATGAGGCAGTTGTCCAGCCCCTCCACCAGCACGCCCTGAACGGCCTTGAGCTGCTTCTGCTGGCGGCGGTCGGCCCGCTCCTGCATCTTGTCCAACTCCGTCTTGCGGACGGACGTGCGATTACGGGCCACCTCGTCCCGGATGCGGCCCACCGCGTGGGAGGCGGTCATGCCACCGTAGCCGATGGAGGCGTAGATATCGTCCATGTCCATGACGGCCATGCGCTTGAGGATCAGCGGCACCATCTCCGGGTCGTTCACGTCCGCCATGGACAGCCCCACCCGCCGGGCCTCGGCCTCGAACATCTCCCGGCCCTGGACGATGTTCTCCTCCCGGCGCTCCCGCTTGAACCACTGCTTGATCTTGGAGCGGGCCTCGCCGCTCTTGGCGATGTTCAGCCAGTCCCGGCTGGGGCCGGAGGAGCCGTGGGAGGTGATGATGGACACGATGTCCCCGTTTTGCAGGGGGTAGGCGATGGGTACGATGCGGCCGTTCACCTTGGCCCCGGTCATGGAATTGCCCACGGCGGAGTGGATGGCGTAGGCGAAGTCGATGGGGGTGGCCCCGGCGGGCAGGCTCTTCACGTCCCCGTTGGGGGTGAAGACGAACACCTCGTCGTCGAACAGGTCCATCTTCAGGTCGTGGTAAAAGTCCTGCACGTCCCCGGAGTCCTGCTGGGTCTCCAGAAGCCGGCGTATCCAGGCGAATTTTTCCTCGTCGCCCACCTTGGAGCCCACGCCGCCAGATTTATATTTCCAGTGGGCGGCCACGCCGTACTCGGCTGTCATGTGCATCTGCCAGGTGCGGATCTGTACCTCAAACGGGATGCCTTCGGTGCCGATGACGGTGGTGTGCAAGCTCTGGTAGTTATTGGGCTTGGGGGTGGAGATATAGTCCTTGAACCGGCCTGGCACTGGGCGGAACATCTCGTGGATGATGCCAAGCACGTTGTAGCAGTCCGCCAGGTCGTTGACGATCACCCGGAAAGCGCACAGGTCGAATATCTCCTCCACGCCCAGGTGCTGAGCGTACATCTTCCGGTAGATGCTGTAGATATGCTTGAGCCGGCCGTAGGCCTTGCAGTCGATGCCCTCCCGCTCCATACGCTGGCCGATGCGCTTCTCCATGGAGGACATGAATTGCTCCAGCACCTCTCGCCGCCGGTCCAGGATGCTGGTGATCTCCCGGTAACCCACCGGGTCCAGATACAGCAGAGCCAGATCCTCCAGCTCGTCCTTCATCTTCTCCACGCCCAGCCGGTGGGCGATGGGGGCGTATATCTCCATGGTCTCCCGGGACTTGGAAAGCTGCTTTTCCGGGCTCTGGAATTCCATGGTGCGCATGTTGTGCAGCCGGTCCGCCAGCTTGATCAGGATCACCCGGATGTCCTTGGCCATGGCCATGAGCATCTTGCGGAGGTTCTCCATCTGAGTCTCCTCCAGGGTGCTGTACTGGACCCGGGTCAGCTTGGTGACGCCCTCCACGATGTCTGCCACGTCCGAGCCGAATTCCTTTTCCAGCTCCTCATGGGTGGTGTCGGTATCCTCCAGCACGTCGTGCAGCAGCGCGGCCATGATGGACTCGTCGTCCAGGCCCATCTCCCCGGCGATCTTGGCCGCGGCGATGGCGTGGGTCACATAGGGCGAGCCGTCCCGCCGCTTCTGCCCCTCGTGGGCTGTCACGGCGAAGTCGAAGGCCCGGCGGATGCGCGCCAGATCCGCGCCGGGGCTGTTTTCCTCCAGCACCGCCGCCAGATCCGCAAATGCTTTGTCAGGCGAAAATTCTGCCATGTGTCTGTCTCTTCCTTTATCGTACAAAAAAGGTCAGGCCTTTTTCCGGGATTGCGCCCGCCAGGTAGGGGAGCGGTCCAGCTCGGTCTTGTCCGTCCAGGCGATGAGCCGGACGTCCACATCCTGCCCGTCCGTACCGACGGCGGCCAGACCCAGCTCCGACAGCACCCGCAGCCCCATGGCGATCTGGGCCGGGTGGAGCTTTCCGTCCAGCCCGGACAGGCGGCTCAGCCGTACCCGGCAGGGGCACCGGCCCTCCAGGGTCCGCCACAGCCGGACCAGCTCCGCCCGGGTCATGGTCCGGCCGCAGGGGCCGCCCCGCTCCAATATATGCCGGCACAGGCCCGCCAGGTCCGTCTGGCGCATGTCCACCATCAGCAGCTGTACGCTCCGCCGGCCCCGGTGCTCGCTGATCTGGGGGAAGAAGGCCGCGTCCACCTCCTGGCCAACCGTCAGACCCAGATCCGCCGCCCGCTTGCCGAACCAGACGCACTCGTACCGCTGGCCGAATTTCTCCAGACCCAGACGCAGATGCTTCCCGCCGCCGATGGCCGTCACCTCCGTCAGCGCCGCGTCCGTCATGCACAGGGTGGGCCGCTGGTTGCCGCTGCCGTAGGGCTCCATGGCCTCCAGGCTCTCCACGCAGGCCATGGTAAGAAGCTCCGGCCCCGTCACCAGCAGGTCCGGCGACAGCCCCTCCTCTCCAGCGGGGGGATGGGCCAAATAATACGCCCGCAGCGCGTCCCGGAAGGCCGGGATGTTCGCCTTTTGCAGATTCAGCCCCGCCGCCAGGGCGTGCCCGCCGAAGGAGTCCAGATGCTCCCCGCAGGCCGCCAGGGCGTCAAAGAGGTTGAATCCGCCCCAGCTCCGGCAGGAGCCTTTTCCTCTGTCCCCGTCCAGGGAGATCATCACCGTGGGGACCCGGTAGGTCTCCGAAAGCCGGGAGGCCACGATGCCCACTACGCCCTGGTGCCAGTTTTCCCGGGCCAGCACGATGGGGCCGTCCACGGTCTGTCCGGCCAGCATCTCCGCCGCCTCGTCCCAGATGGCCGCCTCCAGCGCCTGCCGCTGGCGGTTCATGTCGCAAAGCTCCTCCGCCAGCCGGGCGGCCCGGTCCGGGTCCTGCTCCAGCACCAGCTCCGCCGCGTGCCAGGCCCGGCCCAGCCGGCCGGCGGCGTTGATGCGGGGGGCCAGGGTGAAGCCCACCGTGGAGGCGCCCAGCCGGGAGGTGTTGACCCCGGCCTGCTCCATCAGCGCGGCCAGACCCGGCCGGGGACGGGTGCGCAGCTTTTCCAGGCCCGCCTTCACGATGGCCCGGTTCTCTCCCGTCAGAGGCATCACGTCCGCCACGGTGCCCACGGCCACCAAATCGGAAAACCGCTCCAGCATGGTCTGCGCGTCCCCGCTCAGGGCGCAGGCCAGCTTGAAAGCCACGCCTACCCCCGCCAGATTCCGCCCCGCCGCGGGACTGTCGGCCCGCTTGGGGTCCACCACCGCCACCGCCGCCGGCAGCTCCGCCTGGCACTCGTGGTGGTCGGTGACGATCATGTCCACCCCATGCTCAGCGGCGTAGGCTGCCTCCTGCACGGCGGTGATACCGCAGTCCACCGTGACGATCAGCGTCACGCCCTTGGCCAGCAGCCGGTCGATGGCCCCGGTGTTGACGCCGTAGCCCTCCTGGAGCCGGTCGGGGATGTAGCTGTGCACGCTTAGTCCCATGCCCCGCAGATGCTCCGTCAAAAGACAGGTGGCGGTGATGCCGTCCACGTCGTAGTCCCCGTAGACCGCCACGGTCTCGCCCCGGTCCTTTGCCAGACGGATGCGGGCCGCGGCCGCGTCCATATCCGCCAGCAGAAAGGGATCGGCCAGCTTCGGCGGACCGCCCGATAAAAACGCCCGGGCCTGGTCCGCCGTGGTCACGCCCCGGGACGCCAGCACCGCCGCCAGAAGCGGCGTGCATCCTGCCTGCAGCAGCTCCTCCGGTATGACGGCCGCCTCAGGTATATTCCATGTTCGTTCTTTCATGCGCTCTTTTTTACTCACTTAGACATATATTTAATTAATTATACGCCATTTTTTTCCACATTGCAATCGCAAACGGCGATCCGGTCCCCATTTGGGAACATTTTCCGCCCCGTCCGTCCCCCGAACGCATGAGACTGGGTTGGGCATGGATAAAATAGCCTTTGACCGGCCCGCCTGTTTGCCTCTTGCATACAGAAGGGAAACGTGGTATAGTACCGGTAGACATAAAATGACATAATATGCAACTACGCGAAGTGTGACGCTTCAGGAGACGGTATGAGACATAAAACAGCGGCGCTCCTCCTTTTGGGGGTGAGCGTGATCCTGGCGGCGATATCGCTGACGATGGGTCTGCGCCTGTACGGCGAGGCCGACGCGGCGCAGCGGCCCCAGAGCACGGAGCCGGCCGCGGTCACGGCCGCCCCGGAGGGACCTGCCGATACCCCGGCGGGCCCTACGGATACGCCGGCGCCCACCGACACCCCCGCGCCCACCGATACCCCGGAGCCCACGGCCAGTCCCTGGCCGGGACCGGAGGTGAAGGCCCAGCCCATCTCCGCCCCGGCAGAGTATTTTGCCGACGCGGGATTTTTGGGCAACTCTGTTTTGTCGGGCCTGTGGCTTTATAACAATGACCTGCTTCTGCCCTCGGACGCCAGCCATTGGTTTTGGCAGGACAGCCTGACCGTCATGGGCGCGTCTCCCTACGCGGCCCAGATGGCGGGCTATGACTTCGGCAAGATCTACATCGAGCTGGGCATCAACGAGCTGAACTATGACCAGAACACCCTGCGGGAGGCGTTCAACGGCGTCATTGACCAGCTGCAGGCGGACCATCCTGACGCCATCATCTACCTGATGAGCGTCACGCCGGTCAGCGCCTACTGCGACGCCAACCGTTCCTTGAAGCAGGGCGCGGTGATCGCCTTCAACGAGATGCTCCGGGACATCGCCAGGGAGCAGCAGGTCTGGTATCTGGACGTGTACCCGGCGCTGTGCGGGGAGGACGGGTACCTGCCCTCCGACGTGACCCCGGATGGCGTCCACTTCTCGCCCGCCCACTACCAGCACTGGTTCGACTACCTGATGACCCACTATGTCCCCGACGGCAATGACTATGTGACCACGCCGGCCCCCGCCGAGGGGGAGGAGGCCCCGGCGGCGGAGGACGGCGGCCAGATCCCTCCGGAAGCGCCCGCCGGCTGACAGAAAAAACAAGCGAGAAAACATATATAAAGCCAGAAAGAGGAACGAGATATGAAAAAGACCATTGCCTGCCTGCTTGCCCTGTGCCTGATCCTGACCTTGACCGCCTGCGGGGGCGGCAAAAAGACCGAAGTGGACCTGGACGCCCTGGCGTCGGAGCTGACGGCCAGTACCGCGTTCACCATGGATATGGGCCAGTACGCCATGCAGGGAGAGCTGGCCGCGCCCACCTACGGCTATGAGGCCGCCGACGTGACCAACGTGAAATTCTACTACAACAACGGCACCGCCGAGGAGATCTTCCTGGCCCAGGCCTCCGGCGAGGACGCCGCCGCCAGTCTGGAGCAGCTTTGCAAGGACCGGGTGGCCAACCAGCAGACGGTGCTGGCCAGCTACAATCCCGACGCCATCCCCCGGCTGCAGAGCGCGGTGATCGTCCGCAGCGGGGTCTATGTGGTCCTGGTGGTGGCTAACGACAGCGCCGCTGCCAAGACCGTCGTGGACAAGTACGTGAAATAAGACCGTCAAAACCCACAGAAATGGCCCCCTCCGGCGAGGGGGCTTTTTCCGTTCGCGCCCCTTGACGATAAGATGCATTTGTGGTATCCTCTAGCCGCCAAGAGAAAATTTAATATTGGAGCCAAAAGGAGAAATCACTATGACAAAGCGTATTCTCACTCTTGCGTTGGCGGTCATCATGACGGCGGCACTCTTCATCGGAGGCGGCCAGTCAGCCTTAGCCGCCGAGACCGGCTCCACCGGCGATGCCGCCGGCGGTGAGATCACCGTCGGGATCGCCTCAGACCTGGACAGCAGTCTTGACCCGCACGTATCTTCGTCGTTGGCAGGAACCAGAGAAGTCCTATTCAACATCTATGAAGGGCTCATGAAGCCCGACACCCAAGGAAATCTCATCCCCGCCGTCGCCGAAGATTACACCGTCAACGACACCGCAGACGAATACACCTTCACTCTCCGTGAGGGCGTGCGGTTCCATGACGGGAGCGAGGTCACGGTCGGGGATGTCGTTTATTCTCTGACCCGTGCCGCAGGTCTGGAGACCGGGGAGCCTCTCATGGCTACCCTGGCCGGCGTCGCCAGCGTGGAAGCCACCGACGACAAAACCGTCGTCGTCACCCTCTCCGCCCCGGACGCGGAGTTCATCGCCTACATGACCGCCGCCATCATCCCCGATGGCAGCGATCCCGCCGACGGGATCGTGGGCACGGGACCGTTCAAGTACGTGTCCCGCTCCGTGCAGGAGAACATCGTCATCGAAAAATTTGACGAGTACTGGGGCGAGCCCGCCAAGGCGGATCGGGTGGTATTCAAGATCATCGAGGACGGCCAGACCATGGTCATGAGCCTGCGCTCCGGCGCCATCGACATGGCGGCCCATCTGGACGCCAGCCAGGTGGCGGAGCTGAGCGGCCTGAACGTGCTGGAGGGGAGCATGAACCTGGTGCAGGCCATGTACCTCAATAACGCCCGGTCCCCCTTTGACGATCCCCTGGTCCGGCAGGCCCTGTGCTACGCCATCGACAAGCAGATGGTCATCGACCTGGCCGGGGAGGGCCACGGCACGCCCCTGGGCAGCAGCATGTACCCCGCTTTCGGAAAGTATTTTGACGACAGCCTGACGGACTACTACGAGAACGATCTGGACAAGGCCCGCGATCTCTTGGCCGAGGCGGGCTACGGTCCTGACGATCCTTTGAAATTCACCATCGCCGTCGTGTCGGCCTACACCCCCCATGTGAACACCGCCCAGGTGATCGTGGAGCTGCTGCGGCAGGTGGGCGTGGAGGCCGAGATCAAGCAGATGGAAAACGCCGCCTGGTATTCCGAGGCCTATCAGGGCCGGGACTTCGACGCCACCATCACCGGCATGGACGCCTCCACCCTGACCGCCTCCGCGCTGCTGGGCCGGTTCGTCAGCGACAGCCCCAAGAATTTCATCGGCTTTGAAAACGCCGACTACGACGCGGCCTACGCCGCCGCCCTCGCCACCACCGACGAGGCGGAGCAGACCGCCAAATTCAAGGAGTGCGAAACGATCCTCACGGAGAACGCCGCCAACGTGTACATCCAGGACCTGGCGGACTTCGTGGTGACCCAGCCGGACGTGGAGGGGTATGCGTTCTATCCCCTGTACGTCATGGATATGTCCACGGTGTACCGCGCCGGGTAAGTGCGGTACATACTGAAAAAAACAGGAGTATTGCTCATAACGCTGCTCCTTATCTCCCTGCTGGCGTTTCTTGCGTTCCAGATCGTCCCGGGGGACCCCACCACCAAGCTTCTGGGCAGCGAGTACAGCCCGGAGCGGGCGGCGGCTCTCCGGGAGGAGATGGGGCTTAACAGGAACGTGCTGGTGCGCTACGTAGACTGGCTGACCGGTTTTGTGACCGGCGATCTTGGCGTCAGCTACAGCTACGGTATGGGCGTGCGGCAGGTCATGGAGGGCAAGGGCGTCGTCACGGCGGCCTTGTCCCTCATGGCGTGGCTGCTGGTCATCGCCATCAGCATCCCCCTGGGCATCACGCTGGCCCGCTGGCAGGGAGGCCGGCTGGACCGGGCGTGCGTGGCCATGAACCAGGTGTTCATGGCCATTCCGCCGTTTTTCCTGGGTATCCTGTTCACCTACATCTTCGGGCTGGTACTGCACCTGTTCGTGCCCGGGGGCTTCATCAGTCCCCAGAGCAGCTTTTGGGGCTTTCTGGGTTACCTGGCGTTCCCGGCGCTGGCCATCGCCATCCCCAAGGCCGCCATGGTGACGAAGCTGCTGCGCTCGTCCATCATCAACCAGATGGGGGAAAACTATGTCCGCACCGCCTACAGCCGGGGCAATTCCCGCTGGGGGGTCATTCGGGGGCACGTACTGCGAAACGCCATCCTGCCGGTGGTCACCTTTGTGGCCATGACCCTGGCGGACATCGTGGCCGGGTCCATCATCGTGGAGCAGGTGTTCGCCTTGCCGGGACTGGGCCGGCTCCTGCTGGCCAGCATCGGCAACCGGGACTATCCCGTGGTCCAGTGCATCGTGGTGATCATCGCCTTTGTGGTGGTGTTCATGAACTACCTGGCGGACGTGGTGACCCAGTACATAGACCCACGCGTTCGTCTCGCTTGAAAGGCAGAGCCTTTCAAGCGAAAAGGCTGCAGCCTGCTGCAGCGCACTCGCTGCGCTCGCACGTTTGCAGGCTGATAAGAATGATTTCCGAGGTACACGCCCCCGGAAATCATATCCCACTTTATTCGCCGCTCCGGCGGCGAACTCTGCGAGGCGCCTTGTGAAGATCAAACACAACAAAAACTTCACAGCCGGGGCCGTCATCACCGCGTTCATGCTGGCGGTGATCCTGATCGGCATGGTCTGGACCCCCTATGATCCCAACGCCATGAGCGGCAAGGACCGGATGCTCTCGCCATGCCTGGCCCATCCCTTGGGCACGGACAACTTCGGCCGGGACATCCTGTCCCGGGTGGTGGAGGGGGCCGGCGCCACCTTCATCATCGCCGCCGCCACCGTAGCCATCGGGCTGGTGGCGGGCCTTGTGATCGGCGGGCTCACCGGCTATTACGGGGGCTGGCTGGACGAGGTGATCATGCGCTTCAACGACGCCGTGGCCGCCTTTCCCAGCATTTTGCTGGCCCTGGTGCTAATCGCCCTTTTCGGCAGCGGCAAGTATAACATCATCCTGGCGCTGGGGCTGCTGTTCATCCCCAGCTTCGCCCGGGTTGTCCGCTCGGAGGTGGCCCGGCAGAAGAGCCTGGACTATGTGGCCGGGGCCCGGCTCATGGGGGCGGGGGATATGCGCATCCTCTTTCTGCACATCCTGCCCAACATCATCCCCGTGCTGCTGCCCAGCGTGGCCATCGGCTTCAACAACGCCGTGCTGGCGGAGGCGTCCATGAGCTATCTGAGCGTGGGGGTCCAGCCCCCGGACGCCAGTCTGGGCCGGATGCTGAACGAGGCCCAGGGGTACCTGCTGACGGCCCCCTGGTACGCCCTCAGCGCCGGCGTGGCCATCATCCTGCTGGTGCTGGGCTTCGGTCTGCTCAGTGAGGGAATGGGAGGCGAGTATGGCGCTGCTTGACATCCGCGATCTGCACGTGACGTTCCTGTCCACGGGCAAGGAGGCTGTCCGGGGGGTGGACCTGACCATGGAGCCCGGCCAGCGGCTGGGCCTGGTGGGGGAGTCCGGCTCCGGCAAGACCGTCACCGCCATGGCCCTGTCGGGGCTTATCGAGCGGTGGAACGTGAATATGACGGGCCAGGTCCTCTTTGAGGGCCGGGACCTGCTGGCCTGCTCCCGGGGCCAGCTGCGCGCCGTCCAGGGCAAGGACATCGGCGTGGTGTTCCAGGAGCCCATGACCAGCCTGAACCCCCTGATGAAGGTGGGCCGGCAGGTGGAGGAGGTTTTGAAGATACACACGGACCTGTCCGCCGAGGAACGTAAGGCCCGGGCCCTGGAGGCCATGACCCAGGTGGGTCTGCCGGAACCGGAGCGGACATACGAGAAGTATCCTCACCAGCTCTCCGGCGGCCAGCGCCAGCGGGCCGTTATCGCCTCCGCCATGGTCATACACCCAAAGCTGCTCATCTGCGACGAGCCCACCACCGCCCTGGACGTGACCGTCCAGGCCCAGATACTGGCCCTGCTGCGGTCCATCAGCGAGGAATTCGGCGTGGCCGTCTTCTTGATCAGCCACGACCTGTCCGTGGTGCGCAAGCTCTGCGAGAACGTGTGCGTCATGTACAAGGGCCAGATCGTGGAGCGGGGGGACACCGACCGGGTGTTCAACGACCCCCAGGACGAGTACACCAAGCGGCTCATCGCCGCCATACCCAAGAGGAAACGCCATGAATGAGACCCGGGTGCTGGAGGTGGAACACTTGACCGTCCGTTACTCCGACGCCACCGTGTTCGGCCGCCGGAAGGGGAAGGAGACGGTCCACGACGTCAGTTTTTATGTAAACTATGGCGAGATCGTGGGCCTGGTGGGCGAGTCCGGCTGCGGCAAGTCCACCCTCTCCAAAGCCATATTGGGCATGCTGCCGGCCCAGGACGTGACCGGCACGGTCAGGCACTACACAAAGCGGCCCCAGATGGTGTTTCAAGACCCCTATGCCAGCCTGAATCCCGCCCGGACCGTGGGCTGGATCTTGGAAGAGCCCCTGCGCATCTTCGGCAAATACGACGCCCCCGAGCGGAAGCGCCGGGTGGCGGACATGCTGGAACGGGTGGGGCTGGATGAAGATTATGTAAACCAAAAGCCCAAGGAACTGTCCGGCGGTCAGCGCCAGCGGGTGGCTATCGCCCTGGCCCTGATCCAGCGGCCCCGGTTCATCATCGCGGACGAGCCGGTGTCGGCCCTGGACGTGACCATCCAGGCCCAGGTGCTGGACCTCTTGTGGGACCTTCGCAAGGAGCTGGATCTGAGCTATCTGTTCATCAGCCACGACCTGAACGTGGTCTACTCCATTTGCGACCGGGTGCTGGTGATGCAGGAGGGCCGGATCATCGAGTCCGGCACGGTGGACGAGGTGTACGACCACCCCCGGCACGAGTACACGAAAAAGCTGATCCAGGCGGTGCGCTGATGCGGTACGAGCGAGTGGTCCCGGCCCGATTCCTGGACCGGCCCAACCGGTTTATCGCCCATGTGGAGCTGGACGGACGCGTGGAGACGGTACACGTGAAGAACACGGGCCGCTGCCGGGAGCTGCTGGTCCCGAGGGCCCGGGTGTATCTGGCCGACGCGGGGGAGGATACGGGCCGCAGGACCCGGTATGATCTGATCGCCGTAGAGAAAGGGGCAAGGCTGATCAACATGGACAGCCAGGCCCCCAACGCGGCGGTGCTGGAATGGCTGAAAAGGGGAGAGCTGTTCCCGCCGGGGACGGAGATAAAGCCGGAGTTTCGTTACGGCGACAGCCGGTTCGACTTTGGGCTTTTTACCCCGGAGCTGGCGCTGCTGGAGGTGAAAGGCGTCACACTCGTCGAAACACGCTCCGCAGGTCTCTCTCCGGCGCTTGCGCCGGAGTTCGAGTGCTCCGCGGTTTCTCCTCTCCCCACGCGATTCGCTTCGCTGGATTCGCGTGGGGGCCCCGTTGGGGACGGCGTGGTCCTGTTCCCGGACGCGCCAACGGAGCGGGGGACCAAGCATTTGCGGGAGCTGGCGGCCTTTCCGGGGCCGGCGTATGTGCTTTTCGTGATCCAGATGGAGGGCGTGGACCATTTCGAGCCCAATGCCGCCACGGACCCGGCCTTTGCCGCGGCCCTGAAAGCGGCCGTCGCCGCAGGGGTGCATATCCTGGCCTATGACTGCCGGGTGGCCCCGGACAGCATGGAGCTGAACGCGCCGGTGGCGGTACGGCTGTAAAGCAAAATAAGACCTGCTTCCCAGCAGGTCTTATTTATTCATTTAGACCGGCGCACCTAGGCACTAAAAGTTTGAGAGCCAGGACCGGAAGTGTCCCTCGAACCGCATGGTGTTGAGCGAAGCGAAACTGTGCGGGCGAGGGATACTTTCGGACTGGCTCCGACACCAAAACAGAACAGCCAATTTTCAAGTTTTATTGTCCCGGCCACGGTCGGGGGCGTTGGCGTCCCTGATGGGGATCAGCAGCAGCGCCGCCGCCAGGCCGATGGCGGCCAGACCCACCAGCGCCATGCAGGCGGTCCGGCCAAGGCCCGCCTGGATCAGCTGTACCGTGACGACGGGCGCGGCGGCAGCGGGCAGCAGCACCGCGGGCAGCAGGATCGCCCCCGCGGCGGCGAATTGCCGCCGGCCATAGACCCGGCCGATGGCGCAGGGGATCACGGTGGACGGCCCGCCCAGCAGACAGGCCCCGCCCGCGCACAGGGCGACGCCCCACAGCGGGCTCCCCGCCGCCGGGGTCATGAGCAGCGCCAGCGCGCACAGAAGCTCCATGGCGGCCAGCAGGATAACGGCCACAGCGGACCCGGCGCAGTCGTCGATCACGCCGAAGATGTAGCTGGCGGGGATGCTCAAAATGGCTCCCAGGGCCAGCCAGCGGCTGGCGGACAGCCACAGCTCTTCGCCGCCCAGGGCCAGGAACCGGGCGCCCATGCCGCCCATGCATCCGGCCGCCACGGCCGCCAGCGCGCCGCAGATCACAAACAGGAGCCAGGCGCGGCCGTCTTTGCATATCTGCTTCGGGGTCAGGGGCGGCTGTTCATCCTCGGGCTCGGACAAGGGGGGCCGGCCGGCCCCGTCGGGATAAAGCCCGGCTTCCTCCGGCAGGTCCCGCAGCAAAAACCGGTCCAGCAGCGCCAGCAGCATCAGCGCCCCGGCCAGACCCAGAAAATAGGGCCTGTAGTCGCCGGAGAGGTATCCGGAGATAAGCCGGGTCACGGTGCCCGCGCCCACCGCGCCCATCAGCGGCGCGCCCAGGGTGACGATGCCCATGATCCGGCCCCGGTAGCGGATGGACCAGCCGGCGCACAGGACGGCCAGGCAGATGTAGATCAGCGCGCAGGCGCAGCGGATCGCCGCCGCGGACACGAAAAACAGCGGATAGATCCCGCCGGCGGCGGCCAGTCCCGCGCAGCCCAGGGCCGCGACAGCCGCGCAGACGAGCAGGGCCTGCCGGGGCCCGCTTTTCACGACGGCCCGCCCGCATAGGAAGGCCGCCGGGACCGCAAGAAAGCTCCCCACCAAGGTGGGAAGCTCTGTGGTCTGGCCGGACCAGCTCTTTACAAAGCGCTGGACCACGCCCGTCAGACCCGTCTCCAAAGCCGCGCACACCAGGGTGTACGCCAGCCCCGTCAGGCAGAGCGTGACGGCGTAAAAACCGAATTTTTTGTTCCTGAACATGCAGACGAAACCTCCGGGCCGCTCAGCGGGCAGCCTTGGCCTTTTTCAAAGACCGGACCAGCACGATCGTCTCCACCACGATGATCAAAACCGCCGTGCCGGAGACGATGAGCCACAGCTCGGACCCCAGTCCGGCCGCCGTATCACTGTCGGACGGTTCCTCGCCGGCCGCCGTATCGGCGCCGGAGTCATCCTCCGCCTGGACTATGGCGTCCGTGCCGGAGTCCTTCTCCAGGGCGGCCGCCTTGATGGCGGCGGCCTGGGCCGCCTCCGCCTCCTGCCGGGCCAGCAGATCGTAATAGTAAACAGCGTTATCCTCTGTGGCGTCCAGGACCCGGCCGCAGCTTTCGCACCGCCAGGTGCCGTAGGTGACGAAAGCGCCGTCCTGGGTACGCTCCGCGTCGTACTGGTATGTATAGTCGTGGCCGGTGGCGGGTTCCAGCACCTGGCCGCAGTTGACGCAGACCCGGCTGTGGGTGCAGGTGGCGGGCCGGTCCTCGGCCACATGGCCGGGGGCGGTCACGTGCTCGGTGTAGCTTTCGCCGCAGCGGGTGCAGGTATAGGTGGCGTCCCCGTCCAGGACGCAGGTGGCGGTGGTGTCCGTCAGCTCATAGTCGTGCTCCCCGTCGGGCAGGGTCTCCGCCGTATAGGTCAGCCCGCACTTGGAGCAGGTGTAGGCCAGCAACCCCTTTTCGGCGCAGGTGGCCTCCCGCAGCACGGACACCTCAAAGTGGTGGCTGCAGTGGTCCGGGTCCACGCCCACGGCGGACCGGCCGCTGTCGGCGGCGGCATAGGCCGGCGTGACCAGCAGCGCGGCGGCAAGCAGGATGGCGAACAGTTTGCGCATGATCAGGCTCCTTTGTGTACGGGGCGGATATCTCAGTGTTCGGCGTCGCGGACCACGTCCAGGGAGAATACCTCCGGGCCCTGGCAGGGGCCGGGGCGGCGGAAGTCGTCGAAGAAGCGGTCCAGGGCCGACAGGATGGTCTCGTGGGGGAAGCGGTCTTCAAAGGTGTCCTCCAAGAGCCGGGCCTGGGTCCACTTGGACATGTCGTAGACGAGTGAGTAGTGCAGCAGAAAGTCGTAAAGCTCCCAGGGCTGGCTGTCGTCGTCGTGGACGATGGACCGGATGGGCACGGACAGGGCCATATTGCCGCAGGTATTGGCGTAATAGCGCATGACAAGCCGTGCCACGCTCCGGGGCACGGTGGCGTTGACGGCGTAGTGCTCCGGCTGGGTCCCGTCCAGGGCCCGGGCGGTCAGGTCCGTGCTGTCCACCGCCAGACCCGCCTCGCCCCCAAGGGTCACGCCCAGAGCGGCGGCGATCTGGTTGGCCCGGTTGCCGTCGGCGGTCACGTGGATGTTCTTGTGGGACAGCTTCAGCCGGTCCACCGCCGCCACGCAGGCGGCCAGGGCCAGCAGGGAGGATGCGTTGCGGCCGATGGAGACGGTCAGCTGTGTCTCCCCCAGGGCCATCATCCGCCGGGCCAGCCCGTCGGCGGCCAGCTTGATCACCCGGGGCAGCATCACGGGGAAAGGCGTCCAGGGGGTCGTGGGATGGTCGGTGACCAGTTCCTCCAAGGGGGCTTTGGTCTCCCGGCTGGGGATGGTGACCCGGGCCAGGGCGTAGCCGTCCGCACTCTGCAAAATGGCGCCGTTCTGGGCGATCAGGCACTGGCCGGTGTACAGCTTGCCGCTGCCGTCGCCCCCCTGGGGACAGGCCATGACCACCACGGCCATGTTCTCGTGGCTGGCGAGGCCCGCCAGGTTGATGTTATCGTAGTGGGAGGATACGGTGGTGGGCGTGTCGGCGCAGCAGCACAGGATGTCCATATCGTCGTGATGGCTCAACAGGTCCTCCCGGGGCAGGGGATCGGCCATGATGGGATAGACGGTCATCTTGCCTGCCTGCCGCTCCAGGGCGCCCCGGTTCATGTCCTCCGGCAGGTCCGCCGGCAACACCAGGATGGATGCGCCGTCGTCCCGGGCCCGGCTGATGGCGGCCAGGACGTTGGCCATGTTCTGGCCGGGACGGCCGGGCAGAAGCTCCGGCGCCGCGGCGGCCACTTTGATGCGCATGGCTTGTCAGCCCCTTTCAAAGGTGATGAGGTCTTGGGGAAAATACCGCAAAATGGCGGACCGGGCCGCCGCGAAGTTGCCTTGCTCCACCGTCACGGTGACGGTCTCGCCGGTGATGGCGGCGGTCATATCGTATTCCGGCAGTCGGGGGAACACCTGCTCTTCCAGCACCGATACCAGCGCGGGCAGGTCGTTTTCATAGCTGGCCCGCTCCGGGGGCCTGTAACCCGGGATGGGGTCCCGGCCGGCGGTGAGGCACACCGCCGCCACCAGCACAGCCACGATCAGAAACAGCGCGCACCCCGCCGGGCGGATGCTTTTGACGAAAGCCTGACCGGCGGTGAGGTTCTCCCCCTGCGCGGGCTGCTTTTCCTCGTCCATGTTCAGTATTTGATCCGCTGGGCGATATAGTCCGCCACCTGATCCATGGGGATGCGGACCTGCTCCATGGAGTCCCGCTCCCGGACGGTGACGCAGTTGTCGGCGGGGATGTCCCCGTCGCCCACGGTCTGGAAGTCCAACGTCACGCAGAACGGCGTGCCGATCTCGTCCTGACGGCGGTACCGCTTGCCGATGGAGCCGGTCTCGTCGTAGTCGCAGGAAAATTCCTTGGCGAGCTGCGCGTAAAGCTCCTTGGCGGGGCCGGAGAGGACGTCTTTCTTGGAAAGCGGCAGCACCGCGCATTTATAGGGCGCCAGCTGGGGGTGCAGATGCAGCACCGTGCGCACGTCGGGGTTGCCCTTCTTGTCCACGCCAACCTGTTCCTCGTCGTAGGCGTCGATCAGGAAAGCCAGCATGACCCGGTCCGCGCCCAGGCTGGGCTCGATGACGTAGGGGATGAAGCCCTCGGCCATGCCCTCTTCCTTGTATTCCATCTTCTCGCCGGAGAAGGTCTGGTGCTGGGTCAGGTCATAGTCGGTCCGGTCCGCGATGCCCCACAGCTCGCCCCAGCCAAAGGGGAAGAGATACTCAAAGTCTGTGGTGGCCTTGGAGTAGAAGCTCAGCTCTTCGGGGGTGTGGTCACGCAGGCGCAGGTACTCATCCGTCATGCCCAGCTCCAGCAGCCACTTGTGGCAGAACTCCCGCCAGTACTTAAACCACTCCAGGTCAGAGCCCGGCTGGCAGAAGAACTCCAGCTCCATCTGCTCGAATTCCAGGATCCGGAACGTGAAGTTGCCCGGGGTGATCTCGTTGCGGAAGGATTTGCCGATCTGGCAGATGCCAAAGGGCAGCTTTTTACGGGTGGTGCGCAGCACGCTCTTGTAGTCCACGAAGATGCCCTGGGCGGTCTCGGGCCGCAGGTACACGTCCGTGCCGGATTCCTCCGTGACGCCCTGGTGGGTCTTGAACATCAGATTGAATTTCTTGATGTCGGAAAAATCCGTGGCGCCGCAGCCGGGGCAGGGGATCTTCTTCTCCCGGATATAGGCCACCATCTCGTCGTTGGTGAGGGCCTCCACATTGATGTCCGTGCCGGTCTCCTTCGCCCATTCTTCGATGAGCTTATCGGCCCGGTGGCGGCGCTTGCAGCCCTTGCAGTCGATGAGGGGGTCGTTGAAGTTGGTCACGTGGCCGGAGGCCTCCCACACTCGGGGATTCATCAGGATGCCCGCGTCCAGACCCACGTTATAGGGGCTCTCCTGGACGAACTTCTTCCACCAGGCATTTTTCACGTTCTGCTTCATCAGCACGCCCAGGGGACCGTAGTCCCAGGAGTTTGCCAGACCGCCGTATATCTCGGACCCGGCGAAGATAAAGCCCCTGTTCTTGCACAGGGCCACGATCTTTTCCATCGTCTTGTCTTGGGCTTTCATGCGCATTTATTCCGTCTCCTTTATGGAAAGTGTATTCAGCTTCGGTTCTTTATACTCCATGGTCCCCAGCTCGTCCAGCGTCCGTTCGAAGGCGGGGATGAACTGCTCCAAGAAGTAATCCACCTCGGGCATGCCGTAACCCCGCAGGGCCTCCAGGGATTTCTGCTCCGCCTGTAAAAACTCGTCGTTGCCGGCCCGCCGCTCCTCGATGCACTTGATGTAGGCCGACAGCTTGTCGGCCGCTTTCACCAGGGGCTTCAATTCTGGGTCCGGCCCGGCGAGCAAAGGCTCGTAGGCCGGGCGCAGCGCCGCCGGCAGCATGTCCAAAAGCTTGGCCGACGCCTCCGCCTCCACCTGCCGGTAGGCGGCCTGGATAGTCTCGTTGCGGTACTTGATGGGCGTGGGCAGGTCCCCGGTCAGGATCTCCCCGGCGTCGTGGAACAGGGCGGCCGCCGCCGCGGCATTGGGATCGCAGGGCGCGCCGAACACGTCCCGGCGTATCACCGCCAGCGCGTGAGCCAGCACCGCCACCATGTGGCTGTGCTCCTGCACGTTCTCCGGCGTTACCGACCGCATCAGCGCCCAGCGGCTGATATTCTTCATCCGGGCGATGAGGGCGTAGAAGTTGTCCATCCCGTACCATCCTTATCCAAAGTATTCTTTACTATATCATATACCCCCAGATTTTTCAATCACTTGTGCTTTCCGCCTTTCCACGTTATAATAGCCCCAGCGACAAAGGAGCGGATCATGGACTATCCCTTTCTGGACCGGGCCAAGTGGGTCACGGACAAGTTCATACTGGTGATGCTGGGTGTGTTCCCACTGTTCGTAGGCTTTGAGGGCTACGATAACGTGACGGCCTCCAAGTTTTGGTTTTTCGCCGTGGCCACAGGGGTGTGGGCGGCGGTGACGCTGACGCTTCTGGTCTGCGGCCTGATCACAGGGGAGCGGTACCGGACGGAGGTCCGGCCGGCCCACCTGGCCGTGGGGCTCTTTCTGGCCATCGGAGGCGTGTCCGCCGCTGTTTCCGAGTACGGTACCGTTTGTTTTCTGGGCGGGAGCCGTTTTGACGGCTATCTGACCACGGTGCTGTGCGGTCTCATTTTCTTCGGGGTATCCCTGTTGGGCCGGCCCCGGCGGCGGTATATGTGGGCGCTGGGCGTATCCGCCACGGTGTGCAGCGCCGTGGCTGTGATGCAGCTTTGCGGGCTGGACCCGCTGGGATTTTACCCGGATGGGACCAATTACTACGACAAATATGTGGCCTACAACAGCGCGTTTCTGGGCACCATCGGCAACGCCGGGCTGTTCGCGGCCTACCTGTGTCTGGCCGCGCCGCTGCTGACGGTATACGCCGTGCTGTCCCGGACGAAGCGGGACAGGATCCTGTTCCTGCCCGGGCTGCTGGGTCTGGGCATGCTGGCGGTCTGCGACGTGGACGCGGGCGTGACGGCTCTGGCGGGCTGCGCGCTGATAGCCGTGCCGGTGGCGATCCAAAATGACAGGGCAGCCAAAGCGGCCGGCTGCGTCAGCGGCGCGCTGGCGGCGGCGGGACTGGGGACGCTGTATTTCTGGCCGGGGAAGAGCGGCACCCTCTATGAGATGAGCCAGGTCCTCCACGGCCATCTGGCCGATGAATTCGGTTCCCACCGGGGACAGATCTGGAAGCAGGCCTGGGGGCTTTTCCTGGAAAAGCCCTGGCTGGGCGGCGGTCCGGGCTCCACTGCCAGGCGGTTCGACATCCGCTGGTACAGCGAAGTGCGCAACAAGACGGCGGTGGTCTCCAACTGCCACAACGTCTATCTGGGCTACCTTGTGAATATGGGTATTTTCGCGCTGCTGGCCTATCTGGCCGCCATCGGCTGCACGGTGGTGACCTGGGTCCGGCGGCGGAAGCGAAACGCCCTGTATCCCGCTTTGGGCGCGGGGTTCGTGTGCTATCTCATTCAGGACTTTTTCGGCCTGGGCCTGTGCCTGACCGCCCCCATGATGTGGGTGGTGTGGGGGCTTTTGGAGACGGAAACGGAATGATATGGATAATAAAATGAAGCGCGCCGCGGATACTCCGCGGCGCGCCAGTCTGTCAAAGAACTCCCCAAACAGGGGAGTTTTTGGTATAATGGGGGAAGAGAGTATGAGAATGTGTGTGGGGG
>CANRBG010000009.1 GCA_947628805.1 uncultured Oscillospiraceae bacterium | reverse complement strand
ACGGAGAACAAACAGATCATTATACGGTTTCGGTTCTGTGAATTGAACGACGTACAGTGACACACAACCACCGCGCCGCACGGCGCGTTTTCAAGGCCCATCGCTTACAATCCCGGCGGCGGAAAGTATCGCGCATCGAGAAAAAGGCCCTGGAACGGCTTCGGGGAAGCCTGGAGGAGTAAAAAAGACAAAATATTGTGTATTCTGACCGGTCTAGTACACAAATATTAGTAAAGAATTGAAAAAAGTCTTGATTTATGCATCGCCGTGTGTTATATTCACACTAGCAAATGTCCTGATTCCTGGAGTGGGTACCGTCCCACTCTTTTTCTTGATGAAAAAGAATTTGTCAGAAATTGGAAATTATCTATGAACCGAATTGAAAAGACAGTGTGGGACCTGGCGCTGCCGGTGGCGGAGCAGGCCGGTCTGGAGCTCTGGGACGTGGAGTACGTCACAGAGGGCGGCCAGCGGTATCTGCGGGTATATCTGGACGGCCCGGACGGGGTGGATCTGGACCAGTGCGAGGCCGTATCCAGGGCCATGGACCCTATTTTGGATGAAGCGGACCCGGTTCCGGAAAGCTATATCTTCGAGGTCAGCTCCGCCGGCTGTGAGCGGACGCTGAAGCGTCCGGGGGATTTTGAGCGGTTTCTCGGCTCGCTGGTGGAAGTGAAGCTCTACAGTGCGTCGGACGGGGCCAAGCAATGGCTTGGAAAGCTTCTGGCCTACGAGGACGGGGACGTGACCATCCAGTCCGGCGGGGAAGAACGCCGCTTTACAAAGAAACAGATCGCCAGCGTCAGGCTGCGCGTGGAAATGTGATCGGAGGAGAGAAGCGATGAACGCCGAGTTTTTTGCCGCCATAGAGGATCTGGAACGGGAAAAGGGCATACCCCGGGAATATATGTACGACAAGATCAACCAGGCCATGGTGACCGCCTTCCGGAAGGACAATCCGGACGCGGCGGACAACGTGGTGGTAGAGCTTGACGAGGATAAGAAAAAGATCGAGATGTACGTGGTCACCACCGTGGTGGACCAGGTGGAAAATCCCGCCGTGGAGATGACCCTGGAGCAGGCCCACAAGATCTCCAAGCGGGCCAAGGTGGGCGGTCAGATCAAGGTTCCCGTGAACACCAAGGAGCTGGGACGCATCGCGGCCCAGAACGCCAAGCAGGTGATCATCCAGGGCATCCGGGAGGCGGAGCGCGGTCTGATCTACGACGAGTTCACCAGCCATGAGCACGAGATCCTCACCGGCGAAGTGGCCCGTATCGACCCGCGCACCGGCAACATCTCCATGAAGATCAGCTCTAACGCCGAGTACACGGACGCGCTTTTGAGCGTGAACGAGCAGATCCGGGACGAGGTCCTGACGGAGGGCCAGCGGGTGAAGGTGTACGTGATCGAGGTGCGCAAGTCCGCCCGTGGGCCCCAGGTGCTCATCAGCCGGACTCATCCCGTGCTGGTGAAGCGGCTTTTCGAGCTGGAGGTGCCCGAGATTGCCGATGGCACGGTGGAGATCATGTCCATCGCCCGGGAGGCCGGCTCCCGGACCAAGATGGCCGTGTGGAGCACGGCGGCGGACGTGGACCCCATCGGGGCCTGCGTAGGTCCCCGTGGCGGCCGCGTGTCCAGCATCGTGGACGAGCTGGGCGGGGAGAAGATCGACATCGTCAAGTACAGCGAGATCCCGGAGGAATACGTGGCCGCGGCTCTTTCCCCGGCGGAGGTCATCAACGTATACATGGACGAGGAGGGCAAGTCCTGCCGGGTCATCGTACCGGATAACCAGCTCTCTCTGGCCATCGGCAAGGAGGGCCAGAACGCCCGCCTGGCGGCGAAGCTGACCGGCATCAAGATCGACATCAAGCCGGAGAGCGAGGACTGATCTATGGCGGAGCCTGTGCGGATGTGCGCCGGCTGCCGGGAGCGGGCGCCGAAAAAGGAGCTCATACGCGTCGTGCGCACGCCCGCCGGCGAGATCGTGGCGGACGCGGGAGGCAAGGTCCCCGGCCGGGGCGCCTATATCTGCCGCAAGAGCGCGTGCCTTGCCAAGGCCCGCAAGAGCCGGGCTCTGGAGCGCATGCTGGAGACGTCCATCAGCCCAGAGACATACGATATTTTGGCGGCGGCCATCGAGGCAACGGATGGATAAGGCCCTGGGTTATCTTGGCCTGGCGGCCCGGGCGGGACGGCTGGCCGTGGGCGCGGAGGACTGCGCGGGCAGGCTTCGCGCAAACGCCAAAGGACTTCTGGTGGCGGCGTCTGACGCCGGGCACAGCGCCCTGGACACGGTCCGGGCTCTGGCCCGGGACCGGGGCCGGACGGTCTTTGCGTCCGGCTACACGAAGCGGACACTGGCCGACGCCATTGGCCGGGGCGACCCCGTGGCGATGGTGATGATATGCGACGAGGGCCTGGCGGCGGCATTTCGGAAAGCCGCGGGCGACGGCCGCGGAAATGAGGAGGAGCGAGTATGAGTAGTTTGGTAAAATATCGTGTGCACGAGGTGGCCAAGGACTTTGGCGTCACCTCCAAGGTCATTACGGAGATATTGACGGAATATGCCACGACCCCCAAGAACCACATGCAGGTGTTGGAGGACGAGGAACTCAGCATTATTTTCGAGTATATGACCCAGCACAACCAGGTGGAGAGCATCGCGGAGGTCTTTGCCGATTCCGCCGCGCCGGCTCCCAAGCCCGCCGACGCTCCCGCTCCAAAGGCCCAGGCCGGCCAGGGACAGAAGCCTGCCCAGGGCGCGCCCGCCGCGGCCCCGGCCCAACAGCAGTCCAAACAGCCCAAGCCCGACAAGCCCCATGTCCCCAAGCAGATGCCCCAGAAGAAGGTGGTGGACACCAGAGGCTCTGTCAACACCAATCTCTCCAAGTACGACGAGCGCTTCGACCGGATGGCTGGCGACCGTGCCGAGAAGATGAAGCACGGCAAGGAGAAGATCGGCAACCGCAACAAGCAGCGTCAGAACGCCGCAGCCGCCAGCGCGAAACGCCGTCAGGAGGAGCGCGACAAGATGCAGCGGCTCCAGTTCGAGATCGCCAAGAAAGCGCCTACCCGGGTCCAGATCCCTGACGAGATCAGCGTGCAGGAGCTGGCCGTGCGCATGAAAAAGAGCGGCGCGGAGGTGGTCCGTAAGCTGGTCCGCATGGGCGTCATGGCGGGCCTGCCCGATATCATCGACTACGACACTGCGGCGCTGGTGGCCATGGAATTCAACTGCAAGGTGGAGCATGAGGTGGTCGTGACCGTGGAGGAACGGCTCATCGACGACCATGTGGACACGGACGAGGAACTGGCGCCCCGTGCGCCGGTGGTGGTGGTCATGGGCCACGTGGACCACGGCAAGACGTCCCTGCTGGACTATATCCGCAACACCAAGGTGGCGGCCGGCGAGGCCGGGGGCATCACCCAGGCCATCGGCGCCTATGTGGTGGATATCGACGGCAATCCCGTCACGTTCCTGGACACCCCGGGTCACGAGGCGTTCACCTCTATGCGCGCTCGCGGCGCCATGGTGACGGACGTGGCTATCCTGGTGGTGGCCGCCACGGAGGGCATCAAGCCCCAGACCGTGGAGTCCATCAACCATGCCAAGGCGGCCAACATCCCCGTCATCGTGGCGATCAATAAGATGGATATGCCCGGCGCCAACGCCGAGCGTGTCAAGCAAGAGCTGACCGAGTACGACCTGGTGCCCGAGGAATGGGGCGGTGAGACCATCGTCTGTCCCATCTCCGCCAAGACCGGCGAGGGTGTGGATTCGCTTCTGGAGATGCTGGCTCTGCAGACGGAGATGCTTGGCCTGCGGGCCAATCCGAACCGCTCCGCCAGCGGCGCGGTCATCGAGGCACGGCTGGACAAGGGCCGGGGTCCCATCATGACCGTGCTGGTGCAAAACGGTACGCTGCGCCAGGGCGATGTGATCATCGCCGGCACGGCGGTGGGCAAGGTGCGGACCATGATCAACGACAAGGGCCAGCGGGTCACCGAGGCCGGTCCCTCCGTGCCGGTGGAGATCGCCGGCATGAGCGAGGTCCCCAACGCCGGCGACACTTTCAACGCCGTTACCGACGAGCGCATGGCCCGTGAGTTGGTGGAAGAGCGCAAGGCCAAGGCCAAGCTGGCCGCCAACACAGCCCCCAAGAAGGTGTCCCTGGACGATTTGTTCGCCCGGATCCAGGAGGGCGAGATGAAGGACTTCAACATTATCGTCAAGGCGGACGTGAAGGGCAGCGCGGAGGCGGTGAAGGCCTCGCTGGAGAAGCTGTCCAACGAGGAGGTCCGGGTGCGGGTGATCCACTGTGCCGTGGGCGCCATCAACGAGTCCGACGTGATGCTGGCCTCCACCTCCGACGCGGTGATCGTGGGCTTCAACGTGCGGCCTGACAGCGCCGCCCGGGAGAGCGCCACCCGCTCCGATGTGGATATCCGGCTGTATCGGGTCATCTATGACTGCATCAACGAGATCGAAGCGGCCATGAAGGGCATGCTGGCGCCCAAGTTCCAGGAGAAGATCATCGGCCACGCCGAGGTCCGCCAGACCTACAAGGTCTCCAAGGTGGGTACCGTGTGCGGCTGCTACGTGCTGGACGGCAAGATCCAGCGCAGCTGCAAGGTCCGGGTCCTGCGGGACAATGTGGTCATCTACGAGGGAGATCTTGCCAGCCTGCGCCGGTTCAAGGACGACGTGCGTGAGGTGGCCGCCGGGTACGAGTGCGGTATGCAGGTGGAGAAGTTCAACGACATTAAGGAACAGGACGTTATCGAGTGCTTTGTGATGGAGCAGATCAATGCCTAACCACCATATCGACCGTATCAACGACGACATCCGCCGAGTCCTGGCGGAAAAGCTCCGCCAGGTCAAGGACCCCCGCATCCAGCAGGGCGCCATGCTCACCGTGACCCATACGGACACCACCAACGACCTGCGCCACTGCAAGGTCTACGTGAGCGTGCTGGGCCAGTACGACGAAAAGCAGATGATGCGCGGGCTCAAGTCCGTGGCAGGGTATCTGCGCCGTGAGCTGGGCCACAGTCTGGACCTGCGGTACACGCCGGAGCTTACCTTCGTGCTGGACGACTCCATCGCCCACGGGGCCTATATCAATAAACTGATCAGCGACTTGGATATTCAACATGACGACAATGAATCTGAATGACTGCTTCGACTATCTGAAAAATCACGACGGATATCTGATTCTGACCCATATCCGCCCGGACGGCGACACGCTCGGCAGTGCCGCCGCCCTTTGTCATATCCTTCGCCGGATGGGGAAGACCGCCTATCTTTATGATAACCCCCAGGTGACGGACACGTATGATCCATTCGTCTCGCCCTATGTGGCTCCGGAGGGATTCCAGCCCGCCTGCACCGTGGCGGTGGATCTGGCGTCGGAAAACCTGTTCCCGGAGGGGTATCCCAAAAAGGGGAAGGTGGATCTGTGCATCGATCATCATCCCACCAACAGCGGCTATGCCGCGCAGCTTCTGTGTCTGCCGGAGAAGGCCTCCTGTGGGGAGATCGTGCTGGAGCTGGGCAAGATGGCCCTGGGCAAGCTGGACGTGACGGCGGCCAACTTCCTGTACGTGGCGGTGAGCACGGACTGCGGCTGCTTCGTCTATGCCAACACCAAGGCGGACACCCACCGGGCGGCGGCTGAGCTCATCGACGCGGGCGCGGACCATAAACATCTTAACAAACTGCTTTTCCGGACATTTTCCTATGCCCGCCTGCGGCTGGAAGGGCTCATCTACAGCAATATGAAGCGGTTCGGGGAAAACGGTTGCGTCACGGTGGCCACCGTGACGCTGGATATGCTGGAGGAGGTCGGCGCCACCGAGGATGACTGCGAGGACCTGGCCTCTTTGGCGGGCCGGGTGGCCGGCAACCGGGTGGCGGTGACGATCCGGGAGCTGGAGCCGGGCCTGTGCAAGGTGAGTCTGCGCAGCGGGGAGGACTTTGACTCCGCGGCGATCTGCGAGCTCCACGGCGGCGGCGGCCATCGAATGGCGGCGGGCTGCACGGTCCATTCCGATCCGGATGAGACGTGTGACGTGATCGTCTGGGATATTCTGGAGGCTCTCTGATGGACGGTCTGCTGCTGGTGGACAAGCCGTCCGGCTGGACCAGTATGGACGTGTGCGCCCATCTGCGGGGCGTGTTGCACGAAAGGCATATCGGCCACACCGGGACATTGGACCCCAATGCCACGGGCCTTCTTGTGGTGCTGACCGGCAAGGGGACAAAGGCGGCCAAATACGCGGAAAACGACGTTAAGGAATACGCCGCCCGCCTCCGGCTGGGCACGGTCACGGACACCCAGGACATCTGGGGAACCGTGCTGAAATGCGAGCCGGCCGCGCCGGACCGGGAGACCATAGAGGCGGCGTTAGGGGGCTTTCGGGGCCCCATCATGCAGGTGCCGCCCATGTATTCCGCCATCAAGGTCCGGGGCAAGAAGCTCTATGAGATCGCCCGGCGGGGCGGCAGCGTGGAGCGCGAGCCCCGGCCCGTGACCATACACCGGCTGACCCTGACCGACCAGGACCAGGCGGGGGACTGGGGATTGGAGATCGAGTGCTCCAAGGGCACCTATATCCGCACGCTGTGCGCCGACATCGGCCAGGCCCTTGGCTGCGGTGGGTGCATGAGCGCCCTGCGGCGGGTGCGGGCCGGCCGGTTCACGGTGGATCAGGCCCATACCCTGGAGCAGATCCGCCAGGACCCGGAGGGGTATATCCTGCCCCTGGAGCTTATCACCCAAGGGGGAGAGGGATAGATGCAAAACATACGGCGCGTCGCCGCGCTTGGCTTTTTCGACGGCGTGCATCTGGGCCATCAGGCGCTGATGGCAAAGGCCCGGGAACAGGCGGCCCGGCTGGACGCCGTTCCCACGGTGATCACCTTTGACGCCCACCCGGACAAGGTGGTCCGGGGCGTGGACGTGCCCCTTTTGGAGAGCATGGCGGACCGGGAGGACCTGATCGGTCGTGTGGGTGGTATCCACGATGTGGTGACGCTCCACTTTGACGGCGCGTTCATGCGGACCCCCTGGGAGGACTTCATCCGCTCGGTGGTGGATCAGCTGGGCGCGGTGCATCTGGTCATGGGCCGGGATTTCTGCTGTGGCTGGAAAGGCCTTGGCACGGCGGAGCGCATCGCGGGCTGGTGCGGCGAAAACGGCGTGGGCTGCGACGTGGTGGAGCAGGTGGTCCTGGACGGGATCGTGGTGAGCTCCACCTATATCCGCGCCCTGGTGGCGGCAGGGGATATGGGCACGGCCGCCCGGTTTCTGGGCCATCCCTATGAGCTGTCCGCCCAGGTGGTCCACGGCTACCAGCGGGGCCGCCGGATGGGCATCCCCACCATCAACTTTCCCATCCCGGAGGGAGTGATCGTGCCCCGGTACGGGGTATACGCCGCCCGGGCCTGGCTGCGGTCCGGCCCCGTCCCCGCGGTGACCAATGTGGGCGTGCGGCCCACCTTCACCGACGAGGGGCGTCATGTGACCGTGGAGACAAATCTGCTGGACTTTGCCGGTGACCTTTACGGGGAGCAGGTGCGCGTCGAGTTTCTGTCATTTCTCCGGGACGAGACACGGTTTGACTCGGCGGAGGCGCTGGCGGCCCAGATCCGGCGGGATATCGAGAACACCCGGCGGTATTTTCAGGCACAGGAGGGACAGGCGCGGTGAGGATACTGGGCATCGATCCCGGCGTGGGAACGGTGGGCTTCGGCGTAGTGGACGCGGTCCGGGGAAAGAACACCTACGTGGCCTGCGGCGCCATTACCACGCCCCCCAATACGCCTCTCTCGCCCCGGCTCGACATGATCTACAACGATCTGAACGAGCTGATCGTCACCTTTTCCCCGGAAGCTATCGCCGTGGAGGAACTGTTCTTCTCCAAGAACATCACTACGGGCATCGCCGTGGCCCATGGCCGGGGGGTGATCCTGCTGAGCGCGTACCGCAGCGGCGTACCGGTCTATGAGTACACCCCCATGCAGGTGAAGCAGGCGGTGGTGGGGTACGGCAACGCCAAGAAGAATCAGGTCATATACATGGTCCAGCGGCTTTTGAACATGAAATCGCCGCCCAAGCCCGACGACGCGGCGGACGCCCTGGCTCTGGCCATATGCCACGCCAGGAGCATGACCAGCCGCCTGGGGTCGGAGGAAGGAGAGAGCGGATGTTCTACCATCTGAACGGAACGGTGGCGGAGCTGGAGCCGGGTCTGGCGGTCATAGACTGCGGCGGCGTTGGCTTCGCGGTGAATACAACGGCCAACACCCTGGGCCAGCTCCATATGGGAAAGCCTGCCAAGCTCTATATCTGCGAGCAGATCCGGGAGGACGCCTTTGAACTTTTTGGCTTTGCCACGTTGGGAGAGAAGAAGTGCTTCGAGATGCTGATCTCCGTGTCCGGCGTGGGACCGAAGGTCGCGGCGGCTATCCTGTCCGTCAACACACCGGAGCACGTTTGCATGGCGGTGCTGGGGGACGATGAAAAGGCCCTGACGGCCGCCTCCGGCGTTGGCAAGCGTCTGGCCCAGCGCATCATTTTGGAACTGAAGGACAAGATGGGCAAGCAGGCGGAGGGCCTTGGCGGCGCCGGTGTGACGCCGGTCGTTCCGGCGGCGGGGGACAAGTCCGCTATGGGCGACGTGATGAGTGCGCTGACCGTACTTGGCTACAGCCGGGCGGAATGCGCCGCGGCGGTAAAGGGACTGGACCTGGACTCCATGTCCGTGGAGGACGCCATCCGGGCCGCCCTGCGCAATATGGTGAAGTGAGGTGGTGAGGGCCTGTGAGCATCAATTTTTCCGCTGAGGAACAGGATGAGGTCCTGACCACGGCCACGTTCCAGCCGGAGGACGCCACGGAGGTGTCTCTGCGGCCCAAGCGGCTGGCGGAATACACCGGTCAGGAGAAAGCCAAGGAGAATCTGGCGGTGTTCATCGAGGCCGCCAAGCTCCGAAACGAGCCTTTGGACCATGTGCTGCTGCACGGCCCCCCGGGCCTTGGCAAGACAACACTGGCCGGCGTCATCGCCAACGAGATGGGGGTCAACATGCGCATCACCTCCGGCCCGGCCATCGAAAAGCCCGGGGATCTGGTGGCGTTGCTGACGAATCTGCAGGAAAACGACATTCTCTTCCTGGACGAGATACACCGGCTGAACCGCTCCGTGGAGGAAATACTCTATCCCGCCATGGAGGACTATTCCATCGACATCATCCTGGGCAAGGGCCCTTCCGCCAACTCCATCCGGCTGGACCTGCCCCATTTTACGCTGATCGGCGCCACCACCCGCTCCGGGCAGCTTTCCGCGCCGCTCCGGGACCGCTTCGGGGTGGTCCTGCGGCTGGAGCTTTACAGCACCGAGGATCTGCGCCGGATCGTGGAGCGCAGCGCGGGGATATTGGGTATCGAGATCGAGCCCGCCGGCGCGGTGGAGATCGCCTCCCGCAGCCGGGGCACACCCCGTATCGCCAACCGGATGCTCCGGCGGGTCCGGGATTTTGCCCAAGTGAAAGGCTCCGGCGTCATAACCCGCCAGATCGCCGACGAGGCGTTGCAGCGCTTGGAGGTGGATAAGGCCGGGCTGGACCATGTGGACCGGCGGATGCTTCGCAGCATCATCGAGCTTTATAACGGCGGGCCGGTGGGCCTGGAGGCCCTGGCCGCCACCATCAACGAGGAGGCGGTGACGCTGGAGGACGTGTACGAGCCGTTCCTGCTTCAGCAGGGCTTTCTCACCCGGACCCTCCGGGGCCGGTGCGTGACCCAAAAGGCATACGAACACCTGGGTATCGAGTACCTGGGCCAGCAAAAGCTGGATATATAAGTTAATATTTGTAAGTATATGGAACGAAAACCGGCGACAAGATGCCAAATCGCCGGTTTTCGTCAATTTTTACCTGAAAAATGGTACATATTTTGTAAAAAATGCTTGACTTCCTGGCCGAAAGAGCTATAATCATGAGTGTGTAATTATGTAGATACAACTATGACCGATGAGGATTTGCAGCTTCTTGTCATGCGGCAGGTCAACGGGGCGGAGGAGGCTTTGGCCGAGCGGTATATCCGCGAGGTGCGCATGTGCGCCCGGCCCTATTTCCTCATCGGCGGCGACAGCGAGGACCTGATCCAGGAAGGGATGCTGGGGCTCCTGTCCGCCATCCGCGAGTATGACAGCCATAAGGGCGCGTCCTTTCGGACCTATGCCCGGACGTGTATCAACAACCGTATCCGATCCGCTGTCCGCAGCGACCAGCGTATGAAAAACGCGCCGCTCAACGACGGCGTTCCCCTTGACGATGTCCTCTCAGATGAATCCCAGTCCCTAGGCGCCCACTATTTTGCGCGCAGTCCCGAGGAGCAGGTTCTAGCCAGAGAGACCGAACGAGAGTTTATTTCCGCCTATTCACGGTGCTTATCAAAATTGGAAGCCAAGATACTCCGTCTGTATCTGGACGGCCTCACCTATGGTGAGATAGCCGACGCCACAGGCAGGGATGTCAAAGCCGTCGATAACGCCGTTCAGCGCATTCGGCGCAAGCTGGCCAAGCTGTCCTCAGGCGAAAACAGCGTTAGCTGATCGCAAATATACGCCCGTATGGGAAAACTATCAAAAGAGAGGAACCGAAATGTACGAAGACAAGACCCTTGTATGCAAAGAGTGCGGACAGGAGTTCGTATTCACTGCCGGTGAGCAGGAGTTCTACGCTGAGCGCGGCTTCCAGAACGAGCCCCAGCGCTGCAAAGCCTGCCGTGACGCCCGCAAGGCCGCTGCCCGCGGTCCCCGGGAGTTCTTCACCGCCACCTGCGCCGCTTGCGGCGGTGAGGCTCGTGTACCTTTCGAGCCCAAGAGCGACCGTCCGGTGTATTGCAGCGAATGCTTCGCCAAGATGCGTGCCGGCGAGCTTTGATCGGCATATGCAAGGAAAAATAGAGGAAGCGCTGCCGCTTCCTCTATTTTTATGTTGAAATCCGCGTTGGGAACGCATATAATAGACCCATCGTAATAACGCAATCAGGAGGATCTACCTATGTACCAGGTCACCAAGGATACCATCGTTTTTGAGATCATGCAGAACGCCCCCGAGACCCAGCCCCTGTTCCAGCGCATCGGCATGCACTGCCTGGGCTGCGCCTACGCCACCGGCGAGAGCATCGAGCAGGCCTGTATGGTCCACGGCGTGGAAGTGGAGCCCTTCGTGAAGGAAGTCAACGACTTCATCGCCGCGCACGCCAACGCGTAACGGTCAAAAGGCGGCGGGGGACACCCCGCCGCTTTTTCTTTTATGGACATGATCCAATTATCAAAGCGGCTGGCCGCCGTGGCGGCGCTGGTGCGTCCCGGCGCGGCCGTCATCGACGTGGGCACGGACCACGCCATGGTGCCGGTGTGGCTGGTCCAGACGGGGCGGGCAAGCCGGGTCCTGGCTACGGACATCCGGTCCGGACCCCTGCAAAGCGCGGCGGCCCTGGTATCCAGGACCGGCACCGGGGAGAAGATCCGTCTTTTGCAGACCGACGGCCTGGCGGGTGTAGGTCCCGCCGACGGCGACACCATCATCCTGGCCGGTATGGGCGGCGAGACCATGGTCCACATTCTGTCCGCTGCCCCCTGGACCCGGGACGGCGCCAGGCTGATCCTGGAGCCCCAGAGCAAAAAGGCGGATCTGCGCCGCTTTCTCACGGAAAACGGCTGGCGCATCACGGCGGAGCGCCTGGTGGAGGACGCCGGACGAATCTATCCCATTTTGTGCGCTGAGGGCGGCGAAAGTCCCCTCTACACTGAGGCGGAGCTGCATCTGGGAAAGCTGGAGCAGATCGGCCCTGACCCGCTGTTTGGCCGGTATCTGGACGGCATGATAGCCCAGTGCCGGAAAGCAGCGCCCTATGATTCGGCGGCGGAGGCGCTGCTGGGGGAGTTTGAGACTATCAAAAGGAGGCTTTGCCATGCCGACAGTACATGACGTATTTGCTTATTTGAATGAAAAGGCCCCGGTCAGCGGGAAGATGGAGTTTGACAACGTGGGTCTGCTGGTGGGCCGCCGGGAGATGATGGTCCATAAGATATTGACGGCCCTGGACATCACGGATGAGGTGATCGCGGAGGCGGCGGAGCTGGGGGCGGAGCTGGTCGTGAGCCATCATCCGCTGTTCTTCTCTCTGAAGACCGTCACGGACGGGACAGGGGAGGGGGCCCATGTGCTGGCTCTGGCGGAAAACCGCCTGGCGGCCATCTGCATGCACACCAACCTGGACGCGGCGGATGGCGGTGTCAACGACGCGCTGATGGCCGCTCTGGGCGGTGACGTTACGGGGATACTGGAGCCGGACACGGGCATTGGGCGCGTGGGCATGCTGGACCGGGAGACGGCCTTTTCCGACTTTTTGCGCTTCACCAAGGACGTGCTGCGCTCCAACGGCCTGCGCTACCATGACGCGGGCCGTCCCGTCAGGAAGATCGCCGTCTGCGGCGGCTCCGGGGGCGGGGACATCGGCCTGGCGGCCGCGGCCGGGTGCGACACATTTGTGACGGCGGATGTGAAATACAACCAGTTTTTAGAGGCCAAAAGGCTGGGCATAAATCTGATCGACGCGGACCACTTCTGCACGGAAAACGTGGTGGTCCCCGTGCTGAAAAGCTGGCTGGACGCGGCGTTCCCGGAGGTGGAGGTCCGCATCTCCCGAATCCACGGCCAGAGCGCACAATTTCTGTCATAAACGATCCCTCTGGGGCGTATGTTTTACCAAACATGCCTTGGAGGGATTTTTGTGGACAGCATCTATGAGGATATTGCCCGCAGAACGGACGGCGACATCTATCTGGGGATCGTCGGGCCGGTGCGGACGGGTAAATCGACCTTTATCAAGCGTTTTATGGAGACGCAGGTCATTCCCAACATTGAAAATGTGTATAAAAAAGAACGGGCCCGCGACGAGCTGCCCCAGTCCGGCTCGGGCCGTACCGTCATGACCGCCGAACCCAAATTCGTGCCGGAGGAAGCCGCTGAGATCTCTCTCGGGGCGGACACGTCCGCCTCCGTGCGGCTCATCGACTGCGTGGGCTATATCGTGCCCGGGGCGGAAGGGCTTTATGAGGACGGGGTGGAGCGCATGGTCACGACTCCCTGGTATGACCATGAGATCCCCATGACCCAGGCGGCGGAAGAAGGGACCCGGAAGGTCATATCCGACCACTCCACCATCGGCCTTGTGATCACCACCGACGGCAGCTTCGGGGAGATACCACGGGAGAATTACCTGGCCGCCGAAGAACGGGTCATCCGGGAGCTGCAGGACATCGGCAAGCCCTTTGCCGTGGTGGTCAACAGCGCGGAGCCCTACGGGGCCGGCGCCACCGCGCTGGCCGCGCAGCTTTCCCAGCAATACCGAGTGCCGTGTCTGCCCGTCAACTGCCAGGAGCTGTCGGCGGAGGACGTGAACACGGTAATGAAAGCGGTGCTCTTCCAGTTCCCTATCAACGAGCTGAGCGTATGGCTTCCCGCCTGGGCGGAGGCCCTGCAGGAGGACAGCGAGCTGAAAAGATCCCTGTACGCCATGCTGATCGATATGGGGGAGAACATGTCGGCCCTGCAGGACGCCTACAGCGGCGTGGAGGGACTCATGCAGAGCGAGCTTATCAGCTCCGCCCGCATCACGGCCGCCCAGGCCGGCAGCGGCTCCGCCAGCGCGGTGGTGGAGCTGGAGCAGTCGCTGTACTATAAGACCATCAGCGACCAGTCCGGCTTTGAGATCGCCGACGACGGGGATCTGATGGAGCTTCTCCGGTCCCTGAAAAGCGTCAAGACCGAGTACGACCACGTCCACGAGGCCCTGGCCCAGGCCCGGGAGACCGGCTATGGCATCATCATGCCCGGCCCGGAGGAGATGGAGCTGCAGGAGCCCCAGATCGTCAGCCGGGGCGGACGCTACAGCGTGCGCCTGAAAGCAAGCGCCCCGGCCATACACCTTTTCCGCACCCAGGTGGAGACGGAGGTGTCTCCGGCGGTGGGCGGAGAGAAGGCGTCGGAGCAGATCGTCAGCTTCCTCCTGCAGGGCTTCGACGGGGACGTGAACCGCATCTGGGAGTCCAATATCTTTGGCAAATCCCTCAACGACATCGCCGAAGAGGGGATCACCAACAAGCTTCAGCAAATGCCGCCCAACGTCCGCAATCGCCTGCGGGTCACGGTCCAGCGCCTGGTCAACGACGGCGGCAGCCGGCTCATATGCTTCATTCTTTAAAAATATTGCGCCCACGGCGCCTTCGGGGTATAATGGCTTGGATAAGTCATTATACCTTTTTTCTTGGGTGAAAAAGGTGCCGGGTCCTGTCGTGAACTGCCTTGAATAGATAATACCTGTCACTCATAGATTGCAATGAGGTGGCAGGTATGAGCAAGCAGAACAGGATCAGATGGTGGTGGCCTCTGGCGGCGGCGGTACTGCTGGCCATAGGGGCGCTGGCGTGGCAGCATAAAGCGGCCCGGACCACGGACGCGGCGGCCGCGCCACCCGTGCTGGTCATCGACCCGGGCCACGGCGGCGCGGACGGGGGCGCGGTGGCGGCGGACGGGACCCAGGAGAGCGATATCAACCTGGACATAGCCCTCCGGCTGGACGCGCTGGCCCGCTTCTGGGGCCTGGACACGGTCATGACCCGGTCTGGCACGGACATCGATTACCCCTCCGACGCCGGTTCCATCGCCGCGAAAAAAGTGGCAGATCAGCACGCCCGGGTGGGGCTTATCAACAACACCCCCGGGGCGGTGCTTTTGAGCATCCACCAGAACAAATATCCTGCCGCCGCGCCCCACGGCATCCAGGTCTTTTACGGCCGGGCCGCCGGCAGCGACGAGCTTGCCAAGCTTACCCAGTCCAACCTGACGGCCCAGGTGAGCCCGGAAAACCGGCGGGTGGCCGCCCCCATCGACCAGCGGGTCTACCTGATGGATAAGGCAAACTGTACCGCCGTGCTGGTGGAGTGCGGCTTTCTGTCCAACCCGGACGATCTGGCGCGCCTGCAGACCGACGCCTACCGCCTGAAGCTGGCAAGCGTGCTGCTGGGCAGCTACTTGCAATACATAAGAGGAACGGTCACATGAAAGAAAAAACAGTCTTTTACTGCACATCCTGCGGCTATGAGACCTCCCGCTGGCAGGGTCAGTGCCCTAGCTGCCGGGCATGGAACACCCTGACGGAGGCCCCGGCGGCCCCCAAGGCCACGGAAAAGGTCCGGCCGGTCCGGCGGGCCATGCCCAAGCGGCTGGCGGAGCTGGACGACCGGGACGAGATACGGTTCTCCACCGGGGTCCGGGAACTGGACCGGGTGCTGGGCGGCGGCGCGGTGAGGGGTTCCATCGTCCTGTTTGGCGGTGCGCCGGGCATCGGCAAGTCCACGCTGCTGCTGCAGGCCTGCGGCACCATCGGTCCGGGCGAGAGCATCCTCTACGTGACCGGCGAGGAGAGCGAGCACCAGTTGAAAATGCGTGCCCAGCGGCTGGGCGTTCAAAGGGAAAACCTGCATGTGCTGGCAGGCACGGACATCAATGACGTGATCGCTGCCATCGAGGAACTGGGCCCGGAGATCGTGATCATCGACTCGGTCCAGACTGTGTACGATCCCAGCCTGAACACCGCCCCCGGCAGCGTGGGCCAGGTCAAGCAGTGCGCCATGGAGATCATGCAGCTGGCCAAGACCAGCGGCTTCACCGCTTTCGTGGTGGGCCACGTGAACAAGGAGGGGGCCATCGCCGGGCCAAAGGTTTTGGAGCACATGGTGGACTGTGTGCTGTATTTTGAGGGGGACGGCTCGCTGAGCTACCGCATCCTCCGGGCGGAGAAAAACCGCTTCGGCTCCACCAACGAGATCGGCGTGTTCGAGATGCGCCGGGAAGGGCTGCGGGAGGTGCCCAACCCCTCGGAGGTCATGCTGGCGGGCCGGCCTGTGGGCGTGCCCGGCACCTGCGTGGCCTGTGTGATGGAGGGCAGCCGGCCCATTCTGGCGGAGGTCCAGGCACTGATGGCGCCGACGGGCTTCTCCGCGCCCCGGCGTACCTCCAATGGCTTCGACTATAACCGGCTTTATCTGCTGCTGGCGGTGCTGGAAAAGCGGGGCGGTATGAATGTGAACGCCTGCGACGCCTATGTGAACGTGGTGGGCGGCCTGACCCTGGACGAGCCCGCCGCCGATCTGGCCGCGTGCCTGGCGGTGGCCTCCAGCTTCCGGGATACCCCGCTGCCGGACAAGCTGGCCGCCGTGGGAGAGGTGGGCCTCACCGGCGAGATACGCTCCGTGCAGGCCCTGGACCTACGCCTTTCGGAGATCGCCCGGCTGGGCTTTACCCAGTGCGTGATCCCCGCCCGCATCCGGGGCGAATTGAAAACACCCAAAGGGCTGGAACTCATATACGTCAAGACCCTCCGAGAGGCGGTGGAAAAGACGCTGTGAGCCTTCTGATAGGGAGGAGGTACCGGGCCGGATTGGCGCAAAGCCTTGGGGCCCTGGGGATAGAGCCCATTTGGCTGCCCGACGATCCCACTTTGGACCCTCGGCTTGCCGGCCACGGGGACCTGCTGGCGTTCGCGTCCGATCAGACGGTGGTGCTGGCGGAGAATATTTATAATAATGGTGTCTCTTCTTCATCTGAATCTACTTCTTCTGGTATTGTTAATCATTTAACTAATATGGGATACACGGTCAGGCCCACGATGAACAGGCGGGGACCACACTATCCGGCGGACGCGGGCCTTTGCATATGCGCCACGGGAAAGTATACGATCTATGATCCGGACACCATCGACGGCGCCGTAAAGCCGCTGATCGGCGGCGTATCTGTGACCGTGGCCCAGGGCTACACAAAATGCGCTGCGTGCGTCGTGGACGACCATTCCATCATCACGGCGGACGCTGGCGTCTCCAGAGCCGCGAAAAACGCGGGGATGGACGTGCTGGACATCGCGCCGGGATATATCGCGCTGGACGGATATGGATACGGCTTCATCGGCGGCGCGTCATTTAAAATAAATAGTAATGTGATCGCGTTCACGGGAACACTTGACGAACATCCCGACAAAGAGCGCATTATGCGTTTTCTGGCGGAACACGGCCAAAAGGCCGTATTTCTCACGCCGGAGCCCATTTTTGATATAGGCGGGGCTATTTGCCTTTCAGCCCTCCCCTAAATTCGGCATAATATTAATTATGCCGAATTTTTAGTGTATTTTGCCTCTGGACAAGCTCCCTCTGCTCTGCTATAGTACAATATGTTGGGGGTTCTTGCCATGAGCTATCAAAATGAGGCGTCTGCGGTGCTGCGGGAGTTTCTCGTGTACCACGACACCATCAAGGGACAGTCGAAAAAGACCGTGGATTCGTATTTCATGGATCTGCGGACCTTTACGCGCTATCTGTATATCGCCCGGGACCTGGTCCCCCGGGACACGGCCCTGGAGGACGTGGACATCCGAAATGCGGATCTGGATTTCTACGGCTCCGTCACGCTCCAGGAGGTCTATGACTTTCTGGCGTACCTGTCCCGGGACCGGGAGCTGAACGCCGCATCCCGGGCTCGGATGATCACCAGCCTGAAGGGATTCTATCGGTACCTCACCGTCAAGACCAAGCAATTGAAGACGGACCCGGTCCAGGACCTGGACGCGCCAAAGCTGAAAAAGTCCCTCCCCCACTACCTGACCCTGGACGAGAGCCGCCGGCTGCTGTCGGCGGTGGATGGCAAAAATAAGGAACGGGACTATTGCATTTTGTGCCTGTTTTTAAATTGCGGCCTGCGGATATCGGAGATGGTGGGCCTGAACCTGACCGACATCCGCCAGGACAGTCTTTTGATCCACGGCAAGGGCAACAAGGAACGAGTGGTCTATCTGAACGATGCCTGCGTCGAGGCGCTGAACACCTGGCTGGCCGTCAGAAAGGACATCCCCACGGCGGATAAAAAGGCGGTATTCCTCTCCAACCGGCGCACCCGCATGAGCGTGGACTCCATCCAGGTCATGGTCCACAAGACCCTCCTGAAAGCCGGGCTGGACGCCAGTCACATCTCCCCCCACAAGCTGCGCCACACGGCGGCCACATTGATGCTGCAAAACGGCGTGGACGTGCGCACGCTCCAAGAGGTCCTGGGCCATGAGAGTCTCAATACCACCCAGATATACACCCACATCGCCAACGCGGAGCTGAAAAAGGCCGCCAAGGCCAATCCCCTGGCGGATTTCGCGCCGTCGGAAAGAGATACAGTCAAACCCACGGAGGAATAACAGGGCATGGTATTTTCCAGCATCCTTTTCATGTTCATCTATCTGCCCGTCGTGCTGGCGGTGTATTATATAGTCCCCTCTCGCTGGCGCAACGTGTGGCTGTTCGCCGTGAATCTGGTATTTTACGGCTGGGGCGAGCCGGTCTATATCTTTTTGATGATCTTCTCCATCTGCGTCAACTATGTCAGCGGCCGGCTGATCGGAACGTACGCGGACCGGCGGCGACAAAAGGCCCGGTGGGTGCTGGTCGTCAATACGGTCGTCAACCTGGGCATGCTGTTCTTCTTCAAGTACTTTGACCTGGTGGCGGAGACCCTGAGCCTGATCCCCGGCGTCGCCATCCCCACCCTGGGGCTTACGCTGCCCATCGGTATCTCCTTTTACACGTTCCAGACCATGAGCTACCCCATCGACGTGTACCGGGGCGACGGGCATGTGCAGAAGAATTTCATCAAATTCGGCACCTTTGTGGCCCTGTTCCCCCAGTTGATCGCGGGCCCCATCGTCCGTTACAAGGACATCGCCGCCCAGCTTGACGAGCGGCATGAAAATCTGGACCAGTTCGCCGCCGGCGTGCAGCGGTTCGTGGTGGGCCTTGGAAAAAAGGTCCTGATTGCCAACAACGTGGGCATGCTCTGGGACACCTACGCGGGAGCCGCCGCCGGTGAGCTGACCTTCGTGGGGGCTTGGATGGCCGCCATCGCGTTCTCTTTGCAGATATACTTCGATTTCTCCGGCTATTCCGACATGGCCATCGGCCTGGGCAAGATGCTGGGATTCGAGTTTCTGGAGAATTTCAACTATCCCTATATCTCCCGGACGGTGACGGAATTCTGGCGGCGGTGGCATATCAGTCTCAGCACCTGGTTTCGGGACTATGTGTACATCCCCCTGGGAGGCAGCCGCAGGGGCCTGGGCCGGCAGATCCTGAATCTTCTGATCGTGTGGGCCCTGACGGGCCTGTGGCACGGTGCCAGCTGGACGTTCCTGTTCTGGGGCCTCTATTACGCCTTTTTCCTGATCGTGGAAAAGATGTTTCTGCTGCGGTGGCTGGACCGGCTGCCCCGGTTCGTGGGACACCTTTATACCCTGGCGGTGGCGATCTCCGGCTGGGTCATTTTCCAGCAGACCAGTGTGGCCCAGACGGTTGTGTTTTTCAAGGCCATGTACGGCTTTGGGGCCGCGGGCTTCTGCGGCGGGACGGACCTATACTATTTGGCGAGCTTCGGACCAGTCCTGCTGGCCGCCTGCTTTGCCAGCCTCCCGGCGGGCAAGTCCCTTTTTGCCAGGCTGCCGGAAAAGCTCCGCGCCGTGGCCGTGCCGGTGCTGATCCTGTTGGTGCTGACCGTCTCCACCGCCTATCTGGTGGATTCTACTTACAACCCCTTCCTCTACTTCCGGTTTTGAGGTGCGCCTATGAATAAGCTTGCAAAGATCGTGACCGTGGCGGTGTTTCTGGGTTTCATCGGGCTGTTTTTCGTCCTGCTGCCGGTGATGCCAGACGTGGGATTCTCCCAGCAGGAGAACCGCGTCCTCCAGCAGGTGCCCGGCTTCTCCCTCTCCGCCCTGGCAGACGGGACGTTCACGGCGGATTTTGAAAAGTATACCACCGACCAGTTCCCCTTCCGGGACGCCTGGACAGCCCTGAAGGCCCGGTGTGAGCTTCTCAGCGGGAAAAAGGAGAATAACGGCGTCTACTACTGCGGCGATGATGTGCTGATAACGGATTTTGACGCCCCGGCGGACGAGACGATCGACAGCGCGGTAGACGCGCTGAACGCCTGGGTGGAATACACGGACACGCCCATTTACTTCGGTCTGATCCCCGGGGCCGGCGAGGTCCAGTCCTCCCTCCTGCCGGCCAACGCTCCCAGCGCCAGCCAGCAGGCGGTCATCGACCGGGCCTATGACCGCAGCCAGGCCGTCAACATTGACGTTGCCTCCGCTCTGCGGGAACACGCCGACGAGTATATCTTCTACCGCACGGACCACCACTGGACCAGTTTAGGGGCCTTTTACGCCTACGGGGCCCTGTGCGACGCCTGGGGCCTCCCCGCCCCGGACATTGCCTCCTATGACCGACAGACGGTCTCCGACGCCTTTTACGGCACCACCTATTCCTCCTCCGGCTTTTCCTGGGTCCGGCCCGACCAGATGGAAACTTTTGTGCCCGACGACGGAACGGTCACTCTGACGGACTACGGCTCTTTGGAGCCGGCCACGGAACCCATGTACGACACGTCCTTTCTGGATGTGAAAGACAAGTACTCCATGTTCCTGGGGGGCAACACCTCCCTGCTGCGGGTGGATACGGGCCATGAGGGCCCTACCCTTCTGATCGTGCGGGATTCCTACTCGGACAGCCTGGTCCCGTTCCTGACGGCCAACTTCTCCCGGATCGACCTGGTGGACCTGCGGTACTATAAGGACTCTCTTGCCATGTACGCGGACGAGAACGACTTCGATATGATCCTGGTCCTGTACAGCGTCAGCAACTTCTCCACGGACCGGAACCTGGCTCTGCTGCGGCCCATCATTTTACAGGAGGCGGCGACGAATGAAAGTGACCCTTGATCCCGGGGCCTATATGCCCACCCGGGCCCACGCCACCGACGCGGGGCTGGATCTGTACGCCCGCGAGAGCGTGACGATCCCCGCCGGCGGCAGCGGCGTTTTCGACACCGGCGTGCATATCTCCCTCCCTCCCCACACCGTGGGCATGCTCAAGAGCAAGAGCGGCCTCAATGTGAAGAAGAACCTGCTTTGCGAGGGAGTCATCGACGAGGGGTACACCGGCCCCATCGTGGCAAAGGTGTATAACCACGGGACGGATGACGTGACCATCGAGGCGGGCATGAAGATCGTGCAGCTGGTGATATTGCCTGTCCTGACGCCGGAGCTGGAGCTGGCGGATGCCCTGGAGGATACAGACCGGGGCGCCGAGGGATTCGGCAGCACGGGAAAGTAAGGTAAAAAGCAGCCTCTCCTTACACAGGAGAGGCTGCTTTCACTTTTTCATCGTCATCCTGTCCCGGCCCATCCGGCGGGGCGGCGGAAGGGAACGATATCTCCGCTTTGAAAAGGTCCCCGTCCAGGGTCAGAGTCAGCTCCCCGCCCATGAGCTCCGTCAGGCTCCGGGCGATAGACAGGCCCAGGCCGCTTCCCTCGGTGCTGCGGGAGCTGTCGCCCCGGACGAACCGCTCCATCAGCTCCTCCGCCGGGATATCCAGGGGCGCCCGGGAGGTGTTCTTGGCGGCGAGAACGGTCCGACCGTCGGCCGCCGTCAGATCGAAATAGGCCCGGGTGCCCGGCTGGGCGTACTTGATGATGTTGGTGATGAGATTGTCCATCACCCGGCCCAGGAGCCGGGCGTCGGCGTGGACGTAGGTTTCCGTATCGGGCCGGTGTATGACCGGCTGGATCCCCGCCATGGCGAGACGCTGGCTGTACTCTCCCACCGACTGCTCCAAAAGCTCGTTCAGGTCGAAAAGCTCCGCGTTCACCGCCATGACCCCGCTGACCGCCTTGGACGCCTCCACCACGTCCTCCGTCAGCTTTTTCAGCTTGGCGCTCTGCCGGTCCAGCACGTCCAGATACTCCCTCCTGGTCTCGTCCGACAGGTCCGGCTCTTTCAGGAGCTCGATGTAGTTGATGATGGAGGTCAGGGGCGTTTTCAAATCGTGGCTCACGTTGGTGATGAGTTCCGTCTTCATCCGCTCGCTGCGAAGCCGCTCTTCCACCGCCGTGGTCATGCCGTCGCCGATGCGGTTCAGGTCCCGGCCCAGATCATGCCATACCAGATGCAGCCGCTCCGCGTCCACCTTGTAGGACAGATCCCCCGCCGCCAGCGCGCCGGAGGCCTTGCAGATGCGCTCCCGCTCCCTTTTCCACTGGATCGCGCAGGGCAGCAGCAGACAGTCGAACAGCACCAGAAAGAAGATAATGAGCCGATAGTCCAGCAAAAAGATGCTGTAGTAGCCGAACGCCTCCAAAAAAAGCGCCAGCACGACGATGAAATGCAGTACAAAGGCGGTTATAGCCAGTACCTTCAATGTCTTCTCCCGCAGACAGCGCCGCAGCAGAAGCCGTCTGACGAACTGTCCCACGGCCAGCTGGTTGAGCAGGATCAGGGCCAGCACGCAAAAATACCACAGCATGAAAAGACCGTGCAGCCAGCCCTCCGTAAAGCCGATCTGCCACAGCGCCGCGCGCAGATTGTAGCCCAGGCAGTTGAACAGATACGGCGCGAGCAGCATTGTCAGCAGATATAGTCCCACAACCGCCCCGTCAAAGGGCAGCCTGCCCAGCATGGTCACATAGTCGTTCTTCCCCAGGCTGACGGCGCAGAGCACGGAAACGGCAAAAAACACAGCCGCCAGCACGGCGGAGACGATCCCCACCGGCAGAAGTCCACTGTGCAGCGGATAGAGATGGCTGAAAATATAGTATTCCCGGTAGCAGCCACCGTAGGGCTGGACCGGCAGGTTCACATAGCCCTTCAATGTGACAGCCTTGTCCACGTCATCTACATAGATGGGACCAGAATAGGACGCCACCAGCACGGACGCGTCTGTCCGCGTGTCAGCGTATATCTCCCTCGTGTCCGCGTCCTCTACCGTGTACGCGAAGGCGTCGCCCCCGTAGCCCCCAAGACCGGCGTTGTCCGGGTCCCCCAGCCACTGCAGATTCTGTGCCACGAAGCCCAGCGCATCCGTGACGAAGCTGCGGGCCATGCGGGTGTCGGCAAAGGTAACGCCGCCGTCGGCATACCAGCCGTCCTCCAGGGCGTAGCCGTACAGGCCGATGGAGACGGCCGCCGACGCGGAGAACAGGAAAAAGAGGGCCAGCGCCAACAGCCTGACCCAAACCTTTTCCATTGCTGTCCTCATATGTCTATCCCTCCAGCTTGTAGCCCTTGCCCCAGACCACTTTCAGATACCGGGGCGAGGCTGGGTCGATCTCCAGCTTCTCACGCAGGTGACGGATGTGTACCGGCACCGTGCCCTCCGCCCCCATGGGCTTGTCCTGCCAGACACGGCGGTAGATCTCCCGGCTGGAAAATACCTTGCCGGGATTTTCCATGAAGAATTTCAGGATGTCGTATTCCTTGGGCGTGATGACGACCTCCTCCCCGTCCAGCAAAACGGTCTTGGTGTCATCGTCCAGCTCGATGCCGCCCAGCACAAGGCAGGACTGGCGCTTGGCCGGCCCCTGTTCGTTCATGTGTATGTACCGGCGCAGCAGCGCCTTTACCCGGGCCAACAGCTCCTGGGCGTTGAAGGGCTTGGTCACATAGTCGTCCGCCCCCAGCTCCAGACCCATGATCTTGTCCGTGTACTCGCTCTTGGCGGTCAGCAGGATCACCGGCACGTTGCTGCGCTCCCGCAGCAGACTCAGGGCCGATACCCCGTCCAGCTCCGGCATCATGATGTCCAGCAGGATCAGATGGACTTCTTCCCTGGCGGTCACGTCCAGCGCCTCCCGGCCATCAGAGGCCTCAAGCACCCGATAGCCCGCGCCGGTGAGATATATGTTCAGCGCCCGGCGTATGTCCCGGTCGTCATCACAGATAAGAACGGTGTACACACGTATCCCCCCTTATGTTATTAATGTAACACAAGTTACAAAAAGATAAAAGAGGGGATTTCTTAAGATTTCATTAACTTGACAAAAAGTTACACCCCGGGACAAGCCCGGGGCGTAACTTTTTGCATATCTTATTCACTTTTCGGGGATAACGGGCTCCCGAATGATGAACGCGCGCAGAGAGTTGAGCACGGCCAGCAGGGCCACGCCCACATCCGCGAACACAGCCAGCCACAGGGGGCAGACGCCGAACATGTCCAGCGTCAGGATCATGGCCTTGAAAGCCAGGGCGAAGACGATGTTCTGCCAGACGATGGTACGGGTGTGCTTGGCAGCCTCCATGGCGGCAACCACCTTGGAGGGCTCAGCCCCCATGATCACCACGTCTGCCGCCTGGATGGCGGCGTCGGACTTGGCCCCGTGCAGGCTCATGCCCACATCCGCCTGGCGGATGCAGTCGCCGCAGGTCTCCGCGTCGCCCACGAAGATCAGGGTGCCCCGCTTGATCTGGCGGTTTTGGATCTCCCGGACCACCGCCACCTTTTCGGTGGGCTGGCAGTCGGGATAGAACTCGTCGATGCCCACCTGCCGGGCGAACTTCTCCGCCGCGGCGGAGCTGTCCTCCGTCAGCATGGCTACCTCCCGGTGCCGATCCCAGGACAGGACCGTCACCGTGCCGGGCACGTCCGGCTTAGCCACGCTGCCGAAGACGATGCGGCCGGCGTACTGGCCGTCGATGGCCAGATATACGCAGTCCTCGTCCACCGCGTCCTGTCCCGGATCCACCCCGTGGGCCCGGACGAAATCGGGCAGCCCCAGGATGATCCTGACGCCCTCCACCTCCACGGTGATGCCGAAGCCCGTCTGCTCCTGGTAGAAGCTCTGGATGAGCTCGATGTAGATAACGCCCTTGTAGGCGCCCTTGATGGCCTCGGCATAGGGCGAGTCAGAATAGGCACAGGCGTGGGCCGCCACGCGCAGAAACACGTCCGCGTCGATCTTCTCACTCTTGATGGAGACCACCCGCAGCCCCTTTCCCTCCAGAGCGCCGGTCTTGTCAAAGACCACGGCCCTGGCCCGGGAGACGTCGTCCATGGCGCAGGTGTTCTTATATAGGATACCCTGCCGGGTCGCGCCGCCGATGCCCGCGAAATAGCTCAGCGGGACAGATATGACGATGGCGCAGGGGCAGGCGATCACCATCAGCACCAGCGCCCGGTAAACACCCTCCCGGACGGTGGCGTGCATCACCAGGGGCATGAATACGGCGATCACCACGGCGATGCCGATGACCACCGGTGTGTAGATACGTGCGAAGTGGGAGATAAATTCCTCCGTGCGGCCCTTGGGGCCCTTATCGGAGCGCACCTCCGCCAGCGTGGCGCTGGCCTCCGGAGAGCGGTTTTCCATGAGTCCCTCGATGCTCTGGCGCACCTTTGCCACGGCGCAGCCCTGAAACAGCTCGCCCAGTTGGTAAAGTATCATGACCGACGCGCCCTCGCTGGCCTCGCCGATGATCACCGACGCCACGGCCACCACGCTCATGAGCAGGCTCTCGTCAAAAAGACGTTTGTGGAAGATGTTCGCCACGGCCCGGATGAACACATCGTATCCCGCGCAAAGGATCGCCAGGATATCCAGCGCCGCCGAGACCTGGGGCAAAACCCCCTCCGACACCAGCGCGCCCACGAACAGCACGGCCGCCGCCACCAGCCGCCAGATCATCACCGTATCGAAGCCATGATGCTCGTGGTGATGCTCCTGCATGCAGCTGTCGCAGGTACAGTCATGCCCGTGGCCGGCTACGGCCTCTTTTATCTCCCGGATAAAACCCATTCGATCAGGCCTTGCCGTTGCAGCCCAGCACGTCTACCAGCTTGTGGCGCACCAGCTCCTTGATGTTGGCCCGGGCGGGCTTCAGGTACTCGCGGGGATCGAACTTGTCGGGGTGCTCGTCGAAGAACTGACGGATGGTGCCGGTCATGGCAAGACGAAGGTCGGAGTCGATGTTGATCTTGCACACGCTCATGGTAGCGGCCTTGCGCAGCTGTTCCTCGGGAATGCCCACGGCGTCGGGCATCTTGCCGCCGTGCTCGTTGATCATCTTCACGTAATTCTGGGGCACGGAGGAAGAGCCGTGCAGCACGATGGGGAATCCGGGCAGGCGCTTGGAGACCTCCTCCAGCACGTCGAAGCGCAGCGGGGGCGGGACCAGGATGCCCTTTTCGTTGCGGGTGCACTGGGCGGCGGTGAACTTGTATGCGCCGTGGCTGGTGCCGATGGCGATGGCCAGGCTGTCGCAGCCGGTCTTGGAGACGAATTCCTCCACTTCCTCGGGACGGGTGTAGCTGGAGTCCTCGGCGGAGACCTTTACATCGTCCTCCACGCCGGCCAGGGTGCCCAGCTCGGCCTCCACCACAACGCCGTGGTCGTGGGCGTACTCCACCACCTTGCGGGTGATCTCGATGTTCTTTTCAAACTTCTCGCCGGAGGCGTCGATCATGACGGAGGTGAAGCCGCCGTCGATGCAGCTCTTGCAGGTCTCGAAGTCGGGGCCATGGTCCAGATGCAGCACCACGGGGATCTCCGGGCACTCCGCCACGGCGGCCTCCACCAGCTTCACCAGATAGGTGTGGTTGGCGTAGGCCCGGGCGCCCTTGGAGACCTGCAGGATCACGGGGGCGTGCTCTTCACGGCAGGCCTCGGTGATACCCTGGACGATCTCCATGTTGTTGACGTTGAAAGCGCCGATGGCGTAGCCGCCGTCATAGGCTTTCTTGAACATTTCGGTAGATGTTACGAGAGGCATAAAAAATATCTCCTTTACAATATTTTTCCGCGCCCTTTATTTTACCGCACATTTATGCTATAATCAATAAAAACATTAATAAAAACATTTGTTTGGAGGAAAAAATCATGGCTGACAAACTTGTAGGAGCCTGCATAATCGGGCAATCCGGCGGACCGACCTCGGTCATCAACGCCAGCGCCTACGGCGCCATCTCCGAGGCACTGGCCGCGGAGGAGATCACCCAGGTGCTGGGGGCCGATCACGGCATCACCGGCGTGCTGGGCGACAAGCTCTACGACATGGGCAAGGAGGATCCCCAGGAGCTGACCTATCTGAAAAATACCCCCGCCTCCGAGCTGGGCTCCTGCCGGTACAAGCTGGCCGATCCCGACAAGGACGACACCGACTACAAGCGCATTCTTGAGGTCTTCAAGAAGCACAACGTCCGCTACTTCTTCTATAACGGCGGCAACGACTCCATGGACACCTGCGACAAGATCAGCCGCTTCATGTCCAAGTCCGGCTGGGAGTGCCGGGTCATGGGCATACCCAAGACCATCGACAACGACCTGTGGGGCACCGACCACTGCCCCGGTTTCGCCTCCGCCGCCAAGTACATCGCCACCAGTGCCATGGAGGTGTCCAAGGACGGACGGGTCTACCCCACCGGCCAGGTGACCATCATGGAGATCATGGGCCGTCACGCGGGGTGGCTTGCCGCCTCCGCCGCCCTGGCTACCCACTTCGGCGCGGGTCCCGATCTGGTGTACCTGCCGGAGCTGGACTTCGACAAGGATGCCTTCCTGAACGACGTGGAGCGCATCTACAAGGAAAAGGGTAACTGCCTGGTGGCCGTGTCCGAGGGTCTGCACTACGCCGACGGCACCTTCGTGTCCGAGGCCAAGACCAGCTCTACCGACGGCTTCGGCCACGCCCAGCTGGGCGGTCTGGCCGCCCGCCTGTGCGAGATGGTCAAGGAGCGCACCGGCGCGAAGGTCCGTCCCATTGAACTGAGCCTGCTGCAGCGCTGCGGCGCGCATCTGGCCTCCAAGACCGACGTGGAAGAGGCCGAGCTGGCCGGCCGCATGGCCGTCAAGGCTGCCGTAGGCGGTGAGACCGGCAAGATGGTGGCCTTTGAGCGGGCCACCGACGAAAAGGGCGGTTACAAGTGCAACATCGTCCTGCTCCCCCTGACCTCTGTGGCCAACGCGGAAAAGAAGGTGCCCCTGGAGTGGATCACCCCGGAGCACAACTTCGTCACCAAGGACTTCATCGACTACGCCCTGCCTCTGATCCAGGGCGAGCCCGAGCGGCCCACCGAGCAGTCCCTGCCCCGGTACGCCAAGCTCAAGAAGGTCCTGGCGTAAGCCTTGAACCCAAAAAGCGGCGGCCGAGTGCCGCCGCTTTTGCCGCCTTGATATCGACCGATCGATGTCAATCGTTTCCCTCTTTGCATAGTATGGAACGCAAAGGGGGAAATTTTTTTGCAAAACAACGATTCCTGCACCTATAAAGAGGGCCCTCTGCCCTCCTGCGCACCGCTGGCCGTGCCGATGCTGGCCGCCCAGCAGTGCGCGGAACCGGCCTATGACAGCGGCGAGGCTCTTGCCAAGGGCACGCTGTTTCCCGGGCTGGATCTGCCCTTTATGGACTATGTGGCAAACGGTCCGGTGGAGAGAACGCCGGAGACCGAGCTGATGGCGATCGATTTCGTGTGCCAGGAGCTGGCGCTTTATCTGGATACCCACCCCGACGACAAGGATGCCTTCAAGACCTGGAAGAGCGTCAACGCCCTGGCCAAGGAGGCCCGGAAGCGGTACGTGGAGATGTGCGGCCCGGTGATGCGCACCGATACGGCCAAATTCGACTCCTGGGTGTGGCCCGAGGACCCCTGGCCCTGGAACGCGGGCGGAAAGGCTGGTAAGAAATAATGTTCGTATATGAGAAGAAGTTACAGTATCCCGTCCGCATCAAAAATCCCAACCCCGCCATGGCGAAATACATCATCACCCAGTATGGTGGACCCGATGGAGAGCTGGGCGCGTCGCTGCGGTATCTGAGCCAGCGGTACTCCATGCCCTACCCGGAGGTAAAGGCCATCCTGACCGACATCGGCGTGGAGGAGCTGGGCCATTTGGAGATGATCGGCACGATCGTCCATCAGTTGACCCGGAACATGACCGTGGAGCAGGTGGAGAAGGCCGGCTTCCAGGACTACTTTGTGGATCACACCGCCGGCGTCTACGCCCAGGCGGCCGCCGGCTGGCCCTATAACGCCGCCAGCTTCGCCGTCAAAGGCGACGTGATCGCGGATCTTTCCGAGGACATGGGCGCGGAGCAGAAGGCCCGAGTCACATACGACAACATCCTGCGCATGGCAGATGACCCGGATGTGATCGACGCCATCCGCTTCCTGCGGGAACGGGAGGTAGTCCACTTTCAGCGGTTCGGCGAGGCTATGGGCATCGCCACCTCCCAGATGGACCAGCGCAACGTGTACGCCGTCAACCCCGCATTCGACAGAAAGAAGTAACAAGCATAAATGGACCGGTCGGGCTGTCCCGGCCGGTCTTCCTTTGACCGGATGTCATCCGGCCAGATCAGTCCTGATGGGCCGCGTCAAGATACTGACGCAGAAAACCATTGTTGGCGCTAAGGGTATCTTTCCAGGCGTCTGTTCCATCGTACCAGAATTCCGCCGTATAGCGGCGGACACCCATTAGACTTGCCTGGCGGGTGATACCGGCGAAGTCCACATGTCCGGTCCCATAGGGCACCTCCCGGAACACGCCGGGCACCGTCTCTTTCAGATGCAGCGCCACGATATGCCCTGCGCCGGAGCGCAGGTCGCCCAGCACATTCTTTCCGGCGCTCAGCGCGGCATTTGTGATATTCCCGGCGTCCGGGTACACCTGCAGGTATGGCGAGCTGGCGCGCTCGACCCAGTACATGGCCTTCTCTACCGTATTCAAAAAGTCGGTCTCCATGGTCTCGAAAGCAAGGACCACGCCCTCCCTCGCGGCCATATCCACGCTTTTGCGAAGATCATCCCAAAATATCTCCCGGGTCCGGGCGCTGCCCGGTTCGTAATACACGTCATACCCGGCGATTTGTATGATGCGCACGCCCAGATCGCACGCAAGCCGTATGGCGTTGCCCATGATCTCCAGGCTGCGGGCCTGTATCGCCGGGTCCGGATGCCCTAGCGGGAACCGCCGGTGCCCGCTCAGGCAGATGGAACGTATGGGTATGCCGCAGTCCATCATATCCGCCATGGCCTGCCGCCGCTCGGCCGCCGTCCACCCCAGACGGGCCAGCTTCTCATCCGTCTCGTCCACCGACAGCTCCAGAAAGTCATAGCCGCTCTCCCCCGCCGTTTCCAGCTTCTGCCGGAGAGTCAGGGTATTGGGCATGCTTTTTTCGTATAATCCCAGTACGTATTTTCTCATTTCAACTCTGCGTTTTAAAAAAACATAATGTGTCTTGATTCATACAGCGCCCCGCAGCCGGAAACCGGTCCAGCGACTTGCCCCCGCCTGGGGATGGCAGAGGCCGGACATGCCGTAAGAGAATCGTCTGTCACGGGCTTCCAGAACGCTCCGGCCGTCGATCCACAGACATAAGCGCTCCCCTGCCGCCTCCGCCCGCAGAGATACGGCCTCGCCGGGCTTCCAGTCATACGGGCACTGGGCCAGTTCCGTCCAGACACCCGCGTCATAGCAGCGGATCGCTGCCCGGTCCGGCCCTGTAAGACCGAGGGCATAAAACCGCCGGCAGCCCTGACCCCGCAGCAGGAGCATGGCACCCCCCTCCGTCAGGGGGACGACCCGGCCTTCAATGGAGCCGTCCCGGGTGTAGTAATTCCCGGTGAACACCTGTCCGCCCCGGTCCGTGGTCACCACCAGCGCCCCATCCGCCAGACGGCCCTCGCAGTCGTTGAAGGAAAAAGGCGTGATCTGACCAAACTCCCGGCGCTGGATGGCGGCGTCGATGGTGTAGTCCATCGGGCCGGTGACGGTGATATCGGCCAGATAGACCCTTCCCAGCACCCAGGGGGGGTCCTCCGGGGCCACGGAGAATCGCCAGCCGATCTCGTGGGCCTCGTCGCCCCCCAGATCGGGTACGGTGAACGCCACATCCTGCCAGGCGCCCTCCCGCAGCGTTATGGGCGCAAGCTCCACCCGTTTCCCAGTCATGGCCCGGGTGACGAAAGGCGTGACCGCCACAGCGGCGGGGACTTCCTGACAGCTCAGCATCCGGCAGGATACCCGCTGGCCCGGATAGACCCGGGGCGCGAAAACCTGCTCATAGCGGGCGTCATCAAAATCGTCCTCGGTATAAAACGCCTTGAAAAAAAGGTCCGCCGCCCGGGGCAGTTTTCCGTCTATGAGCAGCTCCAGACAGCGGCTGCCATCCGGCGCTTCGCCGCTGCGCATGGAGTGGAAATATCCCTCGGACAGCTCCAGACCGTGAGTAGAACCGGGCAGGGAAAAGTCCATGAGGATCTCCCCCGCCGACGCACAGCGAAGCCAGGCCGGCGAGTCCTCGCCCCGCAGACGGCAGGCCGTCACAGCCAGCTCCTTGGCATAGGCCGCGCAGTCCACGATGTTCAGATATCCCGAGACACTGGACAGCACCACGCTGTCGTTGACGGGGTCCCGATACCGGGCCGGGATGCCCTCCAGGCCTCCCAGCACCCCGGCGATAGCGCCGGTATTGCCGGCGTTGCAGTCCGTGTCAAAGCCGCACATGCACGCGATCTCGATGGTCCGGTCCAGCCGGCCGCCGCCGTACAGCAGCGCCAGAACGCAGATAGCGGCGTTGGGGATGACGTGGTATCCACCGGGAAAACGGTCGTTGCCCCACTCCCGGTCCACGAAGTCCCGGCAGGCGCGAAAATCCTCCGGCTTTTCGGCGTGAAAGCGCCGGACGGCCTCCACCGCCTGGCGGTAAACGCACGCTGCCGGCAGCACGGAAAGACCCGCGTCCAAAACCTGGTCCACGGTTTGCGCCGTAAAGGCACCGGCCACACAGGCCGCCATGAACGCCGCCCCGTGCAGGGCCTCTCCGTCGTGGGAGACGCTTGCCATGGTCCGCGCCATGGAGGCCGCCCGGGCCGGATCGCCCGGGCACACCAGTCCCCATGTGTCCACAAAGATCTGCCCGCCGATCTGCTGGGCCGCCACCGGCCCGTTTTGGGCGATGCTCCCGGACTGGGGTGCGGGCACGCCCCGGCGCAGATTCATATAGCACCGGTGCTCCGTGGATACGTCCTCGCCGCCCCACCAGAACATGCCGTGACCGCAGCGGGCATAGTTGAGCCAGGTCTCCCCCGCCTCCTTGGCGGTGAAGTTCAGGCCCGAGTCCGTCAGGGTGCGCAGGAAGATGATGGGGCCGTTTATGTCATCGTCTGCGGCAAAATGCCGGCAGGCGCGCAGGTAACCTCGTATATCCCCGAACTGCTCCTGAAGACGCTCATAGGTCCACAGCGGGTTCTCTATGGGCGCGCCCAGGCACACGCCGGCGATCTTGCCCAAAAGGCCGGCATAGATCTTTTCGATCCAAGTCTCTTGCATGGTCACCTCGTTACCGGGCCATCCGCAGTATGGCGTACACGTCCTCCCTTGTCAGGGGCTGATAGCCGTAGCTGCCCAGATCCGTCAGATCCACCAGCCTGTCGAAGTCCGGCTCCGGGATGCCCAACTCCGTAAGGGTAGCGGGCGCGCCAAGCTCCCGGAAGAACTCCCGCACGCAGCGGATGCCCTCCTTGCAGACCTCCTCCTCGGTCTTGCCGGCCGGGTCCACATGCCATACCTCCCGGGCAAACCGGGCGTACCGGCCCGGGGCCAGATGGCGGGTATATTCCATATAGGCCGGGTGTATCACCGCCAGCCCCGCGCCGTGGGCCACGTCATACACGGCGGACAGCGGGTGCTCGATGCAGTGGCTGCACCAGTCCGTCTTCTTGCCGTTATTGAGCATGCCGCACAGGGCGAAGCTGCTGCTCCACATGAGCGCCGCCCGGGCCTCATAGTTGGTGGGCTCCTTCACCGCCGTCCGGGCCGCGCTGATCACCGCACGCATCAGGCCCTCGGCCAGGTAGTCGGTGACGTTCTCCCCGTCTGGAGGCGAGAAATACAGCTCGAAGATATGGCTCATGGTATCCACGATGCCGTTGGCCATCTGGGCGGGCGGCAGCGTGTAGGTAACGGTAGGGTCAAGGATGGAAAATTGGGCGAATTCCAGCTCGCTGTCGTAGCTGTTCTTCTCACCGGTGGCCCAATTGGTGATCACGGCGGACTTGTCCATCTCGCTGCCGGTGGCGGGCATGGTCAGCACCACGCCCAGGGGGATAGCCCTCTCCGCCGGTTCCCAGTCCACGAAGAAGGTCTTCCAGAAATCCTTGTCGGTGCAAGAGCCCAGAGCAATGGCCTTGGAGCAGTCCACCACACTGCCGCCGCCCACGGCCAGGATGAATTCGACGCCGTTTGCCTTGCACAGCTCGATCCCCTCGTAGACCTTTTCCGTCCGGGGATTGGGCATGACGCCGGAGACCTCAAAGACCTCTTTTCCGGCGTCCCGCAGCATGGTCATGATCCGGTCGTAGAGCCCGGTGCGGTGGATGCTGCCGCCGCCGTAGACCAGCAGGACCTTTTTCCCTACCCGGGCCAGTTCCCCGGGCAGCTTGTCCATGGCGTTCTTTCCAAAATGCACCCGTACGGGGTTGTGATAGGTAAAATCGTTCATAATGTCCCTCTTTCAGACAAGCCGGCCGGTCGCATGCGCGGACCGTCCGGTAAATGGTTTGTCATGCTCCCAGCAGATGGAAGAGCTTCGCTTTGAATCGCTCAGGGTCCAGCTTCGTGCAGACCTGGCAGTTGGGCTGACCGGCGGACCGATCCATATAAAAACGGCCCCTGTCCGCCCCGGGGGCCAGCTCAACCGCACAGGCCGCCGGAAAGACCTCCGTTATGATCTCCGGCGCCAGGGCGGCCGTCATCACCGCCGCGTCCACGATGGCGTAGCTGTCCCCGCCCCGGGTGTCCCGGTAAAACCGGCGCAGCTGCTCGGTACAGCGGACGCAAAACCGGGCGGCTGGCGACGTGGAACGGGCCAGCGTTTCCGTCTCGGCCGGGGTGATCTCCCCCGCTTCCCCCGCGGCGTCCCAGGTCACCCAGCGGCTGTCAAGGCCGGAGTCAAGGACAATGGCGGCGGCCTCCGGGTCCACATAGACGTTATACTCCGCCGCCGGCGTCATATTGCCAACCGGTCCCCCGCTGCCTCCCAGGATCCAGGCGCGCCTGATCCACCGGACCAGCTCCGGCTCCTTCAGTATCGCCATGGCAAGGTTGGTCAGGGGCCCGCAGGTGATGATCTCCAGCGCGCCCGCGTGCTCCCGGGCCAGACGGATGATGGCGTCCACAGCGTGCTCCGTCTCCGGTGCCCGGGCAGGGTCCGGCAGGAACATCCCGCCGAGGCCGTCCTCCCCGTGGACATGGGCGGCGTAAAAGGACGTCCTTCGCATCAGGGGGCGGGCCATACCGCAGAAGACCGGCGGGATATAGGTCCCGGCGGCCTCCACGGCATGTATGGCGTTTTTCGCGCAAAGATCCAGCGGCAGATTGCCGCACACGACCGTGATGGCCTCCACGTGGACGGTATCAACGGCCCGGAGGGCCTCTATGATCGCCCATACGTCGTCGGAGCCGGTGTCCGTATCCACGATGACAGGCCGAGCGGCTTCTCTCATGCCAGCGTATCCAGCCAGTCGCTGCCAGGCACGCCGTGGCGCTCGCAGTACTCGTCGAATACGATGCCGGCGGGCAGCATCCGAAATTCCTCCAGCAGGGCCAGACGGCGGGTCAGATCGTCCGCCGCCTCCGCGGCCATCAGCTTGTCGGTGGGCTCCAACAGGGCGGTGATCAGCGCCTTTTTCACGCTGCGGGAGCCAATGACGGACGCGGCGATGCGGTTGATGCTGGCGTCGAAGAAGTCCAGGCCCAGATGCACCTTGTCAAAGGCGTTGCATCGCTTGAGCTCCTGCATGATGGCGACCGTGTCCTCGCTGGCGATGGCAACATGGTCGCTGTCCCAGCGCACGCAGCGGGACAGGTGCATCATGATCTCCTGGCCGAAGGCGATATAGGAGGAGATCTTGGCCGCCACGCTCTCCGTGGGATGGTAGTGGCCGGTATCCATGCACACGATGGCCTTGCCGGTGGAGAGGGCGTAGTTGGTGTAAAACTCATGGGAGCCGGTGGTATAGCTCTCCACGCCCAGACCAAAGACCTTGCCCTCCACGGAGTCGATGTTGTATTTTTTGTCGATGGGCTCGGCGAAGATGCGGTCCAGGGACTCGATCAACCGCATACGCGGTCCCAAAGTGTCCACCCGGATGTCCTTGGAGCCGTCGGGGATCCAGTGGTTGGTCACGCAGGTCTGGCCCAGCTCCTTGCCCAGGTAGGCGCCGATCTTACGGCAGTTGATGCCGTGCTCGACCCAGAAGTCCCGGACGCCCTTGTCCGGACTGGACAGGGTCCAGCCGCTGTCGGACATGGGATGGGAGAAATAGGTGGGGTTGAAATCCAGCCCGATCCCCTTCTCCTTTGCGTAGTCCACCCAGGCGGAAAAATCCTCCGGCTGCAGCTCGTTGCGGGCCGGCTTCCGGCCGGGCGCAGGCATAGCGTACACGCTGTGCAGCGCCACATGCTTGGCGCCGGGCACCAGGGCCAGCATCTTGTCCAGGTTTTTGAAGTACTCCTCTATGCTGCGGGGCTTGCCGGGCGCGTTGCCGGTGGCGGTGATGCCGCCGGTCAGTTTGGCGTCGAAATCCTCAAAGCCGGTCAGATCGTCCAGCTGCCAGCAGTTGATGGAGACGGGGATCTGATCCATCTGCTCCAGGACCGCCTCCGTGTCAACGCCCCAGTCCCGATATATGGCCCGGGCAGCCTCGTAATACTTTCCCATATGATATCCTCCTTTCAGATCGTCCTTCAGTTGTTGTAGTAGACAACGTTATCCGCCCGGATGCGCACGAACAGGTCCGCGCCCTCGTCCAGTCCGTCGGCCAGCATGCCCAGCGCGGATATGTCCACCGGCTGCTCGCCCAGGGCGCCGATGAGCTTCCAGCTCAGGCCGGTAAAGATCTTCTTTTCCAGGTGGAAGGGATTGGCCCCCTCGTCGCCCTGGGCGCAGAACTCGAAGTACTCGCCCCGGACCGCCGCCTTGACGGTGTCGCCCTCCTTGCCGCCGCAGTGGTTGACCGGGATGCGGAACTTCTCCCCCGCCACGAACCACTTTCCGTCCGCCTCTGTGAGGGTACCGGTCAGGAGGTTCGCTTTCCCCAAAAAGTCGGAGGCAAATTCCGTAGCCGGCTGGCTGTAGATGGTGTAGGGATCGCCCTGCTGTTCGATGTGGCCCTGATTGAGCAGGATGATCTGGTCGGACATGGTCAGGGCCTCTTCCTGATCGTGGGTGACGAAGACGGTGGTGATGCCCACCTGCCGCTGGATGTTGCGGATCTCATACTGCATCTCCGCGCGCACCTTTCTGTCCAGAGCGGACAGGGGCTCATCCAAAAGCAGGATACGGGGCTTGGTCACCAGGGCCCGGGCCAGGGCCACGCGCTGCTGCTCACCGCCGGACAGCTGCTTTACCCGCCGGTTCTCATAACCGCCCAGCTTCACCAGCTCCAGGGCCTCGCTCACCCGCCGGTCTATCTCCTCCTTGGGCACCTTGTGCATCTTCAGGCCGTAGCCCACGTTCTTCGCCACATTCATGGAGGGGAACAGGGCGTAGTTTTGGAACACCAGGCCGATGTCCCGCTTCTCCGGGCGGACTTTCGTCACGTCCTTGCCGTCCACCAGCACCTCGCCGGCGTCCGCGGTCTCCAGGCCGCAGATAATCCGGAGGATGGTGGTCTTGCCGCATCCGGACGGGCCCAGCAGAGACAGAAAGTCCCCGCTTTTTACGGAAAAGCTTATACCCTTGAGCACCTGATGCTGATCAAAGCTTTTATCAAGATCTTTTACGATTAGTTCGGCCATAGTCAGTCTCCTTTCTGTTTGCCGCTGCCCGAGGACATGCCGAAAAGGCTTCCTCCGGAGTACCCCAGGCGGGTCATGATAACGACGATGATCACCGCGATCAGGATGATGATGGCCGAGAGTGCGTTCAGGTCGGCCTGATAGCCGCTCTTGATGCGCGTGAAGACCGTCACCGGCAGCGTATCCACCGCCACCGGGGAGAGATAATACTGGAGGACGAAATTATTGAAGCAGACGATCAGCGCCATCATGCCGCCGGCCAGGATGCCGGGCATGATACCGGGCAGCGTCACGTCACAAAATACCCGCATGGGCCCCGCCCCCAGCAGCCGGGCCGCCGCTTCCGGCGTGCGGTCCATCTCAACAAAGCGGTTGTTCACCAGCATGACCACGTAGGGCAGCACCACGATCAGGTTGCCCAGGAACATCACCGGGTAGGACCGGCCGGAGCCCATAAAGGTAAACAGGAGCAAAATGGAGATACTGGTCACCAGCCAGGGGATGATGATGGGCAGCTGCATCACGAAGTTGAACCGCTTGGCCATTTTCGGGGAAAAATACTGAAGGCCAAACGAGGTCATCGTCCCGATGATCAGCGCCGCCACAGCCACCAGGGCCGAAAACTTGATGCTCAGCCAGCAGGCCGCGGGCAGATTGCTGGTGGTAGCCAGCACCCGGTACCATTGGGTGGTGAACACATAGGGGAACATGCCATAGGAGGTCTTGTTGAAAGACATGCCGATGATGGCTATGATCGGTATGTACATAAACAGCAGCACGATCCACAGGCATATCCGCATGGCCCAGTTGAAGCCCTTAGACATTACACGTCACCTCCTATGCTCTGCTGTGCCTTTTTGGTGGCGAAGCTGATGATGGCCATAATGACGCAAAGCACGATCAGCAGCACGCAGGACAGTACGGCACCATAGCCCATGTTCAGGTTGTCCTTGTACTGGGAGTTGATGAGAGAGCCCACCATCATGCCGTTGGAGCCGCCCACCAGGCCGGGCTCCACGAAGCTGCCCACCACCGGCACGAACACCAGCAGGATACCGGACAGCAGCCCCGGCGCGCTCATGGGAAATACGATATGGGTAAAGGTCCGGACTTTGTTGGCCCCCAGGATCAGGGACGCGTGGATCAGGTTGTCGCCGATGCCCTCGATGGAGGAATACAGGCACAGGATCATATAGGGCAGGTACTCATACACCAGCACAAGCACAGTGGCCGCGTTGGTATAGAGGAACGACTTGGCCGGGATGCCGATGGCGTTCAGGGCCGTCATCAAAAGACCGCCGGTCTGGATCAGGTTCATCATGGCGTAGATCAGCAGCAGCTGCGACGTGAAAAACGGCAGGATGACCAGTATCATGCACATGCCCCGTCGCTTTTCCGGCACCACCTTTGCCATGGCCCAGGCGGCGGGATAGGCTGCCGCGATGCAAATGACCGTCACGATCAGCCCCGTGCGCAGCGAGCGCAGCAGCAGATCCCAAAACGTCCCGGACGCCATCATGCGGGTGATGTTGCCCATGGTCCAGCCGGGCCAGGGCTGCCCCGCGAACATGTTGCGGTTCATGAAGCTGAACAGCAGCAGCATCGCCAGCGGCGCGATGGTCAGCAGCAGAAGCAGCCCCGCGCTGGGCAGAGCCCAGAGACTATTGGGCTGTATCTTCTTCTTTTTTTTCAAAATCTCATGCCCCCTTTTTCTGCATCCTTATAAAGAATGCCGCCGAAAAACTGTTCCTCGGCGGCATTCAAATCATGTCACATCAGAATTTCCAGCCAACGCGTCAGCCCGCAGAGGCCTGGAATTCACTCCAGACATCCATCCAGGCATCCTTCTGCTCAGGAGTCAGGTAGTTGAGCATGCAGATCTTGGTGGGCATGGGGTTCATGCCCAGCTCGGCAAGCTGGTCCTCGTTCAGCTCATCCAGCACCTGGGCGTTGACGGGCGCGTAGGTGGGATAGGGCACGCCGTCGGGAGAGGTGTACTCAGAGCCCTCGCCGGTGGCCATGGTGTACTGCTGCTCGTAGCTCTCGATCCAGTTGATCCACTCGCAGGCCAGATCATACTCGTCGGTGCCCTTGACCACGCACCAGTAATCCAGATAGCCTACGGTGCCCTCCTCGGGGTGTACGTACTTGACAGGCTCGCCCTCACGCAGCAGCTGGGCATAGGGGCCGGACCACATATTGCCGATCCAGGACTCGCCGCTCTTATAGGGGATGAGCTGCTCGTCGTTGGAGGACCAGAAAGACAGGATCTGGGGCTTGAGCTCGTTCAGCACGTCCCTGACCTTGTCCAGATCCAGGTTCTCAGGATCGCTGGGGTCCTGATCGCTCATGAGCGCGGCGATGATCATGCCGTCGCCGTAGTCGCCGAACATGCAGACGTGGCCGGCGAATTCGGGATCAAGCAGGTCTTTCCAAGTGGTAATCTCCCGGTCGATCTTCTCCGGGTTGTAGCCGATAGAGGTCACGCCGGAGGTCCAGGGGAAAGCGAACACGTTCCCCTCGTCGTCCACGGCATAGGGAGATACGTCCTTGTACACCTCCGCCACGCCCTCATAGCTGGGGATCTCGGCGGGGTCCACGTTCATCAGCAGGTCCTGATCGTGGAAGTACTGGGTGTAGTTCTGGCTCAGGACGCAGGCGTCGATCGTCGCGTTGCCGCCGGTCTGGAGGTTGGTCATCAGCTCGTCATAGGAGTTGAAATAGACGTGCTCCACCTCGCAGCCAAATTTGTCCTCGAATGCCTGCTCGCAGTAGGTCGTGTCGGAGTTGTACGCCTGCCAGTTGGCAACATACAGAGTGTGCCCCGAATAGTCCGCGGCGGGCTCTTCCTCCTCCGCGGCATACGCAGTCCCGGCCAGCCCCAGGACAAAGCACAGGCACAGCAGCATCGCAAACAGTTTTCTCACCTTTAAAAGCCTCCTTCTTTATTTTCGGCAGCCTGTCGGTCTGCCGCCGGTTCCGGTCCTACCTCTGGGTATAGACAAACCTTATTATTAAACTACTCATTTTTTGCCTGGAAGTCAATTGATATTGTCAACAATACCAAACGAAACTTTTTTCGCAAATTGCATAAATCGCACAATTTAATATCATGCTAATTTGCTAAATCTATCGAAGATAACCTATATGTAGACCGCCCGCTGAGCGAAAATCGCCGTTTTTACGGCCCTGAAGCGGATTTTTCACTGGTACTTGCAATCTTTTTCAAATATGGTAATATAGGTTTCAGAAAAGTCTTTTGTACATTTTTACTAATAGGAGGCGGCCATATGGAAAAATATTATCTGGGTCTTGATAACGGCGGCACCCGCACGAAAGCGGCGCTGTTCGACGTCTCCGGCCGGCAGGTGGGTCTGGCCTCGGCGGGCACCGCCGCCATCACCCCCGCGCCCGGCTTTGTGGAGCGGGACATGGAGGACATGTGGCAGGACAACTGCAAGGTAATCCGGTCCCTGCTGGATAAGACGGGCGTGGACCCTGCCTCCATCGCCGGGGTGGGCCTGTGCGGCCACGGAAAGGGCCTGTATCTCTGGGGGAAGGACGGCCGGCCCGTCCGGCGGGGCATCCTGTCCGCCGATAACCGGGCCTTTCGCTATGAGATGGACTGGCGGGCCGACGGGACGGAGCAGGCCGCCTTTGCCCTCTCCTGCCAGCACGTGATGGCCTGCCAGCCTGTGGCGCTGCTGGCCTGGCTGCGGGACAATGAGCCCGGGGTTTTGGAAGAGATACGGTGGGTGTTCTCCTGCAAGGACTACGTGCGCTTTCGCCTCACCGGCGAGGCACGGGCGGAGATCACGGACTTCTCCGGAAGCGGGCTCATGAATCTGCACACCCAGCGTTTTGACCGGGAGATACTGCGGCTGTTCGGCATCGAGGCGGTCTGGGACGCCCTGCCGCCACTCTGCGGCTCGCTGGATATCGCCGGGCACATCACCGAGGACTCCGCAGCCGCCACCGGGCTTCTGGCGGGCACGCCGGTCATCGGCGGCATGTTCGACATCGACTCCTGCGCCCTGGCGGTGAACATCACCGACGAGGAAAATATCTGCATGATCGCCGGGACCTGGAGCATCAACGAGTACATCCGCCGGGAGCCTGTGACGGACGGGCGGGTGCAGATGAATTCCCTGTTCTGCCTGCCCGGGTACTATCTCATTGAGGAATCCAGCGCCACCTCCGCCGGCAACAACGAGTGGTTCATCCGCCAGCTTTTGCCGGAGGTGGCCGAGGCGGCGGAGGGCGGCAGCGTGTACGACGTGATGAACCGGTGGGCTGAAGAGTTCTCACCGGCGGATTTCATGCCGGTGTTCCTCCCCTTCCTCACCGCCAGCAACGTCGACCCCCGGGCCCGGGCCGCTTTTATCGGTCTGAACGCCTCCCACACCCGCAAGCACATGCTGCGGGCCGTGTACGAGGGCATCGCCTTTTCCCACCGCTGGCATCTGGAAAAGCTCCTGGCAAGCCGGGGCAGCCGCTCCGGCCGTATCCGTCTGGCCGGGGGCGCCGCCCTCTCCCCTGTCTGGACCCAGATATTCGCCGACGTGATGGGCATGCCCGTGGAGACGGTGGCAGCCCAGGAGACCGGCGCGCTGGGCTGCGCCATCGCCGTGGCGGCCGCCCTGGGTGATCACGCCAGCCCCGCGGAAGCGGCCGCCGCCATGAGCAAGGTGTCGGAGCCCGTGTTCCCCCGTCAGGAGGCCTCCGTCTGCTACGACCGCAAATACGCGCTTTACAAGACCGCCATTCAATGTCTGGACGGGCTCTGGCCCGCCATGCAGGATTACATCGACGGACAGGCCTGACCGGCCGGAAAGGGAGTCTCTGCTATGCGTCTTGTCAACATCGGCTCACTGAATATCGACCACTGCTACCATGTGGATCACTTTGTCGCCGCCGGAGAGACCCTGTCCTCCCTGGACTACCAGCGGAGCGTGGGCGGAAAGGGCCTGAACCAGAGCGTGGCTGCGGCCCATGCGGGCATGAGGGTGCTGCACGCCGGCAAGGTGGGCACGGACGGCGGGGTCCTGACGGACTTTCTGGAAATGGCCGGCGTGGACGTCTCCCAGATCGTGGTCATGGAGGACTGCGCCACCGGCCACGCCCTCATCCAGATCGACCCGGCTGGGCAAAACTGCATCATCCTCTACCCCGGCGCCAATATGGCAGTCACAGAGAAGGACCTGGATCGGTGGCTTTCGGGCTGCGGTCCGGAGGATGTTCTTCTGGTGCAAAACGAGGTATCCTGTGTGCCCCTTGCCATGAAAATGGCCCGGGCCAGGGGGATGCGCGTGGCCCTCAATCTCTCCCCCATCAAGCCGGAGCTTCTGACCTGGGACCTTGCTATGGCGGATCTTCTGCTCTTCAACGAGGTGGAGGGCGAGGCCCTGACCGGCTGTAAGGAGCCGGAGGCCATCCTTCGGGCCTTGGAAGGCCGATATCCCCAAACGGAGCTGGTCCTGACCCTGGGCGAGCAGGGCTCTGTGTACAGCGGCCATGGCCGCCGGACGGCCTGCCCCGCCGTAAAGGTGGAGGACGTGGTGGATACCACCGCCGCCGGTGACACCTTCACCGGGTATTTTCTGGAACGCTGGGCGTCCGGCCGGGAACCGGAAGAATGTCTGTGCCGGGCCAGTATGGCCTCCGCCATCGCCGTGGGCAGAATGGGTGCGGCGCCCTCCATCCCCATGGCGTCTGAGGTCGACGCCGCCCTGGAAAGGAGAGTATGATGTGCACCTGTCTGATCGCCGGTAAAAAGGCATCCACCACCGGCAGCGTACTGCTGGCCGCCAACGACGACTGGGACAATGTGCCCGGCGTACTGACCCACGCGCCCCGCATGCGCCATGGCCCCGGGGATACCCAGCTTCTGGTGAGCGGCCGGGCCATCCCCCAGATAGACGAGACATGCGGCTATGTCTATACCGCCTGCAAATACGACATCGGCATCCTGGACCGGAGCTGGGCAGGCGGCGTCAATGACCGGGGCGTGGCGGTGGCCGGGACCGGTGTCAACGCCTTCAAGTCCATCCCCAGCGACGGAGCCTGGCTGGAGCCGGACGACGTGCCTCTGCTGATCCTGATGCGGGCGGCCACCGCCCGGCAGGGCGTCGCCCTGATCGGGGAGCTGGTGGCCCAATACGGCTTTACCCTCTCCGGTCTGCCCGGATATGAGAGTGCCGCCTGCTTCGGCGTGGCAGACGCAGAGGAAGGTTGGTGGCTGGAGATCACCTGCGGCGGCCACTGGGCCGCCGTCCGGGTACCGGACGACGAGGCGTCCGTGCGGGTCAACGCCTTTGGCAGTCACGACATAGATCTGACGGACAAGCGGAACGTCATGGCTTCCCCGGGCCTGGCAGACTTTGCCCGCAGCCAGGGCTGGTGGGACGGCGACGAACGCCACTTCGACTTTGCCGCCGCCTTTGGCAGCGACAGGAGCCCCAATGAGTGGGGGCCGGAGCTGGACCCCATGAACATGCGCCGCCGCTGGCGTGCGGTCAGCCTGTTCGCGGGCCATGATACCCCAGAGGATGACCTGGTCTACTCCGTCCGCCCCGCCAAGCCCCTTGCCATAGACGACATGACGGCCGTTCTCCGGGACGTCTACGAGGATACCGCCTACGACCTCACAAAGGTCCCCACAGCCGGGCCCTACGGCGATCCTTTTCACGACAGCCCGCCGGACTATTCCCTGTGCCGCTGGGGCACGGTGGCCAGCTTCGCGGCCCAGCTGCGCCAGGACGGCCCCCCTGTCATGTGGACATGCATGGGAACGCCCCGCATGGGCTTTTATATCCCCCTGTATGTGGATATAGACTACCTGCCGCCCTGTTGCGAACAGACCCGAGCCGGGGTACCCGGCGAGCCGTCTCTGTTCTGGTCCTATAAAGAGCTGGCCTATATGATCTGCCGCCGGTACTGCAAAAATATCCCCCTGGTGGAGGAAGCCCGCATCCGGTATGAGTCGGACGCGTCCCGGGCCCTGGCGGAGCAGGATCAGGCCCTGGCGGCCCTGCCGGAGAGCGAGCGGCGCGCCGCCATGTCCGGGTTTTCGGCCCGCTGGATAGACAAGGCGCTCCAGCTTTGCCGGGAGCTCCGGGTCGAGCTGGAATATCGGTATTAAAACGTAATGAAAATAACGCCCGACCGGGCCATTTCCCGGTCGGGCGTTTCATTTCTTTATCATTTTTTACATCTATTCGATCATCCTGGCAAAATCCGCTTCCGTGATAATGGGCACGCCCAGTGCCTCCGCCTTGGTGAGCTTGGAGCCCGGATCGGCCCCAGCCAGCACATAGGAGGTCTTTTTTGACACAGAGCCGGAGGCCTTGCCGCCAAAGCGCTCGATGATCTCCTCCGCCTGCTGGCGGGTGTACTTTTCCAGCGCGCCGGTGAGGACGAAGGTCTTGCCCGCAAAGCGGTCGTCCGCGATCTCCTCCCGGCTTTCAAAGGACACCCCCGCCTCCCGCAAAAGGCGGATCTGGTGCAGGCTCTGGGGGCTGTCGAACCAGTCCACCACGTATTTGGCGGTGATGGGGCCCACGTCGTCGATGGCGGTGAGCTGTTCCTCCGTGGCGTTCATGAGCTCGTCCAAGGTGGCGAAATGCCGGGCCAGGACCTTGGCGGCCTTGCTGCCCACCTGCCGGATGCCGAAGGCGCACAGCAGCCGGGCCAGTCCCCGGGACTTGCTGTCCTGCAAATTGGCGATCAGATTCTCCGCGGACTTCTTCCCCATCCGCTCCGCCGTGGCAACGGACTGGGCGTCCAGGCTGTAGAGCTCCGCCGGGGTGTGGATAAGACCCGCTTTATCCAGGGACTCCACCACCGCCGGACCCAGGCCGTCGATGTCCATGGCCTCCTTGGAGGCAAAGTGGACGATGTTGCGCAGCCGCTGGGCCGGACACTCCGCGCCGGTGCAGCGGATGGCGGCCCCATCTTCGTCCCGGACCACCGGCGCGCCGCAGGCGGGACAGACCGTGGGGAACTGAAACGCCCCCTGGCTGTCCTTTTTCACCACCTCCAGCACCTCGGGGATGATCTCCCCCGCTTTCTGGACCAGCACCGTATCCCCCACGTTGACGCCCAGATCGTCGATGAAATCCTGATTGTGCAGCGTGGCGTTGGTGACGGTGGTGCCCGCCAGACGGATGGGCTCGATGACCGCCTTGGGAGTCAGCACGCCGGTGCGGCCCACCTGGATCAGGATATCCACCACCCGGCTGGGCTTTTTCTCTGGCGGGTACTTATAGGCCACCGCCCAGCGGGGATACTTGGCCGTGCTGCCCAGGGCGGTACGCTGGGAAAGGTCGTTGAGCTTGATGACGGCCCCGTCGATGTCGAAGGGATACCCCTCCCGGCCCTCGCCGATGGCCGCTATGGCGTCGGTACAGTCCTTCGGCGTCTTACAAAGGGTATGGGCCACCACGGGCAGGCCCATGGCCGCCATGGCCTCCAGCGTTTCGAAGTGATTCGTGTAGGTAACACCCTCGGCCAGCTGGATGTTGAAGAAGATCACGTCCAGCATCCGCTGGGCGCACACGGCCGGGTCCTTCTGCCGCAGGGACCCGGCGGCGGCGTTGCGGGGATTGGCAAGCAGCGGCAGGCCCTCCATCTCGTTGCGGGCGTTGAGGGTGTTGAACGTGTCGTGAGACATATAGACCTCGCCCCGGACGATGATGCGGGCGGGTGCGTTTATTAGCGCCTTTGGTAGGCTGCGGATGGTACGGAGGTTTTCCGTCACGTCCTCCCCCACCTGGCCGTTGCCCCGAGTGGCCCCCCGGTAGAACCGGCCGTCCCGGTATTCCACCGCCACGGACAGACCGTCGATCTTGGGCTCCGCCACATAGTCGTGGGGCTGGGACACTGAGGCGTCCATCCGCTCCACAAAGCCGGCCACCTCTTCAAAGGAGAACACGTCCTGCAGGCTCTCCAGAGGGACCTCGTGCTCTACCGGCGCGAATGCCTCGCTGACGTGGCCGCCCACATGTTGGGTGGGCGAGTCGGGCCGGACCCACTCCGGGTGGGCCGCCTCCATGCGCTTGAGCTCGTTGTTCATCCGGTCATACTCAAAGTCGGATACCAGCGGCGCGTCGTTGTCGTAGTAGGCCACAGACAACGCCAAAAGCTTTTCCACCAGCTCGTTGTATGCCTCGATCGTATAGTCCATGCTTATCGCTCCCAATTCATATAGCTGTTGGGCACCGCTCCCACGATCACCGTCTCCGAGAGCAGTATCTCCGTCTGCACCGACGTGTCCAGCGCCCGCCAGGGCAGCACAAAGGATAGCTGTATATCCAGGTCCAGAAACAGTTGGTGCCGCGTCTGGTTGATGCCCGCGCCGGCCAGCTCGCTGCGAAAGCCGGCGGTGCTTGAGGAAAGCACCGTCACATGGGCCGAGATGGACGGGCCGTGGTTCATCAAAAGCACGCTGCCGAACAGGTTCGCCAGCGGGATCTCCACCGTGACCGCGTTTTCCTCCGTCTCCGCTATTGCCCGGGACAGGACCTCCGCCGCCAGGTCGTTGATGACCACGGCGTTGGCGCTGACGGCGGTTACGGCGCCATTTTCTCCCCGCTGCAGCTCCACCAGGCTTTTGCCCTCCGCCTGGGTCTGGGCCATCACATCCTTGACGATGGCGTTCACCTTGGTGACCACCTCGTCCCGGGCCTGGGAGGCGGCGTATTCCGTCACCATATCCCGCAGTACGTGGCTCAAGGCGAAGACGCCCACCACCGCGAGGGCCAGCATAGCGATCCCCAACGTCCGCAGCAGGGGCCGCCGGATAAACGCTCCGCGAGACGACCTTCTCGGCCATCGCTTCGGCGGCATAGGCCCACCCCCTATCGGGGTATCCTATGCCAATATGGCCTCTCATATGACGTTATTTTGCCATTTCCTCTAGGAAAAGACGGGCCAATCTGTACTGATCCTCACACTCGGCCACCTTTGCCACGGAAGCCGGCGAGTGGATGTTTCGCACCGGCACGGACAGGGCAGCCACATGGACCCCCGCGCCGCTGCGCTGCACGGCGGAGCCGTCGGTCCCGCCGGCGATCATGGTCTTAGTCTGCCAGGGGATGCCGTTTTCATCCGCCAGCCGGCCCAGGAGCCGGTAAAGATCCCGGTCATAGATGGTCCCCCGGTCCATAAAGGGGATCACCACGCCCTTGCCCAGCTCACAGACCCTCCTGGCCCCTTCCGCGCCAGGGATGTCGGCGGCGGTGGTTGTTTCCAGGATCAGCGCCACGTCCGGCTGAACGCTCCGGGCGGCGATCTCCGCGCCCCGGCAGCCCACCTCCTCCTGGACCGTAAAGGCGAACCAGCAGTCGCGGGGCAGCTCGCTCTCCAAAAGCTCCAGCATAACGGCGCATCCGGCCCGGTCGTCGATGGCCTTGGCCTTGATAAAGCCGTCGCCAAAGCGGACCACCGCATCGTCGAAGGCCACAAGATCTCCCACGGATACGGATTTTTCCGCTTCCTCCCGGCTGGAAGCGCCGATGTCGATATACATATCACTGACCGGCGGCAGGGTCTTGCGCTGTTCCGCCGTGGTCAGGTGCACCGCCTTGGAGCCCACGACCCCCGGGACCCGGTCAGGGCCCACGCAGACCTGCTTGCCGATCAGCACCCGTCGGTCCAGGCCGCCGGCCTCCGCGAAGCGCAAATAGCCGTCGGCGGTGAAGTCGGTCACGATCAGACCCACTTCATCCATGTGGGCGCAGAGCATGACGCGCTTTTCCGGCGTGACCGCGCCCTTTTTAAAAACCATCAGGTTCCCCATGGGGTCGGTGCGTATCTCGTCGGCGCAGGGCATGGCCCGTTCAAGGATATAGTCCCGCACCTCGTCCTCGCCGCCGGTGACCCCGCACAGGCAGCAGAGCGTCTCCATCGTGTCCAGCATCCGTCACACCTCCAACCGTTCCACATAGGCCGTCAAAAGCGCCTGGACGGCCTGCATATCGGAAAGCGCCACCACCTCTACCGGCGAGTGCATATACTTCAGCGGCAGACCGATCAAGCCCGTGACCACGCCCTCCCGGGATATCTGGATGGCCTCGGCGTTGGTGCCGCTGTTGCCGCCAGGCTCCGCCTTGGGCTGGTGGGGTATCTTCCGCTCCCTGGCCAAGGCGAACAGCTCTTTTGAGAGGGCGCTGTTGATGTTAGGCCCCATGCAGATGGCCGCGCCCTTGCCGCAGGAGCAGGGCACGTTGGGCGCGTCCGGGGTCTTGCCGTGAGTCACGTCCACCACCAGGGCCACGTCCGGCTCCAGGCCCCAGGACGCCACCTTCGCGCCCCGATGGCCCACTTCCTCCTGGGTGCTCACCAGGCAGCACAGGTCCACGTCCAGGTCCTCCTGGCTCAGCTCTTCAAAGGCCTTGATGATAACGGCGGCGCAGGCCCGGTCGTCCAGTGCCTTGCCGCAGAGCAGGCCCTCGCCCAGCGTCTCACAGGACCCGGCGTAGACCGCCGGCGTGCCGGCTGGCACGGTCCTGAGGGCATCCTCCTGGCTGAGGCCCACGTCGATGTAGAGCTTGTCCACGTCGATGGCCCGGCTCTTTTCTTCCTCCGACAGCACATGGGGCGGCATGGTGGCGATCACCCCGTACAGAGGCGGCTCGGTCAGCACCCGCACCTCCCGGGCCGGGAGCATCCGCTGGTCCACCCCGCCCAGAGTGGCAAAGGAGAGATAGCCGTTTTCCGCGCCGGTGACGATGAAGCCGATCTCGTCCATATGGGCGTCCAGCAGCACCAGCTTGGCCCCGGGCTTGCCGCAGCGCTTCAGGGCGATCATATTGCCAAGGGGATCGGTCCGGATCTCGTCGGCAAAGGGCGCCAGATATTCCGCGATCCAGGCCCGCACAGGCTCTTCAAATCCGGACGGGCCGGACAGGCCGCACAGACATTTCGTCAGTTCCGCCAGGTCCATGTCACTGCACCTCCTGTACGATGCGGCGGAAAAGCTCGCCGCGCTCTTCAAAATTCTTGAATCGGTCAAAGGACGTGCTGGCCGGGCTCATGAGCACCGTGTCGCCGGGCTCGGCGGCGGCGGCCGCCGCTTTTACCGTGTCGGTGAAGTCCTCGATCACGAATATCTCCGGCGCGCCGGGCCGGTATTCCGGCGCGGCCTCCACGGCGGCCCTGATCTTTCCCGCCGTCATGCCGGTCAGATACAGCTTTTTCACGTGCGCGCACACCTCGCTGCCCAGGCTGTCAAAGGGGATGCCCTTGTCCTTGCCCCCGGCGATGAGAATGAGCTTTTTATCAAAGCACGCCAGCCCCGCCAATGTCCGGTCCGGGCTGGAGGCGATGGAGTCGTTGATATAGGTCACGCCCCTGTGTACCCGCACGGTCTCCAGCCGGTGGGCCACCCCCGTAAAGGTTCGGGCCACCTCCGCCATGATCTCCGGCGGCACCATGCCCCAAACGGCGGCAAAGGCGGTCATCATATTCTCCACGTTGTGCATGCCGGGGACGCGGATGTCTGTCGCCGGCAGGATGGGCGTTTCTTTTCCCTCCATGACGGCGCAGATCATGCCGTCGGAGCGCAGATACACGCCCCGGTCCACCTGGTCCTTCCGGCTGAACCAGCTGACGGGGCACTTCGCCTCCCCGGCGCAGGCGGCGGTGAGGGCGTTGTCCCGGTTGAGCACCAGCCGGGCGTCTGGCCTCTGGGCCCGGAAGATCCGTTTTTTCGCGTCGATATAGTCCTGAAGATCCTTGTGGATGTCCAAATGATTGGGGGCCATATTCGTAATGACCGCCACGTCCGGCGAGCAGACCATGCTGTGCAGTTGAAAAGAGCTCAGCTCCAGCACGGCGATGTCGTCCTTGCCGATCGAATCCACATCCGCCAGCAGCGGATGGCCGATGTTGCCCCCCAGCCAGACCTTTCGGCCTGCGGCTTCCAGGAGCCGGGCGATAACAGTGGTGGTGGTGGTCTTGCCGTCGGAGCCGGTCACGGCCACGGTAGGACAGGGACAGAGCCTGAAAAAGACCTCCATCTCACTTGTGACGGCCGATCCCCTCTCCATAGCCGCCGCCAGGGCGGGTTGGATGGGCAGAAAGCTGGGGGTGCGGAAGATGACGTCGCCGTCCAGGTCATCCAGATAATCCGGGCCAAGGCAAAACTTCACGCCCCGGGCGGCGTAGGTATCGTAAAACGTCCCCAGCGCCTCGGGCGCGGACTTATCGCGGACGGTCACGTCCACACCCGCGTCGGTCAAAAGGCCAATCAGCGGCCGGTTGGAAAGCCCCGCGCCAACGACAGTGACCCGCTTTCCCGCCAGGGACGACATGTACTCCTTCAAGGTCAAGGCCAAACACCTCCAGCAACGATTATAACGCAATATATAGTATGACGCAAGAAACGAATAACTACAACATGATGTTAAAAGAGACAGGCGCCATGCCTGTCTCTTTATGATAAATGAGTTTTCTTATAAGCCGGATTCTGTTAAAAATGGCCATCTATCTTGGCGGGACGTTGCCGTCACGCTCCAGCCACCTCCCCGGGGAGGCCGGGCCGGCCTATGCTCCCCTCCACGGTGTTGCTCCGGATAGAGTTTACAGCGGCGAACTGTCGCCAGAACGCCGGGTGGTCTCTTACGCCGCCTTTCCACCCTTACCGCAAAACGCGGCGGTCTATTTCTGTTGCACTCGTCCTGATGTCGCCATCGGCGGGCGTTACCCGTTATCCTTGCCCTGTGGAGCCCGGACTTTCCTCACCCACAGCCTTTCGGCTCATGGGCGCGGCCATTCGGAAAACTCACATATCGTCAGTCGTCCATGTTCTCCCAGTTGTGCCAGACGTTCTGCACGTCGTCGTTGTCCTCGAACACGTCCAGCATCTTCTGCATGTTCTTCCGGTCGCCCTCCGCGGTGAGGGTGATATAGGACTGGGGGACCATCTCCTCCTGGGCGGAATCCAGCTTGTAGCCGTGGGCGGTCATGTACTCCGCCACGGCGGTCACGTCCTCAGGAGCGGTATAGAGGGTGAACACGCCCTCCTCCGCCTCCATATCCGCCGCGCCGGCCTCCATGGCGTCCATGAGCACGGCGTCCTCGTCCAGATCCCCGTCCTCGTTGTCCACCACGATGACGCCCTTGCGGTCAAAGGACCAGCTGACGCAGTTGGTGGCGCCCAGGTT